>CAZCPL010000029.1:0-23290 GCA_964500255.1 uncultured Solibacteraceae bacterium | reverse complement strand
GACCGGATCCGCTGCAGGGGCGGCAGCGGCCTATTTGGTGGAAGCGGGCATCGCAACAAAGAACGAGCGGGTGATCATCGAGCAGCGAAGCGAGATGAACCGTCCGAGCGAGATCTATGTGGCTGCGGACGGCTTGCGCAATATCCGCGTGGGCGGATACTGCGCGAAGGTGTTCGAAGGTTACGGCTCGATTCCCAGGTAGGGATTGTAGACATAGTCGAGCGAGAATTCCTCACCGGCGGGAAACTTCAGATTGCGTGTAACGGCATAGGCGGGATCCAATGCCCACTGTCCGGTCGCCAGAATCTTCTTCTTTTGGGTCGCTGTATCGAACCAACCCCAGAAGGGACGCGCCTTGTTCGCGGACTTCTCGCGGCCAAAGAACGCACCGGAATATTGCAGCGCTTTGCCTGCAGGGCGACCGCCCAAAGGCTTGTATTGGTAGAACGAATCGAAGGTGTTCTCCTTCCATTCCTGCGTCATCTTGAGCCACCAATGATCGTAGATGGGAAGCAACTCATAGCCGACTTCCTTAGCTGTAGTTGTGTTTGCGCGCTCGGCCTTGCCCTTGTAAAGGAACGTCATTCCGGTGTTCTGCTTCCAATCCATCGATGTGGTGCTGAAGAACGACTTTTTGTCGGTAGCCGAAAGCACTCCATGTCCGCCGGCTTCGATGAAGACAATTGGATGAGAGTTGTCATGGAAGGCGATGGGTCCTTCGATGTTGTGCGCGCCTTTGCCGATCCGGTTGTCCGTGGTGTACGAGTAGACATTGTTGTGGGCGAGAGTTTCCATCACAATGAGCTTTCCGAACTCGCCATCTTTCTTAACGGTCAGAATGACGCCCTCGTTGTCGTTCTCATGGCACATGCCTGCGATGCAGTTGTCCGAGTAGTCGCGCGGGTGAAAGAAATTGTAGTGCAGGAACCAATGGGTCTTGGTTTCCACAACGGCGTAATAAACGTAGGCCTGCGAAGAACCTTCACCAAGGTTCTTCCAGTTGTTCGCTCCGTTCCAGTCTTTGTCGTAGTCGAAGCGCGTGGGGATGTCAGCCTTGGGGTCGAACCACGTTTCCTGCGCGACGAACGGGGCGTAGCGTTCGGCCAGCTTGCGATAGACTTCGTTCCTGTTTTCCGACTCGGTGCGCGTTTCGGATTCGTCGAATGTGGATTTCTCGGCTGTCTTGCGCGAGACAGCGGACTCGCTCACGGAGAATTCCACCTTGCCGCCGATGTTGCTTCCCGTAGCTTCCACGGTGTACTTGCCGGGCTTTGAAGGAGCCGTATACAGGTAGGTGTCTTTGCTGATGAAGTTGCCGGCAGCCGACTTCAAGATCTGGCTGAACATGCCGCCGCTGTTGTCGCTGATGAATCCTTCGGTGTCAGAGCCTTGAAACTTGAAGGGCTTCGAAAGCCAGCCTCCGTCTTTCTCTGCGACCTTGACGGTGAACTTTTGGTCTTGCAGGCGGCCGCTGCGTTTCGATTCCTTGCCCTCGCTGTCTTTGGTGGTGATTTCGCCGTAGACGCGTACTTGTACCACGGCCGATTCGCCCGGGCGGAGGTCGGTCGAAGCCGGATCCGGCTTCAACTCAATGCGAGTAACGGCGGTCTGCGCAGTCAGCGAGGACGCCAAGGCTGTGAGCAAGAAAAGCTTACGCATAATCTCTATCATAGTTACACTGATAGTTTGGATTCACTCTTACAAGCTGCGTTGGACGTCCGGCTGAACGCTTGGGCGCCCTTCTCGAAGTTTCTAGTCGGTGCCGCTCTGGAAGCGACATCCGACGGTCGTGTTTTTACAGGTTGTAACGTAGAGAACGCCACCTATGGGCTTACTGTCTGCGCCGAAAGGGTTGCCGTTTTCAAGGCAATTTCTGAAGGCGCTAGGCCGCGCAGCTTCAGCCGCATCGCGATCTCTGCTGATACCGACACGCTGACGCCCCCCTGTGGCGCGTGCCGGCAGATCCTCTGGGAATTCTGCGGCGATATCGAGATCATTTTAGTCAGCCCGCACGGCAAAAGTGAAACCATGCGACTCAGTGAACTGTTTCCGAGGCCTTTCGATGCGTCTTTTCTCTAGCATTTTTCTCACTGCTGTGTGTTTCGCGCAAACACGTGAGCCGGTGGATGCGGTCTGGTCTGGCGGTTTTGTGGTGACGATGGATGTAGCGCGCCGCGTGATCGAAAATGGCGCCGTGGCTGTAAAGGGCGATCACATCGTCGCGGTGGGTCCGCGGGCGGAGATCGACGCCAAGTACGCGCCGAAGAGTCGGCAGGACAAGCCTTCGTCAATTCTAATGCCGGGCTTTATCGATACGCATACGCATGCCCCGATGGTGCTGTTCCGCGGCATCGCGGACGATATGCGTTTGCAGGAGTGGTTGGAGAAGTTCATCTTTCCAGCAGAGGCGCGCAATGTCGACGTGGATTTCGTGCGCTGGGGAACCCGCTTGGCTTGCCTCGAAATGATGCTGGCGGGCACGACTACCTTCACCGACATGTACTATTTTGAAGACGCGATTGCGGAGGAGACCAAGATTGCCGGCCTGCGCGGCGTGTTGGGACAGACTGTGATTGGCTTTCCCGCGCCGGACTACAAGACGCCTGCGGCGGCATTGGCGGGGGCCGAGAAGTTCTTGAAGCGGTTCCAGAACGATCCGCTCATTGTTCCGGCAGTCGCGCCTCATGCAATCTACACTGTGGCAGACGATGTGTTGCAATCATCGCGCGCGCTGGCGAACAAGTACGATGCTCCGATCCTCATTCATCTTTCCGAGACCAAGCGCGAGAACGATGACGAGATGAAGAAGCGGCAGTCCTCGCCAACGCAGATCCTGGACAAGTTGGGGTTCTTTAGCGGGCGTACCGTTGGCGCGCATGGCGTGTGGCTTGACGATGCGGATATCCGGACGTTAAAGCAGCGCGGCGTGGGCCTGGCGCATTGCCCTTCGAGCAACATGAAGCTTGCTAGTGGCGCGGCGCGCGTGGTCGATATCCTGGCGGCGGGAATCCATATGGGACTCGGGACCGACGGCTTTGCGGGATCGAACAACGACGCGACGCTGATGGAGGAGATGGATCTCGCTGGCAAACTTGCGAAGGTGGCGAGTATGGATCCGACTTCGCTGCGTGCGCAGCAGATTGTTGAGATGTCCACGATTACGGGAGCAAAGGCACTGGGCATCGAGAAGATCACTGGATCCCTCGAGGCGGGCAAGCGTGCGGACATGATTACGATTTCGCTGGATGAGCCGCGCGCGACGCCGATGTACAACGTCTACTCGCAGATTGTGTACGCCTTGAAGGGATCCGATGTACGGGACGTGATGGTAAACGGCAAGCAGATTGTCCGCAACCGGCAGGTGCTGACGCTGAAGCCTGCGGAGATTGTTGCGAAGGCGAAAGAGTATCGGGAGCGAATTCTGAAGTCGCTCAAGAACTAGCGATCGCCTGGTTTCAGGCCGCGAATGTAGCCTCCGAACTTGAAGGGCGTGGGCTTGTATTCGCGAACGAACGAAATGTTGGAATTCCCTTTGATGCGGCGTTCTTGACCGAGCGCCCAATAGCAGGCATTGAGGATCATCCGACGAACGCCGTCGTTCGGTAGGTCGGTTGCGCCTCCCATCGTTGTGGTGAAGATGCGCTGTTTGCCCAAGGTCCGGGTCCAGGCGATCGGCATGGTGGACTTGCCTTCGAGCGGAGGATCCGCTGGATTCATGCCCTTTAAAACTTGCCCGTTCGCGAGGATCATTGCGTCCACGGGCGGATGTGCTTCGTAAACATCCGAAGGTCCCCAGATGTCTTTCACGCCTTTGAGGACCGGATGCTTGGCGTTGACGATCAGTCCGCGGGTGCTTTCGAAAGCGTGCTTGCCGTGATGGCGGATCCAGGTTTCGCCGAGAATCCGCTTGCCGAATCCTCCATCTTTCGCGTTCCAACTGTAGTCCTGGTGGGACCCCTGTTTCAGCGCGAACGCGTGCGTCGCGGTGCGCAGTGCGACGATGGGTCCGCCACGGTCGATGTAGTTGACGATGTGTCGCATCTGTTCATCCGGAAGATTGCGGAAGCGGGTGGCGATCACGATGAGGTCGGCTGATTCGAGGGAATCGAGGCCGGGGATGTTGTTGTTGACGTCCGGATCGATGGTGCCGTCTTTAGGATCGATGGCGTAGAGCACGGTGCATTTGAAGCCGTGATGTTGATTGAGGATCCGCGCTAGCGCCGGCAGGGCTTCCTCGGAGCGATACTCTTCGTCGCCGCTGACGAAGACGATGTGCTTGCCGCGCCCTTCAAGAACGAGGCGATCCGCCGAAAGGGTGAGGAAAAGCAATGGGATCAGCATCAGTGTCCCGCAGATAGCGTGAGCCGGCCTTGCTTCACGCCCTTCGCCGCGATCAGCTTCGAGGAGATCGTCTGCACTTCGGCATTCTTGCCCTTGAGGATGATTACTTCCAAACAGATGTGATGATCGAGATGGACATGCAGCGTGGAAACGATGGAGTCGTGATGCTCGTGCTGCATCTCCGTCAGTTTCTCGCTCAACATGCGCACATGATGATCGTAGAGAAGAGTGAGAGTCCCGATGACGCGGGCATCGGGTTGATGCTGCTGCGTCTGCTCGGCGTTCAGTTCCGCGCGGATGAGATCGCGAAACGCCTCCGAACGGCTTGCATAGCCACGGGACTCTATCAGGTGATCGAACTCCGCCAGCAAGTCGGACTCGATTGCAACGCCGATTCTTGCCAACTCCGACATTTATTTACCAAGAACGGTTTTGAATGCGTTCAGGAACATCGCCACACCAGCATCGGTGGCCAGAGGACCCATGATGCCGACGCGGAAGATCTTACCTGCGAGAGGTCCGAAGCCACCGGAAATTTCGATGCCGTATTCATTGAGCAACCGCTTGCGCAGTGCCAGTTCATCGCAGCCTTCGGGCACGACCACAGTATTTAGATTGGGAATGCGATGGCCTGCGGGAACGTGCATCTTCAAGCCCAGGGCTTCGATCTCCTTCACGAACAACTCATGTGCCGCTTTGTGGCGCGCGATGCGGTTGTCGAGTCCTTCTTCTGCAACCAGAGCCAAACCTTCTTTTAACGCATAGAAAGTGGTAATCGGCGCAGTGTGATGATAACGGCCTGCCCCGCCATAGTAGGTATCGAGAAGTTTGAGGTCGAGGTACCAGATGTCCGGGTTGCCCTCTCGTGCTCGCAGGCGATCCATGGCCATTGCAGAAACGGTGAGAGGCGAGAGTCCGGGGGGGCAGGACAAGCCTTTCTGGGTGCAGCTATAAGCGATATCGATGCCCAATTCGTCGGCATGGATCGCGACGGCGCCAAGCGAGGTGACGCAGTCGGCGATGACGAGCGCGCCGATTTCATGAGCGGCTTTGCAGATGGCGCGGCCGTCTTGCAGGACACCGGTCGAAGTTTCGGCGTGCACGAATCCGACGACGTGCGGCTGTTCGCGCAAAATCGCTTCGCGGACTTCTTCGTCGCTGAACCATTGGCCCCACGGCTTGTCGCATCTGACGACATTTGCGCGATGGCGTTGACCCATATCGCAGAGGCGATCTGCGAAGTAACCTGCGTTGAAGACGAGCATCTTGTGGCCGGGCTCGAGGAAGTTGGAAACTGCTGCTTCCATGCCTGCACTACCAGTGCCTGAGATGGCCATGGTGAAGTCATTTGCAGTGCCATAAGCAGTGCGCAGACCCTTTTGAATGTCTTGCACAACCTCGAAGAAATACGGATCGAGGTGCCCGACGATGGGCTGGTGCATGGCGTCATAGACGCGGTCGGCTACCTGGGTCGGTCCTGGACCAAACAGGAAGCGCTTGGGTGGGTTTACGGTCAACATGAAACGGGGTGATCTTTCAGCGTAACACCCTTACTTTAATTCCCAGTGATCTGTCTTGAATTCGGCGGTCTCTTCATTCCAGGTTCCGAACTTGGAACTGAGCTGTCCACCGTCGACGAGTAGAGCAGCGCCGGTGACGTAGCTGGCGAGGTCTGAGGCGAGAAAGGCGACGGTGTTGGCGACCTCCTGGGGTTCTCCTCCTCGACCGAGCGGCATGTGGCGGAAGTAGTCTTTGAGGATGCCGGGATTGTCGAAGGAGCCTTTGGTGAGAGGCGTGCGGATGAGTCCCGGACAGACGGCGTTGACGCGGATCCGGTGGGGTCCAAGTTCGCAGGCTGCGGTATGAAGGATGCCCAGTACGCCGGCCTTTGAGGCATTGTAGGCGCTGAGCATGGGTTCGCCGTCGTAGGAGTTGGTGGAGGCTATGAGCACGATGCTTCCGCCGCTGCGTTGGGCCTTCATCATGCGGGCTGCGATCTGGACGGTGTTGTAGACGCCAGTGAGATTGATGGCGATGGTGCGATCCCAGAGTTGCTGCGGAGTTTCGCAGAGGTCGGCCGTGCTGCCGATGCCGGCGTTGGCGACGACAATGTCGCAACGGTCGAGCGTTGCGAAGGCGCGATCGAGGTCTTCACGCTTTGAAACATCGACGGAGGGATCTGTTTTGAGGTCGAAAATGTGGACCGTGGCTCCACAGGATTGGAGTGAAGAAACGATGGCGGCTCCGATGCCTTGGGAGCCTCCTGTGACGACCGCGATTTTGCCGGTGAGATCGATGCGCATTTTACTAATCTAAGCCTTCTGCGGTCCGATCATGAGGAATTGACCGGGCGTAATTGTCTGAAGTGCCGTCTCCTTCAATCTGTTGTTGAAACGGAATGCCTTGATCGATTGTGAGAATGACCGCGTAGCCTCTTGCCTCAGTTCCTCGGATAAGTTCACCGTTCTTCTTGCCCTTCAGCCCGCCCACTCGGCCGAGTGGACTTCGTCGGATTGAAAAAAGTGCCGGAACTCAGTCGGTAGACACTCGTCCAGCAGGATCTTCATGCGACGATAACGAGCAGTGACTCTTTGGCTTCTTCGAGCGCTTGAACTGCCAGTTCTTTCGATACCGTCGGGAACTGGCGGAGGAATTCGGACAACGGATCTCCAGCTTCGAGATAATCCATGAGGTGAGTGAAAGGCACTCTCGTACCGCGAAAACATGGGATGCCATTCATCAATTCAGGGTCGGACACAATTGCTCGTTCCATGGCTTTAGGTTATCCCAACTGGAGTAGACTAGGCGTTTATGAGAAACATCGCGCTGTGTTGCTTTGTGGTGGTTGGGATCTCGCAGTTGAGAGGGCAAGCGGGCTTCGAGGCGGGCGCCGCGAAGCGGATCATCACGCCGGATCCGCTGCTGCCGGTGAGCGGCGGCATGGGGATGCCTCGTGCGGTGACGTCGAAGCGCGGCGATCTGACGGCTCGCGCGTTGGTGCTGCGCAACGCCGCTGAGACTGTTGCCATTGTCAGCGTAGACCTGATCGGCTTTCCTTCAGTGTTAGGAGATCGAGTGCGAGCCTTGGTTCCGCGGTTGGCCCCCGAAAGGATCCTTATCGGGGCGACGCATACGCACAGTGCTCCCGATGCGTATGCGTTTCCGGATGGGAAGGGCGGCCATACGGCGTCGCTCGACTACTTGAAGTTCGTGACCGAGCAGGCGGCTGGCGCGGTGAACGATGCCTTAGATGCAATGAAACCCGCGGAATTACGGGTCGCTACAGGCGAGGTGAAGGGCAAGATCGCGTACAACTACTATGCTCCGGATCTCTACGATCGGCGGGCGAGTGTGATCCAGGTGCGCGCAGAGAGCGGGATCATTTCCACGCTGGTGAACTACGCGATTCATCCGGAAGTGCTGGGGAATGGCGTGGGCATTCTGAGTCCGGATCTTGTGGGTCCGCTGAATGATCGGCTTGAGAAAGAAGGTGGAATCGGCATCTTCATGAACGGTGCGCAGGGTGGGATGATCACGGCGGACAACCGCAATTTGAATGAGGCTCCGCGCGATAGTGCGCGTGCTTATTGGCGCGATAGCCGGACGTGGGAAGAGTGCGAGCGCATCGGCGGATTGTTGGCGAATGAAGCGCTGCGGATTGTGGGTACTGCTGTGTGGCAGAAGGGTCCGGTAGTGCGGAATCAGTCGGTGGAGGTGCGGTTTCCTGTGGAGTCCGCGGAGATGTGGCAGGTGGTGGAAGGCTCGCCGTTGAACTATCCGAGACGGGCTTCGGATCGGAGCGTTGCGACGAGGGTGAATCTGTTGACGTTGGGGAATGCCCAGATCCTGACGATTCCGGGGGAGGCCCTGCCGAACATTGGGTTCTATCTGAAGCGCAAGATGCGGGGCGAGCACAATCTGCTTTTTGGGCTTACGAACGACGCGTTTGGATACATTCTGACCAAGGTGGATTTCGAGAGCTTTCCGGCGTACAAGTACATTTCACGGACTTCGCTGGGTGAGATGACGGGTGAGATTCTGATCGAGAAGGCCCTGGAGTTGGTGCGGAAGGCTGGGGAATAGACTCAGTCTGCCGGAACGAAGATCACTCGCCCCGGTGTGACTTGAGCGAGAGCTTTTCTGATCGCACCTGCAAGCGGTTCCAAGTCCAATGAGATTCCAAAGTTTGAAAGTTTATCTTGATATGGAACCCCTTGATCGATGGTCAGGAACAGGTCGTAGGATGCTTCGCTGGCAGCCCTGAGGAGTTCGCCATTCTTCTTGCCACTGAATCCCGCCCACTGCACGCTGTGGACTTCGTGTTCCGGTAGTTCGTGGCGGAATTGATTCGGCAGACACTCGTCTATAAGGATCTTCATCGATCATTTGGCTTCCTCCAACGCTTGGATTGCCATTTCCCTTGAGATCGACGGGAACTGCTCTAGAAATTCGGCGATCGAGTAGTCACCCTCAAGATAGTCGATGAGGTTCTTGAAAGGAACTCGAGTTCCTCGGAAACAGGGCATTCCGTTCATGATCTCAGGGTCGCTAATGATATGGGCTTCTCCATTCGGATTGCGACATTCAATTCGACTCTCTGGGTTGCACGTCGCTTCATTTCGTGTGAGCGAAAAATCGAATCATTCGTTCCCCCGGCGCAATGTTGCATCAGCATCGTTGCGAACAGAATCTCAAGCATCGTCATTCGCTGCTGTCATGCGATATCCGGTAGCAGGAACTCACTCCCGCGACCCAACGAACGCTCCACCGCATCTGCGGCCTGATAGCCGCTCCGCACAGATCCTTCCATCGTCGCGGGCCAGCCGGATCTTGTCCAATCACCTGCCAGGAAAAAGTTCGCCATCCATGTCGCGGGCAACGGACGCTTCGATTCCAACCCTGGCACCGCCGAGAAGGTCGCGCGAACTTCCTTCACCACATGTGCCTTCTCTAGCCGGGCTTCGCGAACAAGAGGGAAGAATTCGGCAAGCTCTCGCAAGGCGAGATCGATGACATCCTGACGCGGCATCGTGGTCAGCGATCGCGATGCGCTCACTACAAGCTGCACGTGGCGGCCATCGGACTTGTTGTACATCCACTGAATCGTACGATCCAATAACGTCGCATGGGGCAGGGAAGTGATCGGCCGGTCGAACCAAAGATGGATCCCCGTGATCGGAGAGTGTGTGAAGACGCTCCAATCGATAGGCAGCGCAGGCATCAGCGGTTGCAGCCGCTCGAAGGGCAAAGCGCTCACGTAGACATCGGCTGTGAGACGCTCGCCTGCGGACATCACGGCAGTGACGCGGCCTTCGGAGACCTCGATCGTGTCCACGGTGCGACGCGTCAGGATCTCCACTGAAGGCAACTGCTTCCAAGCATTCTCGCCGTAAAGTTCCGCCAGCGGGACGCGTGGGATCCCCATCTCATACGAATCGCCAGAGCCAAGGAAAGCCACGCGAAACACCTGCAGACCATGGGAGGCCGCCATCTGATCGAGCTCTTCATTGATCGCGCTCACTAGCACTTGCCGCCAAAAGCGCTCGATGGAGTTCACACTCTGCCGCTTCTCTTGCAGCCACTGCAGCATCGTGATGCCGTCGAGATCTGAGCGTTTGCCGTACTCGAGCAGCACCGCGATCAGCGCTCGTCCGATGCCAAGCTTGTCGCCGAGGCTGAGACACTTCATCGAAAGAAACGATTCGGTGAAATGCAGTGGATACGGAAAGATGCCGCCTTTCAGGATCGATGTGCGTCCACCGGGTTCCATAAAGTAGAATTCGCGGTGGAACTCGATCTTGTGTTCGACGCCAAGGCGTCGATAGAAATCGATGAGGTTCACGCAGCAGCGCAGCAGGATGTGCTGGCAGTTGTCGATTGGGTCTTCAGTTGTTCCGGGAACCGGATAGGAAGTTGCGCGGCCTCCGAGAAAGCCGCGCGCCTCCAGCACTTTCACTTGGTGACCAGCAGAGCCGAGGGCTGCTGCCGTGGCCAAGCCGGCGAGTCCGCCGCCGATTATAAGGATAGTTGCCATGCGAGGTTCGGGAAACGGCCACGCTTGCCGCCACCCGAACCGTCACTGAGTAATTCCCAGGCGATATAAAGAACCAGTGCGAAAAATACGATGTCTTGGGCTTCCATTTGGTTCTCTTAGGGTAAAGCTTTGAGCGGGTGGATCACAATGGCCGGGACTACCAGTACCAGTTCTACGACCGTCCTACCTATAGTTTACTTCCAGTAGCCGTCGAAGAGCCCGACGATCAGCGCCATGATGCCTCCGAATACAGGAAAACTGAGCAGCGTTGCCGTGAGACCGATCATCCAGGATCTGTGGCGCACTGCCCACGCCACTGCGAATTCAGGAATCTGAATGCAGGCGAAGATCATTGCGTAGCCCACCATGCCATGGCTGCACCACGGGCAATGTTTTCCGTGGTGCGCGTGGATGTTGCAATGTGCATCCGCGCCGTTCCAGAGCGATTGGCATCCGCAGCCGTAGACGAGGTCGCAGAAGTTTATGAACAAAACCGATGTGACGACAAACGCCGCAAGGCAGATGAGTAGCGTTCGCCGGGGCGGCATTTTAGACGGCCAACACGCGACTGCGTCCGTGGATGCGGATCATATTCTCGATGAGGCGAAGTCCGCAGTTGTCTTCGAGGCTCAAGATCGACTCGGGGTGAAACTGCACCGCTTCCATCGGAAGTTCGCGATGACGCACACCCATAATCACGCCATCGTCGGATTCCGCAGTGACTTCCAAGACCGATGGCAGTTTCGACGGGATCGCGTAGAGAGAGTGATAGCGCCCGATCTTGAATTCCTTGGGCAGGCCTTCAAAGACGCCAACGTTGCGGTGTTTCACGAGAGACGGCTTGCCATGCATTGGATAGTCGAGGATGCCCAGTTCGCCGCCGAAGGCTTCCACCATGCCTTGCAGCCCGAGGCAGACGCCAAACGTCGGGATGCCGAGGCGCGCGACCGCACGGACGAGATCGGGAACACCGAAGTCGACTGGTCTTCCCGGACCGGGGGAAACCAGGATGAGATCGGGGTTCATCTCTTTCAGCACGTCGAGCGCGAAAGATCCGGAACGATAGGTCACGACATCTGCGCCGGTTTGGCGCGCGTAGTTCGCGAGAGTGTGGATAAAGCAGTCTTCGTTGTCGACCAGCAGTAGCCTGATGCCTTCGCCGACCTTTGTGCGAGCTTCGATCGCAGTCGCCGCAGCCGCGGGCGTGGAACTCAGTGCGCGGAAGAATCCCGTCGCTTTCATGCGGGTTTCCAGCTCTTCGTTCTCAGGAATCGAATCGTAGAGCAGCGTAGCGCCTACGGGATACTTTGCGACGCCGTTACTCAGATGCACCGTGCGGATCAGGATGCCGGTGTTGATGTCGCCGTTCACCGAAATCATGCCGACCGCGCCGCCATACCAGCCCCGCGCGGTTTTTTCATACTGTTCGATCGCCTGCGCGGCCCACTTCTTGGGAGCGCCGATGATCGTGACTGCCCACATATGCGTGAGGAAAGCATCGAGCGAGTCGAAGCCTTCGGCTAGCGTTCCTTCAACGTGATCCACGGTGTGAAAGACCCCCGCATAGGATTCGATGAGACGCCGACCGACGACTTTCACAGAACCCGGAATGCAGACGCGCGATTTGTCGTTGCGGTCCACATCCGTGCACATGGTCAGTTCCGACTCTTCCTTGGCCGACGACAGCAACTCGCGGATGTTGTCGGCGTCGCGCAGAGGATCTCCGGTGCGGCGAGCGGTTCCAGCGATAGGGCAGGTCTCGACGCGTCGCCCTTCCACCCGCACAAACATTTCCGGCGATGCGCCAATGAGCTGCTGTTCACCCAACTGCAGCATGAACTCGTACGGACTCGGACTCGCCGTTTGAATCCGTTCAAAAAGCCGCGACGGACTCTCGGTGAAGGGTGCCGAAAAGGTCTGCCGCAACACAACTTCATAGTAGTCGCCGCGCTTCATCCCCTCGCGGACCTTCTCAACACCGGCCATATACTCTTGCGGCGTGTGGTCGGATATAATCTCGCCCGTGGCCTTGCCTGCGGGCCTTTTCACTTGCTCGGCGCTACGGGGCAAGCCAACCGTCGACAAATCGCCGAGGGAGAATTCGAACTGATAGCGATCTATCTCTTCCTTTTTGCGATCCATGAAATAGATCTCGTCGCAGAGAAACAGATGCATGTCCTTCACGCCTTCGCGCGGAAGAATCAACTCGATCGGGTCGAACTGAAACAGCAAGTCGTATCCGAAAGCACCGACAAAGGCCAGTTTGGTGTCCTGCTCGTTGCAGCGAAGCTCATGCATGAGCGTCCGCAGGATCGTGAAGGCCGAAGGCTGTTTGCTGCGCTCTTCTTCGGGAAAGAACTTTGGCAGCGGCTTCAAAAGTCCCTTGAAATTGCCGCCGATGAACGCAAAGGCTTCCCAATCCGGATGCTTTTCCAACACCGGCAGCAACATGCGGTTGATCATCTCGCCGCGTTTGTTCAGCGCCCGGATTTCGAGATTCCGCCCGGTGGAAATCATCTCAATCGGCGGAGCGATCGCTGCAACGTCCCATCGGGAATAACGCCCAGGATACTCGTAACCGGATGAGAGATAAATGCCGCGCTGGCGATCGAGTTTGCGGAGGATTCCGCTTAGTCCCCGTTGATAGGAAACCTTCGACACCGAGCTCGTCACGGCAATTCCGTGCGGGGTCGTGTATTGGAAGGAACGCATAAACCTAGAGGTCGATTCAGGGTACCACGTGCGTGTGGTGCTGAACCTTTAAGAGCCAGGACATTTGATACCATTCGGGCACATGATTGACGCCGCGGCACTGGCCGCTCACCTGCGATATTCATCTTGGGCCACGAAACAGCTTATTGACTTCGCCGCCGGAATTCCCGCAGAACACCTGATCCGTGAAATCGCGAACTCTCACGGCGGTATTCTCAAGACCTTTCAACACATCTATTACGCCGATCGTGTTTGGCTGTCGAGAATGGAAGCTGCGCCGACCGCGTTCGCGGATGCGGAACCTGGCCCAACGCTCGCGGAACTCAGCGATCGCTGGTTTGCCATTCTTGAGCGATTCCAGCAGTGGGCGGCAACGCAAGATACCAGTCGGGTGATTGAGTACAAGAATCTGAAAGGCGAGCCGTTCGCTAGGCCGGTCTATCGGATCGTGCTGCATGTCGTGAATCACGGAACATATCATCGCGGTCAGATCGCCGCGATGCTCCGCCAGTTGGGCCATGTGCCCCCCTATACAGACTTGATCTATTACGAGGACCGCCTTCTTGACTAAGCTCTTTCTGCTGTTTGCTCTGCTTCCAGCGGTTCTGCTTGCGGAACTGACTCCGGAACAGAAGATCACGGAGTTCCGGCAGCTTGCCGGGCTCTATGCGAAGAACTACGGTCCCTATGAGTGGAAGCGGGACACCCAGAACTTCGATCTGCTCAACCTCAACCCCTGGCTCGATCGCGTCAGAGCAACCAAGAATGATCTCGACTTTGCCGACGTCATGATCGACTACGTCGCCGCGTTGAACGACGGGCACGACATCCTCACGCTGCGTTCTACATGGCGGGGATTTCTTGGTTTCGTTGTCGATTTCTACGATAAGAAACCGCTCATCGACGGCATAAGCCGCACTCTGCTGCCGCGCGCGGCTTATCCGTTCGAAGTCGGCGATGAGTTGATCTCGATCGACGGCGTATCCACAGAAGAGATGACGCGTCGCTATTGGAATTACTCGATTGCGGCCAACGACAGCGCGACCAAACGGTCTACGGCGCTCTGGTATACGCTGCGCCCGCAGTCCGTGATTCCGCGGGCGCATCAAGTTGGTGCCGATGCGACCGTGGTAATCAAGCGAGCCGCCACGGGCACTACCGATACCTACACCGTCAAGTGGGACAAGTTCGGAATCCCAATGACGAGCTTGGGAACTCTGCCTCCGGTCACTTCGCAAGCACTGGCCGCCGGTGTGCGAACGGAGTCTCCCGCACGTCGGGCCTGGAACCGTCTGTTGATGAATGTTTCGCCGCGAGCCCCGTATCAGAAGGCCGCGCAAGCTGTGCAGGGCGTTGGCGCTGTAGCACCCTTGTTTGCGCCGCCGACGGGATTCACGCAGCGGCTGGGCCGTTCGTCGATCGACAACTTCTATTCGGGATCGTACACCTTCGACGGCCAACGGATTGGGTACATCAGAATCCCTGATTTTGTGCCGGATTCCCAGGCTTTTGCTGCGCAGCAGTTCCTTGCCGAGATGACCTTTTTCGAAGCGAATACCGATGCGTTGGTGATCGATATCATGCGCAATCCGGGGGGCAGCGTGAGTTACGCGAATTTTCTAGTGAGCGCGATTATGCCATCCACGCATCGCGTAACTGGCTTCGAGTTGCGCGCCAATTCCTTCTGGGTGACGGTGTTCTCGCAACTGCTCACCGAGTCGGACGACTCCGGGGATCCGCCGTGGGTTGTGCAGACGTGGCGCGATGCCTTGAACGCGGTGAAGGCCGCCAATTCGCAGAACCGCGGTAGAACCGGAGCGTTGCCTTTGGATAGCGGTCCCGATTTCGAAGCCTCGCTCGACCGTCCGGGCTTGCAGATTCGCGGTGCGAATGCGGCGTACACCAAACCGATACTTGTGCTTGTCGACGAAATGACCGCATCCGGCGGTGACGCCTTTGCGGCGATGGTGCAGGACAACGGGCGAGGTTTGATTTACGGCGTCCGAACCATGGGCTTGGGGGGCAACGTCATCGACTGGTCTTTGGATGGCTACGCCGAAGTGGATACTCGCATCACAACGAGCCTCATGGTTCGCAAGAATCCCGTGTTTACGGGAGGTTTGTATCCGGTGACAAGCTACGTCGAGAATGTCGGCGTGCATCCGGATATAGACGATGACTACATGACGGAAGACAATCTGCGCAATCGAGGACGGGTGTTTGTCGATTCGTTTTCGAAGGCCGTTGTCAACTATATCCGCATCCTAAAGACGTCTGGAGCCGAAAAATGAGAAAGCTGTTCTTAGCGGTTTTGGCCACATGCTGTGCGGCTTGGGCTCAGGTGTCGATGCAGCAACGCGTTGACGACTTCAATTACCTTGCGGGGCTGTTGAATCGCAACCACGCCGCCTATGAATGGAAGCAGCGCGTCTTCGGCTTCGACATGCTCGATACCAAGCCTTGGCTCGAACGTGTTCGCGGTGCAAAGGACGATTTCGAGTTTTATGACATCTGCATGGAATATGTCGGCAGCTTGCGGGATGCAAACACCTATCTGCAGCTTCCTTCGGATTTTGAGGCCTATCTTGGTTTCACGGCGGATCTCTACGACGGCAAGGCGATCGTCGACTTCATCGATCGGACGCAGCTTCCTGTCGCGCGGTTTGCGATTGTAACGGGCGATGAGCTGATTTCGATCGACGGCGTCGCGATCAATCGCATCGTCGCGGATTACGGCAAGTATGTGATCGAAGGCAACCAGCGTGCAACTGACCGATTTGCTGTGGATTTTGCTACCTACCGTCCGCAAGCTTTCGTTCCACGCGCGGGTGAACTCGGCGCGACGTCGAAGGTGGTGCTGCGCAAGGCCCATGGCGAGATGGTCACGCTCGATCTGCCCTGGTTGAAGATTGGGACGCCGATGAAGGTGGGTCCTGTGCCGGAGTTTGGCGAGAAGCTTGCCTTGGCGGCGGCATCCTACGAGGATGTTCTGAGCCGCCGTTTTCGCCTCACTGCAGGTCGGCAACAACGGGCTGCGGCAGGCGATCCGGTACCAGCCGAACTCAATGCCTCCACTGTGGCGCCGGTGTTCAACCTACCCTCGAATTTCGTGACACGCCTAGGTCGCGGACGCACCGATCAGATCTTTTCCGGTTCCTATCAGGCGGAAGGCAAACGCATCGGCTATCTGCGAATTCCCGCGGCCACGACTGGCGCGGCCTTCCTGACGCAGTTGGATGCCGAGATTGTCTGGCTCTCTGCGAACACCGATGTGCTGGTGCTCGATCAGATGCGCGACCGCCTCACCGACGTCTGCGCCGGGGAACGTGTGGCCGCGCGATTCATTGGCCGCAATTTCACGCAGCCAGGCTTTGCAATCCGCGCGACGTGGACTAATTTACTCGCCTACGAGGATACGCTCGAACTGCTGAAGGATCTTGGCGCTCCTGCGGATCTGCTCGGCGGCTTTGAGGATATCGTGCGTGCTCTGCGCGCCGCCTACGCGCAGAATCGCGGCATGACAGGTGCGGTTCCGTTCTGTGGCGTCGACCTGGAGAATCGCTTGCCAGTGCGCGATCGAGCGGGGAATGTCGTTGCATACACCAGGCCGATTCTCTTGTTGACCGACGAACTCTCCACCGATCTTGTCCCCGCGATCTTGCAGGACGAAGGCCGGGCGAAAGTCTTCGGTTCACGTACCCGTGGATACCAGGGACAGAGCTTTGGCGTTCGGGGACCCGCCTTTAGCGAAATGTTTTTGAGTGTGAAAGATGCGGTGATGGTGCGCTCGAAGTCTGTCAAGAATCCTGGGTACCCGGAAGGTCCGTATGTGGAGAACGCAGGCGTGCATCCGGAGATCGAGGTGGAATACCGGACGCTTGAGAATCGCCGGACCAATGGTGCTGCCTATGTTGAGGCATTCACGAAGGCTGCGGTTGCGTTGATCCCTTAACTAACCAAGCCAAGCCGAAACAACGAAGCCCCGGATCCGCCGTTGCAGGCGAATCCGGGGCTTTCGTTTCCCTTGGTGGAGGTCAGTCTAGAAGTGGTACTTCAGGCCAAACTGGATGTTGCGGGGATTCTGCACAATGCCACCCACCAGACCGAAGGTCTGCGGCGTGGCAATGTTGAGTCCCGGGGGTGCCCAACTCGCGTGGTTGAGTCCGTTGAAGAACTCGACACGGAAGTCTAGGTATTGTCTCTCGGTCACAGCGAAGCGCTTGCCAACCGAGAAGTCCAGGTTGAAGAAGCTCGGTCCATTCTCGGTGCCGATGCCGGCGGTTCCGAACGAACCGTCAGCCGGCTGGCCGTAAGCGCAAGTGCCGTTGTTGATGCCCGCACCGCAGAACAGGTTGGCGTCGCGATTGGCAATACCGAAGTAGTTGTCAATCGTTTGCGCTGACTTGTCAATGGTGAGGTTCTTGAACGCATTGGCGCGAACGTTTCCGCGAACAGCCTGACCGGTGCGGTCGACTGCGCGGACGGTCATCGGGAGCCCGGTGCGAGCCGCCATCATGTAGTTGATGCTCCAACCGCCGGCGACGAGGTCCATGGCCTTCGGCATGCTGGAACCGAACTTCTGTCCCTTGCCGAACGGCATGTCGTAGTTGCCACCGATGGTGAAGTTCTGGCGGATATCGAAGAACGAACGGCCGCGGTTCGATTTGCGGTCGTACGCATTCTGCCAGTAAGCACCTTCACCGGAGGTAAAGCCCGAGCCATAGTAGCCGAGGTTGTCGGTGAGGGTCTTGCCAAAAGTGTAGGCGGCGATGAAATCCAGGCCACCCTTGAGGCGGCGGCGCATCGTGGTCTGCAACGAATGATAATCCATGGTGGCGGAAGACTCGGTGCGGGCCACGTTGCCCAAGTTCGGCAGGATGTTGATGAGCGGACGGCGGAGGTTGAGATTCGTCCAGGTCGAGAAAGCTCCCGTCCCGGGCAGGGGCTGGTTGGCTTCCACCGGGGCGACAAGGTGCGTTCCCTTCTGGCCCACGTAACCGGCCGACACCGAGGTGTTGTTATCGAGCTGATATTCGAGGGTGAAGTTCAACTGCGAGGTTTGCTGTGGACGCAGGTCGAGATCCCAAGCACGGCCTTGCAACTGAGGAACGACGCCGGCAGCGGCGGGACGCGGCATGTCGAGCGCGATGTTCGCCGTGACAACGTCCGAGAAGCCGCGGGTGATCGAACCGGGAGTGCGTGCATCGTAGCTGAAGTCCGTTTCGATGAAGAACGGCGGATTCAACGGCAGACGCAGGTTTGCCCCGGTGCCTTCCATGAAACTCTGGTAGGCGGCACCGGCGCGGATGACAAGCTTGCGGTTGAAGCCATCCGGAGTCCAGGCGAAACCAACGCGGGGCATGAACTGCTTGTTGTAGCCCTTATACAGCGCGCGGCCGAACTCGCCGGAACCGGGCCGGATCAACGCACCGGTGAAGGTGTTGATGTTGATCTGACGGTCGGCAACTTCGGAGATGGGCTGCATGTACTCCCAACGCAGGCCCAAGTTGAGGGTGAAGTTCTGGGTGACTTTGAAGTCATCCTGAACGAACAACGAAGGACGCCAGAAGCGATGTCCCCAGGTGCCGGTGGCCGAGCCGCGGCCCTTGCCCGAAAGCTGATCGAGCAGGAAGTCAGCGAAGTCGACACCGGTGTAGGTGGCGGTGTAGCGGAAAATGCCCAAAGCTCCATTGTTGCCGGCGTAATAGCGATTCTGCTGATAACGCATCAACTGGCCACCCATCTTGATCAGGTGCTTACCCTTCGACCAAGTCAAGTTGTCATAGAGGACGTACTTGTTGTCGCCGGTGTTGGAGATTGAAGCTCCCGATCCGACGCCGCTCAAACCGCCACCCAGGTTGATGGCGCTTAGTCCCGCGATCGGCTGGCCGCCGGGGATACCGAGCTTCGAATTTCCGTCTGTGCCGAGCAATCCGCTCCAATCCAGCACTCTGTCGTTGATGACGATGCGGGAAAAAGCGATGCGGGCTTCATTCACGATTGAGGTCGAGAATGTACGGTTCCAGTTGATCATCGCCGACTGCGAGGGATTTTCCTGACCGCCGGTCATGAACACCGGCAACGCGGCCCGGCTGGTGGAAGATTCCAGCGCGGCGCGCGACCAACGGCCCATGATGTTGTCTTTGTCAGACAGGCGGTAGTCGATCTTGACGTCGCCCTGGTGGTTGTCGAGCTTGCCCGCCGATCCGCCGGCGTAGTTGCCGCCAACGTTCTGAATACCTATGTTTCCAGCCTGATTCGGCAGCGGGTACAAAGCCGCACTCGAGAACAGGTTGCGGGCGATGGGGCTGAAACGGGCCACAGGAATCTGCTTGTTCGCAAATGGCAAGCCCGTCGTCGGATCGTTGATCACCGGAACGAAGCTGCTCAGATCGCCCTGTCGCCAATTGGCCGGAGCCACGGTGGCAGTCGCGGGACCATCGTTGCGGCGCGTCGTGCCTTCATAGTTGATGAAAAAGAACAGCTTGTCGCGCTTGATGGGTCCGCCGAAGGTGCCACCGTAGATGTTCTGTCTGAAACCGAGACGCTTGGCCGAGGCGACTGTACGATTGCGGAAGTATCCGTTGGCATCGAGTTCACTGTTGCGGATGAACTCAAACAGATTGCCGCGGTACTGGTTGGTGCCGCTCTTCATCTGCAGCATGACGGTGGCCCCGCCGGCGCTGCCGAATTCGGCTGCGGCGTTACCCGTGAGAACCTTCACTTCTTCGAGGGCGTCTACGCTTGGCGCATAGCCGACGCGATTGTCGATCGAATCGTTGACGTCCACGCCATCCAACAGGAAGTTGTTGGTCTGTTCACGATTGCCATTGACGTAGGGGCGCGCGCCTAGGCGTCCATTCATACCGCTCGGATTCGGGCTAACCGCGCCTGGAACGAGCAGCGTCAACGAGACAAAGTTGCGTCCGTTGAGAGGAATGTTGGTGAGCTTTGCGGAACTCAGCGTGCTGCCGGTCTGCGTGGATTCAGTTTGCAGAATGGGGGCGACATCGGTGATTTCGAGCGTTTGTGTGGTTTCACCGATTTCGAGCTTGATGTCGACGCGGGCGGTCTGATTGACTTCGAGTTTGAACGGACCGACAACCGACTTCTTAAAGCCGGCGTTCGAAACCGCGACGTTGTAGTTGCCAGTTGGGACGAATGGGAACGTATAGAGACCGGATTCATTGGTGCTCGTCTCGAACGAGACGTTGGTTCCGGTATTGGTTGCGATGACTTTGGCGTTCGGCACAACCGATCCCGACGGATCGTTCACCGTGCCAGTGATGGCGGCGGTGATGGTTTGTGCGGAAGCCAGGTTTGCGGCGCACAGCAGTGCACCGAGAACTAGTACTAACCGTTTGGACATAATGATTGGTGTGCTCCTTACCCCTTCGCGAACTGCGCGAAAAAATTCGGACTTCATACCCCTTCTTCTACTAGGCTATCACGCTGGGTTTCTGAAACAGTCTGCAAACCTATGTAAAATCTACCTATGCGACGCCTACTCCTGACCGCAATTGCATGCTCGGCCCTGACTTCCATGGTGATGGTTGCCCAAACGCCAGCATCCTCTTCGAAGAATAATAAGAGCATGAAGCTCGAAAACAAGAGAGTGCGTGTGAGCGAAGTCGTATACAGGCCGGGTGTTCCACGCGAACGGCACATTCGCCCGACCGATCAGGTCATCGTTTTCCTGGACGATTGCAAATATCAGCGCATCGATTCGAAGACCGGCGAGAAGACGGTGCGCGAACGTAAGTCCGGCGAAACCATCTGGCACGACAAAGGCGAGGATGCTCCCCTGCTCATCAACCTGGGATCCAAGCCCTATCGCACGCTTTTAATCGAGTTGCCGTAAGAGTCTGTTAAGGTGAGAGACGGATGCCTCCCGCCGCTTCACAGCAACCTGTCGTGGATTTTATGTTCTTCGATGCCGGAGGCGGACATCGAAGCGCCGCCACTGCGCTGGAAGCCATGATCAAGCAGCAGCAGCGCCCCTGGCAGGTTCGGCTCGTCAACTTTCAAGAAGTGATGGAACCGCTCGATGTCTTCAAGAAAGTCACCGGTATCCGGCTGGAAGACATCTACAATCTGATGCTTGCCAAGGGCTGGACGCTCGGGTCCGCGCAGGGCCTCAAGTTCATCCACGCGGTCAGTTGGGTCATTCATGGATCACAAGTGAAGTTCATGACCCGCCATTGGCAAGAGACGAAACCGTCGATGGTGGTCTCCGTCGTGCCCAACTTCAACCGCGTGATGTACGAAGCCCTGCGGGCAGTCAATCCCAAAATTCCCTACGTCACGATCCTCACGGATATGGCGGACTATCCGCCCCACTTCTGGATCGAACGCGATCAGGATCAATGGTTGGTATGCGGAACCGATCGCGCCGTGAAGCAGGCCATCGAGCTTGGGCATCCGAAGAATCGCATCTTCGCGACGTCGGGCATGATCTTGCGGCCGAAGTTCTACGATCCAATTCAGGTTGATCGCGCTGCGGAGCGCACGAACCTCGGCCTCGATCCTTCGTTGCCAACCGGCATCGTGCTCTTTGGTGGACAAGGCTCCAATGCGATGCTCGACATCGCGCGCAAAGTGGGTGCGAGCGGCCTTAGGGTGCAACTCATTTTTATCTGCGGACGCAATCAATCGCTGGCCGCGAAGCTTCGTGCGCTGAAGCTCGACATCCCGTTTCATGTCGTGGGATTCACCGGTGAGGTGCCGACTTTCATGCATCTTTCGGATTTTCTGATCGGCAAGCCCGGCCCTGGTTCTATCAGTGAGGCGCTACATATGAAGTTACCCGTGATCATCGAACGCAACGCCTGGACGCTGCCGCAAGAGCGATTCAATGCCGATTGGGTGATCGAGAAACAGGTGGGCGTCGTGTTGAAGAACTTCAACAAAATCGATGCGGCTGTTGGCCAGTTGCTTGGCCCTGGGATTCTCGAAAAGTATCGAACCAATGCGACGGCGATTCAGAACCGCGCGATCTTCGAGATCCCGGATATCCTCGCTGAAATCGCGACCAAGACCAGCGCTTTCTAAGGTAGTTTGACTGTCTGCCACTCGCCGCGAGTGCGGAACAGATGGTCCGATGAGCCAATCTTGTCGCGGCGGACGCTCATCATGTTGATCTGATCGGGAAGCAGATCCAACAACAAATCGTTGCGGATCCGCATGCCGTGTAACTCCTCGGGCGCAACCTTGACCTCAAGATAAGCGGTCACCTTCTGCGCCGAAGTCTCAAGCCCGATCCAACTCAGCTTGAACACCGCACCACGGGCAGACTTCAACTCCAGGCAGCGTTCAAGATAAGCAAACACCAGCTTTTCCGCGCCGCGATCCACTTCAATCTGGTGGCCTGCCTGCTTTCGCAACAAAGCCTCAAGATCGTCCGCTGAAAAGACCAGCGTGATTTCAAGACTCTTGCCCGAATACTGCGCTGTGCCGAGACTCGCGTGGACGCCATGCGCCCACGCCGCCATCGACACAAAAAACAGCAGCCATTTCATTGTTGCCCAGCGGGACTCGTTCCTGGAGATTCCGCCTTCGGATCCTTTTCCAACTGCATTGGATTCTTGTCGATCTTCTCTTTGAACAACTGGAATGGACTCTTCACCGGCTTGCGTGGAAAGTGGTTGTTCGAAAGATCGGTATCCGCCGTTTCCAGGAACGGATCGACGGTGATCTGCTTGATCTCCTTGCGCGTCACATGCAGCTTCGAGATCTGGACGTTGTTCTTGCGCCAGATTTCCGCAGGAATGCGCTGCAATTCGCTCGTGCCATCGACGTACTCGATCTGCAGAATCAGCGGCATCACCAAGCCGCCGAGGTTTTTGAAGTCCATCACATAGAAGTTGAAACCCTGGGCGAGCGCTGACTTCTCATCCGCCTCCAGCCCATCGAGAAATTTTTTGTAGTCGGCGCGATCGCGTTCGGTCACCGCGAATTCGTCGAACTTGTTGTAGAAATCGGCGAGTTCCGGATACTCGCTGATGCGCAGCTTCAGGTTCTTGTTGCGCTGTTCGGAAATACTCACCGGCTCTTCGTCCTTCAACTTCTTTTTGATCGACTTCTCTAAGTCCGGATTCCTGGTGTCGAGCGAATAAAGCTTGACGCCTTCCAATGCGATGTCGGTGTGCTCGGTCGTGTAGAACCAGCCGCGCCAGAACCAGTCGAGATCGACGCCTGTAGCAT
>CAZCPL010000028.1:0-36493 GCA_964500255.1 uncultured Solibacteraceae bacterium | reverse complement strand
ATCGATCTCTTCATCGCGCTTCGGGCCACCGCGAATGACGTCCTCGATGCCGCCCATCATGAAGTTCACCACTTGCACGCCGCCTGTTTTGTAGGCGGCCATCGCGGTGCGGAGATTGTCTTCGGTCCACGGTGTCGGACCCATTCCACCGCCAATCGCATAGTTAATGCCCAATTGTTTGAGGTGACGGAGTTGCGCGGCCGTCGAAGGCGAGATGAGACAGAGGTGGGGTAGTCCCGCAGTGACGCCTGCTTCAGGAGGCCATTGGATCTTCTTCGATTGGGCGAGGACGGCTGACGCTGCCGATGCGGCCAGCATCGCGCTCGCGGCGTTGCGGCGGGTGAGTTTCATGTCCGCCATTCTTTCACATTTTAACGCGCGTTCTTCAGCGAACGATGCGATAGGCCGTGATGGCGTTCAATTCGCGGACAAACAGTTCGTCACCGGCGACTGCCAAATGCCCCCAGGCTGGCGATTTGGTGAGTTCCTTCGAATCTAGTAACTCAAATTGCTCAGGATTCGCCCGCAACAGGTGCAGCGTGCCCCGTTCATCCAGTGCCAGGATCTTGTCGTCGCGCAGCACCATCGACCAATATTGCCCAAATGGCTCGGATGTCCACTTCGACTCGCCTGTTTCCAGATCGATGCAAGTCATCCGCTGATTGCCGAGATGCAGGTAAACGTACTTATCCTTCACTACCGGCGTCGACATATATCCTTTGGCCTTGTTCTTCCAAACTTCGGTGGACGCATAGCCCGCCTCGCCCTTCTGGACGCGGTACAGATAGGAGTTGTTTTGGTGTGTGCTGGTAAAGACGGTGTCTTTGTAGACAAGCGGCGTCAGGATATTCATCCCCCGAAAGTTAGGCACTTCCTGTCTCCAAAGCTCTTGGCCAGTCTCGGGGTCTATGCCATGCAGGTGGACTCGATTCTGCACCAGCAACTGCCTCCGTCCCGCAATGGTCCCCAGATAGGGGGACGAGAATGCGCCGGATTCCATCACGTTGGCCGAATGTTCGAGCGCCCGCCACACTGTCTCGCCGGTGCTCTTCCGGATCTTCACCAGCGAGTTTGCGGCCTGTAGAAACAGAAATTCCCCGTCGAGCAGCGGAGAACTCGCAAAGCCGAACTCAGGCTTGGGTGTTGAGAAGCGCTTGGGAAAGTCCACCCGCCACAACTCCTTGCCACTTTTGCCATCGAGCGCCACCAAAACCTCTTCCATCCCGGCGACGAACAGCGTCTTGCCGTCATATAGAGGCGTGGCACGGATCCAGTCTCCGCTTCTCTTGGCATAGAACGGGACACTGATCTTTCCCTTCCATTCCGCCCGCCAGAGTTCCTTGCCGGTGGCTCGATCGAGGGCGCGCACGATTTCCGTATCCGTGTTCGCGGTTTCGGCGGTAAAGACCCGATCTTCGGCCACAATCGGACCCGGATAGCCCTTATCGAGATCCACTCGCCAAAGTTGCTGGAGTCCTTCTAACTTGTCAGGGAACGCGATGCCCGGGGCGACCCCCGTCCGATCCGGTCCGCGCCACTGATGCCAGACAGCAGGCTTGGTGACCTTCTTTGGGGCTGCAATTGTAAGGGTGGCAACGATTAGAAAGAAGGAGAGGGTGAATCGCACTTCCCCCTATGATGCTTTCCTAATGGGACGGACGGTAAAGATTGTTGTGATTAGCACCTGAAGTTTATTACAACTTAAACTTGTAGTAGTCAGACTGAATGAAACTGGCGACAGATGGTGACAAAAAGGTTGCAACCAAGGGAAACGTGGCTATACTGACCAAGTGTTCCGGCTTCGACGCTTTGGACCTACAGTCTGGGTCCGGAACGCCGATCAGTTCTAAAGAACCGAATGACGATCAAACGCATCGCATGTTTCGCGGTTTTGGCCTGCGGCTTCTGGCCTAGTGCCAGGGGTGCCGATTCGAACAAGCCGGAAGACGACCGGATCACTAAGCTCCGCAACTTCTTTCTCGCCCAACGCTCTCCCCTTGCCAAGCATGCGGAAGTTTTCTTAGGGGCTTCGGAAAAGCATGGTTTGGATTGGCGTCTGCTGCCGAGTCTGGCTATGGTGGAAACCGGTGGCGTGAGTCGCAACAACAATGTCTTCGGTTGGGGAAACGGGCGAGTTCAGTTTTCGTCTATCTCAGAAAGCATCCATCTGATTGCCGAACGGCTCACAAATGCACTCCCTTATCGGAACAAGACCACAGAAGGCAAGCTGCGAGCTTACAATCCTGTCAATAAAAGCTATGCGACGCACGTGCAGGGAATCATGTCGTCGATCGGACCGGCCCTTGACGCTTCGATAGGGCCAGCCACTCCCGCATCGGCGAAGTAGACCGGCCCATCCTCCAGAAAGCCTATTCAGGCTAGTTTCGTTATTCCGAGCAAAAGCCCACCGAAGAGCGCCAGTGACACGACGGCGATCGCCGCCCATACCATCATTCGCTCCTTCTTCGAACCCTCGCGTTGATCATCGTGCTTCATCTGATCTTCCAGGCTGTCAAACATGGATCAAACCCTCCCTGGGATGCGCCTCAACTTAAAGAAATTCAGACAGGGACACACTAAGTTATGAGGCCGTAGCAAAACCACGCATCTACATCAGGTGAAGGTGAGTCGACCAAGAGCTATCAGGACTATACATCCGTTGCAAGTAGAATACAAGGGGCAACTACGCCTGCTCAGGCCGCCATTCAATCGCCCAATGCGTCAGACTGTCGTGAGTCACCACATATCCCAGACGCAGGTTGAACCGATGCGACCCGGCATTGGACTTCGCTACACTTGCCCGCAACGGCAGTCCCGCACGGAACGCCTCCGCGGCGATTTGCTGCACCAGCGCTGTGCCGATACCCTTGCCGCGAACCGCCGGGGTGAATGCGAGATCGGCGATACGATATTCCTCACTGTTTCGGAACAGCCAAACAAATCCCACGCGCTCGCCCAAAGGACATTCCACGATCGCTAAGCCATCGATACGAAAGTGTGAGGAATAAGACTGCAGCCACCCTTGAAATTGTTGCGCCAACAACATGGATTTCACCGGCGACTCCGGCAAAGCCGCCAGTTCCAACGCGGGGCCGGCGGCCGCGAAAACCTTGAACAGGAAGTCGCGGTCGCCGAATTCCGCATGAGACCGGAGATGGATTTCCGGGCTCACGTTAGTTGCGAGATGGGAAGATGCCCTCCAACGCGATCATGTAGTTCATCGCGAGATAGGGTTCCATATTGTTGGGCGCGCCGTTGCTACCCGCGTTTGCGACCGTCACCGCGCCGAGGCTGCCGCCCGCGTTCGCCGCAACGTCGTACATCGTTCCACTCGCGTAGACACTCCCGATTGGACGGCTCGAGGATGGAGCACCATTGCTCCCGCCAACACTCACCACATGGTTGTGCGCTGGCAATCCCTGTTGCGTCAACGTCACCTTCTCCGTTCCGCCCACCTGACCTTCGTTGTAAGGCGAAAGTCCGGGTCATTGAGTGAGCCGATGGCTGAGTTCTGGGCGATCGACAGCAGTCGTCCGTCACACAACGCCCAACCCTGAATCTCAAACTGCCCGCCGAACAGCAGGATTTTTCCTACCATAGTCACGATGAACACTCCGGCCACAGTGTCCGCAGTGTTCGCCGTGGTTTCGTCGGCTCCCGATGTCACCTCGCAACTCACCGCCACCCAAGGCGTCCTCGCCTTCAATCGCGGCACCCGAAGGTTCAGCCAGACGGTGACAATCGTGAACAACGGCACCGCCCTGGCTGCAGCAGCCTACGTGATCGACAACCTCGCGGCCGGATACACCATGTTCCTGCCGAGCGGTGTCACCAGCCTGGCGCCGCCAGCCGGAAGCCCGTACAACGAGATTGGCGCGATCGGAGCGGGCACGAGCGTGACCTTCGCGGTCGAGTTCACCCGCGTCGGAACCCCGGCCTTCACCTACACGCCCCGTGCCCTCGGCGCCGGTTCCCGATAGAGAGCGGAATGAGTGGGAGTAACGGTACTCCCACTCTAACCTCTTCAAAATGAAACACAAAAACGCTTGCAGGATGGATGCAAGTCGTCAATAATGGTACTGAGGTACTAAGTCTAGCCCAAGCGCGATTTCGTACTCTGTTGTCCTCGGTCCGGACCAGCGCCAAGGAACCATTCGCAAAACTTAGGAGCATAGAGTTTTCATGAAAACGCCGTTTTTCGCCGTAGTCGCTCTGGCGCTTGCCAGCGCGGCCTCAAGCCTCGCCGGGACGATCTACAACAACACGACAACAGATACGCTCATCACGTATTTTTACTCCGTGGGTCCTTCCAGTCAGATCGGTGATTCCATCACTCTGGGTGGAACCGATCGTACACTGACGGACGCAGCCATCCAGTTCTACAACTTAGGCAGTTCCGCAGGAACCTTCACCGCGACGCTCACCTTCTGGAACGTAGGCGGTCCGGTTGGTTCGCAGATCGGCGCATCCTATGTCCTGAACGGAATTTCGATCAACGCCCTCGACATCCTGACGGTCAACTTCGGGAGCCTGAACCTACTCGTTCCCAACAACCTCATCTTTACGGTTGGCGTCTCGAACGTGACAGCCGGACTCGATCTCGGTCTGAACGCTTTTGAGCCTCCATCGGTCGGATCCAGTAACAACGCGTCGATCATCACCGGCGTTACCAGCGGTCTGGTCACAAACTTTACGGCTTCCTCGACGGCCGTCGGTGAAGGCAATCTCTATCTCCGATTGGAGGCTACAACGATTCCAGAACCCTCGACCATCGCCATGTCTGCCGGTGGCGCGCTACTCGCGCTGTTTGCCGCCGCCCACAAGCGCAACCGCAAATAATCCGCCTGCCCGATGTGAGAAAAGTTTCCGTCCTGGACGAGCGCCACACGCGTTTTTTCGGGACTTTCCTTTTTTCGCACTATTTTTCCTGGCTGCAATCCCTGCACTCGGATCAATTGCCTTTGAACCGAATCGCGGCAAAAACGATCAGCAGGTGCAATTCTTCGCCCGCACGCCAAAAACACACACCCAGGTAGTGTGGGCGATTCCTCTGACTACTGGCTGGACGGCGTTCGCAGTCCGTCGAAAGCTTCACGATCGGTGAGGCCCCTGATCAATCCACAATATCTTCCATCGGAAACATGGGTTTCCGCCGGTGGCGATACGCAAAGCTCCTCGGATCGTTCGCCGTCGGACCCGGGGAATCCACCAAAACGAACTCCCCCACCACTGGCTCATACGCTGCCCTCGGAGCCACCACCCCCTTCACAACCAGGATGTCCTTTCGCTCCGGATGAATCCCCAAACCGATCAACTGCTCCAAGCTCATCGGAGCCATTCGCCGACTCGTATACACCACCGTATGTCCGCCCACATCGGTTTCCACTACCGCCGTAATGCCCTGATCGCAGTGCGTCCAACCGCCATGCCGCACTTGCGTTTCGGTAAACCAACCATCGGAGAGTGTACGAACCCTGGCACGTCCCACGAGCGGCAAATCGACCGTAGCCCGAACTCCAACTGCCGCACAAATCCGAACGGCCTCAGGATCATGCAACACAACCAATCCATTCGAAGCACCCTGCCGCAGCATCTCTTCGAACACGACAGTCGACGATGCGGAACTGCCACCTCCGATATTGTCGCCAACGTCCATCAAAGCCACCGGACGTTTCGCATCCGGCGACAGCGCATATCGAACCGCATCCGAAACCGACGGCAACGACGGTACGAATTCCGACCGCCGTCCCCAGCATCGGGCTGCCAGAAAACGCGCCCCTCGCCTCGCAAGTTCCAGATTGTAATTGGCCACCACCAGGAAAGAAGTCCCCATTTCTTTGGTGTCCGCGTAGTAGAAGCCAAGGCAGATACTCGCGGATAAGATGCCGGGCCAACGCAAAACCTCCGCCAGATCCTCCGCATACAGCCGTCTTGCAGGATCCACAGCCGTATGCTGGGCCGCGATGGGAATCGCCAGTGGTGGTGCCTCCAAATACATCACCGGCTCCACTTCGCCCCGCAGCACCCGCGCCAGCAACGCAGCAGCTTCCAGCCCGCGCGCACGCTGATCGAGATGCGGATTCGTCCGATACGCAATCATCGCCGTCGCGTGCGAAACCATCGATTCCGAAACATTCGCATGTAGATCGAGCGTCACGATCAGCGGTATCCGCGGACCCACGACCTCACGCAACCGCCGCAGAATCTCGCCATCTGCGTCGCGATAACGCTCGCTCACCGCAGCCCCGTGCAGTGCCACCAGCAGCCCATCGACGGAACCCATACGAAGAACGGAATCGACCAGCGCTTCCGCGACCCGCTCAAAGCAGTCTGCAGAAATCGTCCCGCTCGGAACCGCATAGGTTGCAAATCCCGGCACGCATTCGAGGCCCTCCGCATCGCAGCCCACTAGCATCCCCCCCAACTCGTGATGCGCTTCCAACCAGCGGGATCTCATCTCGCTGCCCGCCGTCATCGAGGTCGCTGCGAAGTCCTCCCAAACCGTCGAAACGTTGAGAAAAGTATTCGATTCATGCAGAAAACCAATCACACCCGCGCGTGCCATCTCCGTATCTTCTCATCATTCCAATCATTCAAAGACCACTCATTCAAACACCACAAAAACGCAGAAAAGCGCCTCGCATAAACATCATGGCCAAGGAAAGCGCTTGTCTCCATAGCAGCCATCTGCTCTCTTTGCATTCCCACTTCGCGATTCTGTATCATAGGCGCCTAACACTATGGAATCGGCTCTATCGGCGAACCCATCCGAGCAAACAAACCCGCGAGTGTTGGCGCTACGAAATCTGTGGCCGTCGGAATGCCTTTCGGTTGGGCTCTTCGTATTCCTCGCCTTTCTCGCCGCCTTGCGCCACAACACCGCCTCGCACGTGTCGATACTTCTCGCGATCGCCGCCCTGCTGTTCAGCAGCGCCATTTTGGAAGCCCACTACTCAACGCCCTTGACGCGCATTCTGCGGGAATGGCTCTCGCTCTGCGTCATTTTGCTCGCCTATTGGAGTATCGAGTGGTTCGCTACGCCTACAAAAATCGAGTCTCTGCAGAATCTCTGGCTCGGCTGGGATCGAGCCCTGCTCGAGCACTACGGACTCCGAGGCGCCATTGAATCCCTCGGTGCGGTCATTCCTTTCACTGTAGAAATCGCGCATCTAATGCTCTACATAGTGCCGCCCATCGCCTTGATCGCGTTACAACTCGCAGGTAACCGCAGCGACCGGCGGCAGTTTCTCTACACCCTGTTTCTGGGAACCTTCTCGGTCTATGCGCTACTCCCGCTGATTGCGGTGGAATCTCCCCGTCGCGTCTTTCCTCACCAGGACGAACCCCGTATTGTCACCGCGCCGCGCCAGATCAACACCTATTTGCTTAACCACATGGATATCTCCACCGGCGTCTTTCCGAGTGGTCACGTCGCCGTCGCTTACTCTACCGCGTTCGGCTTGCTCGGGTTTGCAACCCGTCGCAGCCGGTCGCTTGGTTTGCCCATCGCAGCATTCGTCATGGGGACACTCGTCTATCTGGCCACGATTTATGGCCGCTATCATTACGCTGTTGACGGCTTGGCGAGCATCGCCATTGCAGCGGCGGCTTGGCTTTTTACTCAAAATCGAAAATGGAGCGTTTCGGATGAAGTCTAACGGACTTGTGCTGTTTGCTCTCTCTCTCGTCACGATCCAAGCGCAAGTGCGGCAGGATTTACATGCCAAGCTGCTCACGCCCATCGCCAGTTACTCGAAGCCCGGACAGTATTTCGAGATCCGCACCGGTCCCCCGGTGGAATTCGGTATGGATTCCATACTGGCCGAAGGCACAATACTGCGCGGCAAGATTCGCAGTGCCAAAGGGGTTGGTATCGGCATCCGCCGGGAACGAGCGCAAGTGGAACTCGAGTTCCAGCGATGCGCGCCTCCCGGCCACCCGGCCGCGGCCTGCTCTGTGGAACTAATCGAAATCGAAAACGCTCGTGAGCAGGTCGCTCGAGGCAATCGCATTCACGGCATCCTCGCTGCCAGCAATCCCAATTCGCTCTTCCAGGGCATCTGGTTCCGTCCCGCAGGCGCGTTCTTCCACCGCAGCCCCACCGGGCTCACGGGACCCGTAGGCGCACTGCAAAGCCGCATTGCGCCGAATCCTTTGGGCGCGGCCATCGCGATCACTACGAAGCTGTTGCTCTTCAGCCTGCCCAATTCGGACGTTGAGCTTCCCACGGGAACGGAACTGATTGTGCGCGTCCAAGTCTCCGATGTTGCCGATCATGCGCTGCTGCCTGTCGCGTCGCCCCTGCCCCAGTCCGAAACGTTCGAGCCACACGAGCACGCCTATTTTCAGGGCATCCCCACTGAGATCAAGAACGCTTCCAGCAACGTGGTCTCAGACCGGATCAACTTTGTTTTTCGCGGAACCCGGCAGGCGGTCGCAACGGCCTTCGCTGCTGCCGGTTGGACCACAGCCGACGCTCTCACACGCAAAAGTTTTGCAAAATCCTACGCCGCCTTTACATCGCTGCGAGGCTATGAAACAGCGCCGGTTTCGCCGCTCTTCTATCAGCACCGCCAACCCGATCTCGTCTACCAAAAGAGCTTTAATTCCATGTCCAAGCGGCACCATATCCGCTTCTGGCGCATCGAAGATCCAACGGGAACGGAAGAGCCGCTTTGGGTGGCCGCGGCAACGCACGACATCGGCATCGCCTTCGATTGGAACCGGCTCTCGCTGACGCATCGAGTCGACGAATTTCTAGATAGGGAACGCAGCAAGGTGCTCAACGACCTCTCTGCCGCACAATGCCTGAGCCGTCTCACGTTGCTCGATCGCCCAGCGCTTTCCGGTGGCACCACCGATGGCAAGCTCGCAATCGCAACGATCGCATCTTGCGAGCCCGTCGCGGGGAATCTCGCTATGCTCGCAAGGCTGCAGAGACCTCGAAACCCAATGCCGATCCGAGTCATCAGGCGCCTGGTGCTCGAAACCCGACAGTATGTCACCCGAGGAAATGCGTACTATTGGGCCTATCGCGGCGTTCGAAAGGCCGTCGTCAGCTTGCGACCTCCTCACTTGCGGAATGGGCATCCAGCGAATGCCTTCGCACAGAGGCTGCCTTCATTGGGATCCGCTCTTTCCAGCCCGGTAGCGAATGGATTACGCTAGAGCCATGCCAAACGCCGCTGCGGCCGCTGCCGCGGAATGCGACGCCGATTCTGACATCACCGGCCTCTTGCATCGCTTCCAACAGGGAGACGCGCAGGCGAAAGAACTGCTGGTTTCCAGGGTGTATTCCGAACTGAAGATCATCGCGGCCCGCTAAATGCGACGCGAAAAAGAAGATCATTCGCTGCAAACCACGGCGCTCGTCAACGAAGCCTACGTGAAGCTGGTCAACGTCAAAGACGCCCAGTGGAATGACCGTTCGCACTTCTTTGCCGTCGCCGCGCAGATGATGCGGCGCATTCTGGTGGACCACGCCCGCGAGAACATCGCTGAAAAACGCGGAGGCGGTCATGGCGTGCTGCAGCTCGATGAGGCACTCGTGTTCGCACCCGCCAGATCGCAGGATATGGTGAGGCTCGACGATGAGCTCACGCGGCTCGAAGAGTCCGATCCACGGGCTGCAAAAGTTGTGGAATTACGCTTCTTCGGGGGGCTTTCCATCGAAGAAACCGCCGAAGCGATGGACGTTTCGCCGCGCACAGTCAAGCGCGAATGGACCTTTGCCAAGGCTTGGCTGCGGAATGATCTGGGCGTTGTTACGCCCGGTGACGATACCGCTTAGCGGGCGGAGCCCGAGCGCTCCCTATTTATTGGTTCACGCCGCTGGCGAGAAATCCACCGTCCACGGCGATCACTTCACCATTGACGAAGCTTGCCGCATCGCTCGACAAAAACACCGCTGCGCCGGCAAGTTCTTCCGTCCTGCCGAAGCGCTTCAGCGGCGTCCGGGTGATGAATTCTTGTCCTCGCGAAGTTCCATTCAACAACGCCGCATTCAACGGCGTTGGGAATACGCCCGGCGCAATGGCGTTCACGAGTACGCCGCGGGATCCCCATTCCACAGCTAACGATTTCGTCAACGAAGCCACTGCGGCCTTGCTCGCTGCATACGCCGCGACTTCATACAGCGCGACGAACGACGATAGCGAAGCGATGTTCACGATTCTCCCATAGCCTCGTTCCAGCATGTGCCTGCCGAAAATTTGACAGGAGCGCAGAATGCCCGTGAGGTTGGTATCGATGATGCCTCCCCACTCCTCTTCGCTGACATCCAACGTGGGCGTGCGCTTGGTGCGTCCGGCGCAGTTGACGAGTATGTCCACTTTGCCGAACCTGGCAAGCGACTTCGCCAACAAATGCTCGATCGATGCGCGATCGCTCACGTCGGAGGTCACTTGCATCGATTTGCGGCCCTTGGCCTCGATTTGCGCGGATGCGGCATCCACTTCGCTTTGACGGCGTGAACTGGCAACGACATCGGCACCGGCGTCGGCGAGGCCCATGGCGATGGCGAGTCCGATGCCGGAGGTGCCACCAATGACGACAGCGACTTTGCCGTCCAGATCGAGGGGTTTGTAGCTCATGTTGTTTCGTTGCTTCGCTTCGGGCGAAACATCCATCATGTCATGCCCCGGTCTATTCCTGGCGTTGCGACCTGCGGACATCGATCTTCTGCTCGAAAGGTGCGGAGCTTGTTAGGCTGATAGCATCTCTACTTCAAGTGAATATTGCGACGTTAGTCTGCCCGTGCCGGTGGATCAGGCCTTTACCTACCGGCTTCCGATGACGCTTCGTCATCGAGCGCAACGTGGATGCCGCATCACTGTGCCGTTCGGGGGCCGCAAGCTCACCGGAGTGATTGTCGATGTTCACAACACTGCGCCGTCGTCGCGCTATGCGATCAAAGAGGCGTTGAAGCTCGTCGATGAAGAGCCGGTGCTCGATGAAGAGTTGTTGAAGCTCGGCGCGTGGATTGCGAGCTACTATTGCGCGCCCGTCGGCGAAGTCTATCGCGGCATGATGCCACTCAGCGGCGAGACTCGCAAAGGCAAGGTGTATTCGTTGACGGATGGTGGGCGCGATGTGGCGCGGCAGTTGATTTTGGGCGATGCGGACACGGATCCGTCACTGCAACTGCTGCGGTTATTGGAAACGCGCCCTCTCACGGAAGCGTATCTCAAGACCAAGTTAGAGAACGCCAAACGCCTGTTACAGGGGCTCGAGAAAAAGGGCTTCGTTGAGGTGGAAGATGTCGAAGCCGATCGCGACCCGCTGCGGATTTCGGCCGAGCGGCTCAGGGTAGAACTGATCCTCTATCCCGCGGACGGTAAGTTTCCCAAGCCGGAGCGCGAACTGTTGTCGTTCCTGGAACTGCATCCGGGGTCTCATAATCTGCAGGAAATCGAAGCCATGGTGAAGTCGGCGAGCGTGTCGGCGCGGGCCTTGGCGCGCAAAGGTCATGTGTCTCTGAGGACTGAGCCGTTGTTGAAGGCGTCGGCCCACCCCGTGGTTCCGAAGGTGCTGAACGAGCATCAGAAAAAAGCCTACGATGCGATTGCTGCTTCGTTGGAAGCGGGCGTGTTTCAGGCGTTTTTGTTGCAGGGCGTGACAGGATCGGGCAAGACCGAAGTCTATCTGAAGTGCATCGACGCGGCGCTGGCATTGGGCCGCAATGCTTTGCTGCTGGTTCCGGAAATCGCCTTGACCCCGGCGGTGGCGGGGCAGTTCTTCTCGCGGTTCGGCGATCGAGTGGCGATTTTGCATTCGGCGTTCAATGATTCCGAACGCGCGGAACAGTGGCGTCGGATTCGTGCGGGCAAGGCGGGCGTGATCGTGGGCACGCGGTCGGGCATCTTTGCGCCGATCCAAAACCTCGGTCTTATCCTGGTCGACGAAGAGCACGACAACAGTTACAAACAGGGCGAAACGCCGCGCTACAACGGGCGCGATGTCGCGGTGATGCGGGCGCATCAGAGAGGCGCGGTGGTGGTATTGGGATCCGCAACGCCGTCGATTGAGACGCGCTACAACGCGGATAAGGGCAAGTACACGATGCTTGAGTTGCCTGAGCGAATTGAGAATCGTCCGATGCCCGCCGTCGAGCTGATCGACATGCGGCTTGAGTTCCTCGAAACGCGAAAGCAGGCCACGTATTCGCGGCGGATGCTCGAAGCGCTGCAGCAACGTGTCGAAAACAAAGAGCAGACGATGTTGGTGTTGAATCGCCGCGGATTCTCGAGCTTTGTGGCATGCAGATCGTGTGGCGAGCGTTTGCAGTGCGTCAATTGTTCCGTCACACTGACTTATCACAAGCGCGATCGCCGGATGCTTTGCCACTACTGCAATTACGCGGAAAAAGTTCCGTCGTCTTGCCCGAAATGCCAGAGTGAGCATGTGCATTTTCTGGGTGTGGGTTCAGAACGTGCCGAAGACGAACTGCATCGCGAGTTTCCCGAAGCCCGCATCGCGCGGTTGGATCGCGATGTGGCGGCCGCGAAAAAGAAGTTCGAATCCGTACTGTCGAGTTTTCGCGAAGGCAACTTCGACATCCTCGTGGGAACGCAGATGATCGCCAAAGGCCACGACATTGCGAACGTCACGCTGGCCGGCATCATCAACGCCGATATCGGTCTCGGCCTGCCAGACTTTCGCGCGGCCGAGCGTACGTTTCAGTTGCTCACGCAAACGGCGGGACGCGCCGGGCGCGGCGTGCTGCCGGGCATCGTTCTGATCCAGACCACGAACCCCGATCACTACGCGGTGCGTTACGCCGCAGCGCAGGATTACAATGGCTTTTATGCGAAAGAGCTGCAGTTCCGGCGTGCGATGAAGTATCCGCCGTTTGCGGCTTTGGCGAATGTGGTGGTGCGGCATCAGAAGCAGGAAGAGGCTTTGCGGATGAGCGCGGAACTGGGCTCTTTGCTGGATCCCGCGCCGGAAGGGATCAAGATTCTGGGTCCTGCAGAGGCACCTGTGCAGAGGTTGCACAATGAGTTCCGCTATCAGTTGCTCATCAAAGCCGCGAACCGGCGTGTGCTCAACGCACAACTCACACGGATCCGCATGCATGGCCTCGAACAAAAGTGGAATCCCACCAGCCTTGTAATTGACGTGGATCCTCTGACGCTACTATGAATCGGTGATCAGACGCCGCGAATTCCTGACATTAGCCGCTTCTGTGGCCTCCGCTTCAGACGCCGACATACGGCGGGAACTGTTTTGGAAAGCCCCCGGCAAAGGCACGGCCGTCATGGCCTTCGCCTACTACACCAAGCCCAAAGGCCTTGATTTAATTTCGATCGAGCAGCGTTGGTCGCGCTCGGACACGATGGACATCTGCTACATCCGAGCGTCGAAAGATCATGGCAGGACATGGTCTGAACCTGCTCCGCGTGTCACTGGCGAGAAGCGGTCCGATGGCATGTTGCGACGGCACCTGCGTGGCTATTGGGTGGATCCGCGACAAGGTTCCGCGATTGAGTTTTGGATGGAAGGTGTGTTGCCTGGCGATGATCCGCTAGAAGGCCTGCGGCGCTGGCAGATCTATTACACGGTCTCGCGCGATGGCTTTGCGACCCGGACACCAGTGCAAATGGCCCGCCAGAATAAGCTTCCGGCAGATCAGACCCTGCCAGGCGTATTTCCCGGAAAGAACAGCATCACCCTGGGTGATCAGGGTTCGCGGCCCTTGGCAGTCAAGGGCGGTTTCTTGCTGCCGGTGGAGATCACGCCGCTAGGCCCCGACGGCAAGCTCTACAATCCAGGCGGTGGCTACACGTATCACTATTCCGCCGTGTTGCACGCTCGTTGGGAAAGCAAGACGGAGCTTTCCTGGACTCTGAGCGAGCCGATCGAAGGCGATCCCGCGCGCACCACACGCGGCGCTCTTGAGCCGACCATCGCGAGGCTCAAGGATGGGCGGTTTCTGATGATCCTGCGCGGATCCAACGATCGCAAGACCAAACTGCCGAGTTGGCGTTGGATGTCCACTTCGCGCGATGCGATGCGATGGTCAAAACCTGAGCCGTGGACGTACGCGAACGGCGATCCGTTCTTTTCGCCCAGTGCTTGTTCGCAGTTGCTGCATCACTCGAGTGGGCGTCTTTATTGGATCGGAAACATCACGCCCGAGAATCCGAAAGGCAATCGGCCGCGATTTCCGTTGGTGATTGGCGAGGTTGATCTTGTCTCGGGCCTGTTGCGCAAAGAGACGATTCGGGTAGTGGATACAAAGGGTGAGAAAGAGCATGAAGCGCTCAGCCTTTCGAATTTCTACGCTCGTGAAGATCGAGCCACGCGCGAGATCGTGATCCACATGACCCGCCTGTTTGCGCTTGCGGATGGCTGGGAAGGCGACGCGTATGCTTATCGAGTGCGAGTTTCCTAAACTCCCATCTCAAGATTCAAACAAGCTCCGCTGCATCTTTGCGGCGGTGGTGCGCTTGCGTGCCACTGCGGATTTCTTGCGGCTGCCATGCTTCCTGGTCACCGCCGCGATCTGCTCGCGGACGCCGTCGCGCTTGCGGAATTCCGATAATTTGGCGCGCGCCTCGCGTACGGCTTCCGCGTGATCCACAATCGGTTGCGGATAGGCAACGGTGCCAAGCTCTGGAATCCAACGGCGAACGAATGCACCCTTGGGGTCATGATCGAGCGCTTGCTTGTTGGGGTTGTAAATGCGCAGAGTGTTGATGCCGGTGACGCCGGACTGCATCTGGCATTGGCTCCAGTGGATGCCCGGCTCATAGTCTACGAAGGTCCGCGCCAAGTGCAGCCCCGGCTCACGCCAATGCAGCCAAAGATGATAGGCCGCAAATGACATCAGCATGGCACGCATACGAAAGTTGATCCATCCGGTTGCGTTGAGGCTGCGCATGCAGGCGTCGATCATTGGGTATCCGGTGCGGCCTTGCTTCCAAGCCTCAAACTTTTCGTGCGAGAAGTCGCTCTCCCGCAGACCGTCGAAGGCTCTGACGAAATTGTCGAACTCGATCGCGGGCTCGTCTTCCAGCTTCTGCATGAAATGATCTCGCCAATGCAGGCGCGCATCGAAGGCTCGCAGCGCACGGCGGATGTTCGTGTCCTCTGTCCGTTCGATGCGCGATCGCAAGCGCTGTGTCACGGTGCGCGTGGAAATCGTTCCATATGCCAGATGCGGACTCAATCGCGAGCATGACTCAAACGCAGTCAGTGGAGAAGACATCTCGCGATGGTAGTTGTGACCTCGCTCATCGAAAAAAGTATCGAGTGTGGCGTGCGCCGTTCGTTCTCCTCCGGGTTGGGTGGAACGCCGGTCTGGAGCAAGACCTAACGCAACACCGCTTGGAATCTCGCCCGGCCTCAACCCGATCACCGGCCGCAGCATCGAGGGCACAGCCGCGATCGGCTGCGACATGCGCTGTTCCCAGTTCTTCGCCCAGCCGTCGCGCGTCTTCAATCTACGAACCACGCCTCCTGAAGGGGTTTCGTGAAAGGGAATGTTGCGGGCACGCGCCCACCCAATCATGGCGCGGTCGCGCGCGTAGGTGAGCGCATTGCCAGTCTCTTCGTGCGCCCAGATGTTGGCGATTGCGTACTCACGCGAAATCGCGTCGAGAACATCCACTGCTTCTCCGACGCGAACCACCAGTGGCTGGCCTAGCGTCGCGAGTGCGTGAGTCAGATCCTCGAGCGAAGTGAGAAGAAACGTGAAGTGACAGGGATCGAAATCAGCAGACTGAAGCAGGCTAGGCTCAACGATGTAGAGCGGCAATACAGGATTACCGCGTGCACCAGCTTGTGCGAGTGGAGCGTGATCGAGCACGCGCAGATCGCGTTTGAACCAAACGATTTCCACCATCTAGGCCAAGACCTGAGATTCCACTTTCTTCCAATAACGAGAGAATCGTTTTAGATCGGATGCGGAACATGCGCGCAGGTTGGCGAACGCCGGTGCCGGAACAACCGTGACCTTCGAATGCAATGCTTCGATGCAGCCGCGAATCCAAGGGTCGGGACTCTCTTCCGTCACCACTTCGTCGTAATTCGCCAGCAAACTGACGGTATCTCCCTTCAGGATGCTCACCCCCGTCGGGATGCACTCATACAAAAAGACGAGCCGCTTCAATCCCCATTGCTCGCGCTCAATCTGCTGGGAATCGAAGACAAAGACCGCGCTCGCGTCCGAGACGTCAGTCCGCAAACAGTCGGTGTGCATCCAGAAGATCTTCATGCAATCACTCGAAACAACTCCTGCGACAGATCTTCATAGGTGCCCGTGAAAGGGCAGCCCTGTTGACGTTTGGGACATTCCGGGCAATGCGAGCCGCCGGTATACTTTTCAAGATTCTCGCGATTGAAGAAGTAAGGCTTGCTCGCGAAAGTTGAAGCGACCCATTGCCAGGACAGGTTGTTCGAAGCCGGATCTCCGTCCAGCAAATGCGTCAGAAACCAACGCGCACCGGCCTGCCACTTCACCCGACGCCAATGCACGACGTACGCCGCGACCCACATCCGCGCATGATTGTGCAGATAACCAGTTGCATGCAACTCTTTTGCGAAGGCGTCGATGCAGGCGAGACCTGTGCATTCTTTCTGAAGATCTTCGGGCAGAGCATCGGCGTAATCGGAAGCCTGCCAACCGGTTTTGTAGGCTTCGCGATCTTGCCACACGCCGTCGCCCCAGATTCCGAACAGACGACGCCAGTAATCGCGCCACGCGAGTTGCTGCGCGAACTTGTAGGCATCCTCAGAACGCTGCACACGCGCCAAAGCCAGTTGGCGCAGATCGTCGAGAACAACGACACTGTGCCGGATATAAGGTGACAGCCGCGTCACCGTGCCGTTGAGGAAGTTGCGGCTCGCGGCATAGTGCCTGGGGGCGATTGCAGCGACAAGAGGCTGTGCTCCAGCCAAGCCGCCCCGCATCGGGCTGACATGCGGATCGCGAGCGGCGGCCTCTGGAAACTCGCGCGCCAGCACCGCGGCTACTTCTTCGCGCGTCGCTGTCCGCGGCAGCGATCGCTGCAGTACTTCACTTCCGTCCAAACCCGTTCCCACTTTTTCCTCCAAGTAAACGGCCGATTGCAAGAGGCGCAGGTCTTTTGCGGCAGATCTTGTTTGCGAACGCCTTTCATTTTGCGCGTATCGTTCCGAGTCCGCCGTCGACGCCGAGTACTTGTCCGGTGACCCAACTATTTTCCGGATCCACCAGCCAGGCAATGGCCGACGCGATGTCCTCGGGCTTGCCGATTCGCCCCAACACGTGCATCGCCTGCGAGGCGGCGCGCGCGGCTTCGTTGCCGGTGATGCGCGCGGTGAGAGGCGTTTCGACCAAGCCTGGCGCTACACAATTGACGCGAATGTTCCGCGCGCCATACGACGCCGCGGCAGATAGAGTCAGCGCCATCACGCCACCCTTTGCCGCAGCGATCGCTTCATGATTCGCGAAGCCCGCGCGGGCGGCCGCGGTGGCGCAGAGCACGATGGATCCGCCGGTTGACATCATTGCCTTGGCGCCGGATCGAACTGTGGCGAACGCGGTGGTTAAGCTGAGATCGACGGTGTCGCGATACTCGCGTTCTGTCGTGAGATGCGCTGGCTTGAGCAGCAACGATCCAGCACAATTCACGATTGCGCCGAAGGGCGTGTGAGCCTGCACCGCGCGGTCCAGAGCGTCGAAATCCGCGGCATTGACAACCACGTAAGGGGACGAGAGTTCTTCGGCCAAGGCCTTCAGTTTGTCTTCGTTGCGTCCGGCGAGAACGAGTTCCGCGTGAGGCTTCAAGCGGCGTGCGGTCGCCGATCCAATGCCCCCGGTCGCGCCAATCAGAAAAATACGCACAACCCTTGAGATGCCGGCGCACGCCCAAACGGTGGATTATTCGTAACGCAAACAGATGATTGGATCCAGATTCGCCGCTCGATTCGCCGGATAGTAGCCGAAGAAAATGCCCACAGCTAGAGACATCGCCACACCGAGTGCGACCCAAAGTGGAGACAGCGTCGCAGGGATGCTGGGAACCAGCGTTCGGATGCCAAAGGCTATCAGTGCACCCATGAGAATCCCCAGAATTCCGCCGATCATCGTCAACACCGAGGCCTCGATCAGAAACTGCGTGCGGATGTCCGATTTTTTGGCACCCACCGCCTTGCGGATGCCAATCTCGGCGGTGCGCTCGGTCACCGAGATCAGCATGATGTTCATTACGCCGACTCCTCCAACGAGCAGGCCAACAGAAGAAATCACGCCGGTCAAAACAACGAGCGCTCCAGTGAGTTGATTCCACAGCGTCGACAAAAAATCAGAAGCGATCACTTCGAAGTCATCCTCCACGTTAGGCGCCACGCGTCGGATGCGCCGCATCGCCTCAATCGCCTCATCTCGGGCGGCCCCGGGAGGCGCGTTGCGATCGCCAATGAACGCAAGGATCAGCTCTTTGGCTTGCGGATTCTTCTTGCGGAAATCCGAAGAAGGAATAATGGCGAAGTTGTCCACGCCAGGACCGCCGAACAATCCCGCGTCGTGCGCAAAGACGCCGATGACCTCATAGGGCTGCGAGTTCAAACGAATTATCTTGCCAATCGGATCCACACTTGGAAACAGCGATTCCGCAATCGCGGCACCCAGCACAACGACCTGCCGCGTATGATCGACATCGAAACGCGTGACAAAACGGCCCTGCGCCACGCTGAACAGCGGGATGGCGTCTGTATACTCAGGCTCGGTTCCGCGCACGATCACACGCTCGACGCGCTCGCCGTTGTACCGCAAATCGTTGTCCTCACCGAAGAACGACGCCCGCGTTCCGAACACGGTGATCGTTTTCAGGTAGCGCGTTTGTTCGCGCATTTTGTCCGCATAATCCCATTGAAAATGCTTGCGGATGCGGATCTTTTCGGCCATGTTGAAGAACGCGCGAGGGTCGCCCAACGGGATACGGGCCATGAAATAGGTATTCGGACCGAACGATTCGACCTTGTCGGAGATGAACTTGTTGAGTCCTTCGATGATGGCGGCGACCGAAATCACACTCGTGACACCGATGACGATGCCGAGGATGGTGAGCGCCGAGCGCATGCGATTGGCCTGCAGCGTCGACCACGCGACCTTGAAGTTTTCCCGCACATCAATGAAGCTCATCGTAGCCTCCTGGATAACATATAGGCATGACGTTTCGCCTCTTTTGCCTCATCCTTGTGTCTAGCCCGCCACTCAGTTCCACCAAGGCACGGATATCTGGTCTGGCGTCTTGCTGTTGGGCATGGGCGCATACGGCAAGCGAGATGACATGACCATCGCGATTTACACCAAATATTACACACCGGACGATGTGAAGGCGCTTGTCGAGTTCTATCGAAGTCCGGCGGGAAAGAAGTTGGTTGTTGTGGGACGCAAGGCCATGATGGAAAGCATGGAAGCCGGCCAGAAGTGGGGCCAGGGCTCTGGACAACAGATCGGCAATCGCGTCAATCAGCCCATCGAAGCCGAAGACGCCGCCAAAAGGCCTTAAGAACCGGGCTCTTTCGAAGAGTCGAGCAGCTTTGCGCCTAGCGCGCCACCTAGGCTGGGCACGGTGGTCATCATCAGAAATACCATCGCCACCAGCATCAGGATCGCCGCGGGATTGCTCAGAAACTCGAGCACACGCTGAACCTCTTCTCCGCTTTGCCCTTGACGTTTCAACTGTTCCTGCATGTTGCTTGCGATGTCGCCAGTCGACGCCATTGCGAAGACAAAGGTCATAATGATCAGCGCGATCAGGAAGACGAACAAGCCCACGATCCAACCCATTCGTGCGCCGCTCATCACCGAAATGCCAGCACCTGTGCGTTGGCGGTACATGATGACCGACAGCAGCCCCGTCGCAAAAAGTCCCATGAAAGCGAAGAACATGCCGGCGGGCAAAATCACGAGGAAATTGATGAGCACATACATTGGGCCCGCAAGCAGCAAGCCAATGCGAACGGCGATCTTGTTTTGGAATCCGATTTCCGGCAAGGCGGAGGGCGGCGGTGCGGGAAGCGGAGGAGGAGCGGCTTCCGCCGTGGCCTCAGGCTCATTGAACTCTTCGCGCGTAGGCCTCCCGCACTTATGGCAGAAGCGCGCATCCTCGACGAGTTGAGTTCCGCAAGTACAGTAGGCCGGCACGATTCCAGTGTAGCGCCGTATGCTGGTAAGGAACCCACATGAGCCAAATCAGCCTGCTCGTTCTCGGCGACCCCGCCGCTTCCCATCTCAAACTGCTCAGCCGCCTGCCGGAAGAAACCAACATCGTCACTACCGTTGACGCCGATCACGCCCGCAAACACATCGCGGATGCCGACGCGATTCTCTGCGATATGGGCCACGTTGGCCTGCTCAAGGACCTCATGCCCGAAGCCCGCAAGCTTCGCTGGATCCATTCGGTTTCCGCAGGCGTCGAGTCGTTTCTTTTTCCTCAAATGATCGCCAGCCCCGTACCTCTCACCAATGGGCGCGGCGCATACAAGCGCTCACTCGCCGAGTTTGTGATCTACGGCTGCATGTTCTTTGCCAAGGACACTCGCCGTATGTTGCGCCAACAGTCCGAGGGCCGTTGGGAACAGTATTACATGGAAGAGATCCACGGTCGCACACTCGGTATTGTCGGCTACGGCGAGATCGGGCGCGCCGCGGCAGCCGCGGCAACTGCCTTTGGCATGAAGGTTCTGGCGCTGCGCCGTCGGCCTGAACTTTCCGCTGACGATCCTCACGTCGCGGGCGTTTATGGAAACAAAGATCTGCGCGAAATGCTCGCCCAGTGCGATTACATCTGCATCGCCGCGCCGAACTCCAAAGAGGCGATCGGACTCATCGGTGCAGCCGAATTCGCCGTCATGAAGCCCAATGCTGTGATCGTCAACGTCGGACGCGGCCCTGTTGTGGTGGAAGAAGAACTCGTGAAAGCCTTGCAGGAAAAGCGTATCCGTGGAGCGGCGCTCGATGTGTTCGATGTCGAACCGCTTCCTGCTGGACATCCGTTTTACTCGCTCGAAAATGTCCTCATTTCGCCGCATTGCGCCGATCGCGTCACCGGCTGGCTCGACATCGCAATGGAAATCTTTGTGGACAATTTCGACCGCTTTGCAGAAGGCCGCGAGCTCAACAACATCGTCGACAAGCAGGCGGGTTACTGATGGAAATCACACTCGAAGCCATTCGAGAAGCATCGCAGCGCATCCGCCCGCTGGTGAAGCATACGCCGGTGATGACGTCTCGTGGATTCAATGAACGCAGTGGTGTACGGGCGTTCTTGAAGTGCGAGAATCTGCAAACCGGCGGATCTTTCAAAGCTCGTGGCGCGACCAACTTCGTCCGCTCGATGACCTCAGAAGCGCTCGCCAAAGGCGTCGTCGCGTTCTCGTCCGGCAATCATGCCCAAGCCGTTGCCATCGCCGCGCGCGATGCCGGATCCAAAGCGACGGTGGTCATGCCAGAGGATGCGCCGAAGTCGAAGATCGCGGCAACGCGCGATCAGGGCGCAACGATCCTGCTTTACGATCGCTTGAAAGACGACCGCGAGGCGCTCGGCCGCAAGATCGCCGAGGACACCGGCGCGACACTGATTCCGCCCTACGATCATCCATGGACGGTGATCGGCCAAGGCACCTGCGGACTCGAACTCATCGAAGAGGTTCCCGACCTCGACGCCATGGTGGTCTGCACAGGCGGCGGAGGTCTACTTGCGGGATGCGCCACCGCGATGAAGGGCATCGATCCCAACATCCGCGTGTTCGGTGTGGAACCTGAACTCGCCAATGACTGGTATCTCTCCATGCGCGAGGGCAAGCCGGTGAGTGTGGATCCGTCGCGAACGATTGCGGATGGTTTGCGGACGTCACAGCCCGGTGCGGTGACGTTTCCCGTGGTTCAGAAACTCGTAGAAGACATTCTGCTGGTCACCGAAGACGAGATCAAAGAGGCTGTGAAGTACTTAATGGCGCGGCTAAAGATCGTGGCGGAACCAAGCGGCGCAGTGGCGGCGGCCGCGGTGCTGTTCGGCAAACTGCCTGCTGGCATCGGCAGAGTGGGCATCACGATCTCTGGCGGCAACGTGGATTGGGATCTACTGAAGACGTTCTGATGGGCCCAAGCGTACAAATCTTCGGAGTCAAAGGCTCGCAAGCAACTCGCGCCGCCGAACGTTTTTTCAAAGAGCGCCGCGTGCAGATCCATTATGTCGATCTGCAAAAGAAAGCCCTCGCGCCGGGCGAAATCAAGCGCTTCGCTGACCGGTTCGGCGGTCTGGCCGGCCTCTTGGATAAGGAATGTAAAGAGTTCGTCGATGCGGGCCTGAAGTATCTCAAGGTTTCCGAATCCGAACTGCTGACTCGCATCGAGCGGACGCCGAAACTGTTGCGATTGCCGCTGGTGAGAGGCGCGGGCAAGCGTCTCGCGGTTGGTCACGACGAAGCTGCCTGGAAAGCCATGCTGGAACCATGATGAGCCGGTGATATCATGGGGCACCGTCCGCCCGCCGTCCGCTACTTGCCTGTCCATTCAGGAGGATTTCATGACCCGGCACGTTTTCATCGCCTTCTTTTTGTTATTCACTCCGCTCTTCGCGCAGTTGAATGTCTGCAAACTCCGTCTTGCCGATCAGTCTGATTTCAGCAACAATCGCGGATTCCTGCTCTATCTCGAGAGCATCGAAAACAACTCGAGCACCCCTTGCAGGATCTCGAACATGAAGCTGGTGTTGGCTGTAGGCGACGGTTTGCAGTTCCGCTTTATCATCAACACCAACACGGTTTGGCAGCAGGACCGCGACTACATTGTTCGTGCCGAAATTCGCAATGGGACATCTCAAATCTTTCTCGACAATGTGCCGCTCGAATCGCAGCCAACCTCGTTCGTTGCCGCGCCGTCCAACGTTCTGGCGATGAACCGCGTCCTGCTTTCGGAAAGCGGCCGCACCGAACTCTTCTGGTTCAATTCGCAGACCATAGCCACGAGTGGCGCAGCCACCGCCATTCTCAATATGCCGCCGTTTCCGCTGCAGTTGTACGATCGACTGCGCGACACCCGCGGTGCCTTCACCGCCGATTCGTCGCAGGGCGTGACTTTGACGGCGCGCTTCCGGCTGGCGGCTGGCGCCGATCCGCAGCTATTCGCACCGTACGTGGACAAATACGGACAAAGCATACACGCCAACTATTCGAAAATCGCCGCTGACGGTGACTTCGCCGCGCGCAACAACGACGAACAAACCCGCAATACCAACTGGCTTTCGCAGGTCAATACCGACAATTACGGTGCGACGACGACTCCGCCCTGGACGGATACCCCAACGGGTTTTTATCGCGTGAAGAAGGTCAACACTTTTTGGTGGCTCTTGACACCGGAAGGCAAGCCGGTCTTCTATATCGGCCTCAACGCCTTGCCCGCGATCTACGATCCGCTGGCGGCGAGCACGATCACAACAGGCCGTGAATGGCTTTTTTCCGAGCAGCCGCCTACGGCGTTCCGCGATCTCAGCGCCGGGCGTTCGTATTTTTACAACTGGAATTTATCGCGCAAATACGGCAGTTCGTGGGAAATTTCCACTTGGAACCGCACCATGGATCGGGTGAAAGCCTGGGGATTCTCGGGGGCGGGAAAGTGGAAGTCGGCGATTCCACAGGGCATCGCCCAGAGTGTGACCCGGCAGGGCGTCACGCCTGAAATCCCGGTGTTGCCGATTTGGGGATTCTCGCCGAACGTGGTGACAGCGTCTGGTATCGATGGCAATCCACTGTCGTTGCCCGACGTTTTCGACGCGGGCGTGCGGATGCAGTTGGAGCACTTCATCAATGCACAGATGGGCAATCGCAAGGCCGACCCCTACGTTGTCGGATGGTCGCTGGGCAACGAGGTTCACGGCATTGTGATGCCGAGTCATATCCGGAACCTGTTCGTCTCGCCGACGCAATCCGCTGCTAAGATCGCCATGATCGACTACGCGATCGATAGCATTTACGGCGGCAACATCACATTGCTGGCGCAGGCTTGGCAGGTCCCGGTGACTTCACGCGCCCAGCTTTATGCAGGCCTCCTGCCGAACGTGCCGCCTTCCGACGTCTCGACGCTGCGAGGCGTTTATGAACGCGCCCTGTTGAAGACTTACTACGATACCGTGAAGCGTATCGATCCCAATCATCTTTACTTCGGTTTCTGGATCGTACCGAATCAGTGGGTGACGAGTGACGACTGGCGTAATCTCGCTGAATTCACAGACGTCATCGGGTACGACCACTACACGGCATCTCACAGCGCGACGTTTTACCGCGACCTCAGTTCCGCGATCGACAAGCCGATCTTTAACGGCGAGTTCTCGTTTCCGTCGAACTACGGCGGTCAACGCGGTTTCAATACTGCCTTTCCTTCGATGCCGGGTGTCGCGGCTTACGATGAGGCCGAGACCGCAGCCCGCTACACCGCCTTCTTGCAGGCTGCCCGGCAGGATCCGAACTGCGTTGGCGTTGGCTACTTCGCTTATATCGATCAGATGATCACCGGCCGTAGCAGCGGCGATCCATTTGGAACGAGCCGCAGCCCTTTGGTGCAAGGCGAGAACTTCGCGTTTGGATTGGTCGATGTTTCCGATTCACCCAAACAGGCATTGGTGGATGCCGTCCGAAACGCCAATCGCGAAGCCGCGGCGGCACGCCTCAACCTCACGGGACCAGTTTCCACGGCGACCTTTACCGTTCGCGTCACTGTCACCGGAAGCGGATCCACAACGGGATCCGTAGCCTGCGGCAGTCAATGCGCACAGACATTCGTAAGCGGAACGCAGATTACACTGAACGCCGTTCCCGGTGCCAGTCAGTTTTTTGTCGGTTGGTCTGGCGTGTGTATCGGCACGGGTGCCTGCACGATTACTTTGACCTCCGACGTGAATGTCGGCGCGGTGTTCTCCGGAGGCGGAGCAGGCACGACAGGCGGGCTGCTGTTCGTTCCGGTGCGCCCTTGCCGTCTGGTGGATACCCGAAATGGAAATAGCGTGTTCGGCGGCCCTGCGATTGCGGCGAATGAGACTCGATCGTTCCCGCTACCCTCGGCTTCCTGCGGCTTGCCTCCGAATGTCGCCGCGTACTCCGTCAATATTACGGTGGTTCCGCGCGGCTTGCTCGGATACATTACCGTGTTTCCTTCGGGGCAATCGCAACCCATGGTTTCGACGTTAAATTCTCTCGATGGCCGCATCAAAGCCAATGCCGCCATCGTGCCGGCAGGCAATAGTGGAGCGGTGAGTGTGTTTGCGACGAATCAGACCGACCTCATCATCGATGTGAACGGCGCATTCGTTCCGACAGGGACGAACAGTGCGGCGCAGGCCTTCTATCCGGTAGCGCCCTGCCGCATCGCGGATACGCGCACCGCCCAGGGTATCTTTGGACAACCCGCGCTGCCCGCGCTGGGAACCCGTACCTTCCCCGTGATCTCCAGTGGCTGCGGCATCCCGGCTTCCGCCACTGCCTATTCGTTGAATGTGACGGTGGTTCCCGGCAGGCCCTTGGGCTTTGTCACGCTGTGGCCAACCGGACAGATCCAGCCAGTCGTATCGACGTTGAACGCGCTCACTGGAACGGTGGTGGCGAACGCGGCGATTATACCTGCGGGTTCGCTTGGAGCGATCAATGTGTTTTCCACGGATTCCACCGAGTTCATCATGGATATCAACGGCTACTTCGCGCCTCCTGGAGGCCTCAATGCGCTGAACTTCTACGCCGTCAATCCCTGCCGGGTTCTGGATACGCGCAATGCCATCGGATCGCTGGGGGGGCCGGTGCAGGAAGCGTTGATCGCTCGTGAGTATCCGGTGACGGCGAGCCCCTGTGGGATTCCGTCTGGCGCACGCGCGTTTTCTATGAATGCCACGGTGCTGCCGGCAACGACGCTTGGCTATCTGACATTGTGGCCGACGGGGATCACGCAGCCGGTGGTGTCGACGCTGAATGCGATCGATGGCAGTATCATGTCGAACGCGGCCGTGGTTCCAGCGGGATTGAACGGCGGGGTGACGGCTTTCGTTACAGAGCGTACGCATCTCATTCTCGACATCAATGGATACTTCGCACAGTAGCGAAATAGAAAAGCCGCTCGGATCAGCCGAGCGGCTTTCTACGAAACAAAGGTATATCGGCGGACTGTCCGGAGGATCGATCCGGCCCTATGCGCGTTTTCAGTAACCGGATTTTGTACTGACAATCCGCCTCGACATACCTTCCCGCGGAATGAGACATTGGCAGTGTGAGAGACAGGACCCGTTTGTCTCTTCTACCAAGCCGCTCCGCGGAAAGCTCGCAAGAATCGAAAAAGGGGCACAGGCGCGTTCGCTCGGAGGGATCGCCCGCAGGCTGTCGCAGGAGCCATGCGGGCGGTTTGTTCGAACCCGCCTGTGCCTCCGAACTGGATGGCGACGAACAGTGAGAGAAGCAGGACCCGATGCCTCTTCTGTAAAGCCGCTCCGCCCGGATTCGTTTGGACTAAATCAGTCCAGGACCACTTGATCCCGCAGACGGAATGTCAAAACCGTCTCCGCTGGAATCAAAATCTCTTTCTTGCCGGTGGCGACTGCTCCGCCCGTTCCGGCTGCCGCCCCGGTGACCGCGCCGATTGCCGCGCCTTTGCCGCCGCCAGCCATCGCTCCAATGATCGTGCCCGCTACCGCGCCGCCTCCGATTATCGTCGTATTCCTTTTCCTGTGTCCAACACCGCTTCTCACTTCGGGTTGCGTCGTGATGGAATATCTTTTTCCGCCTATCGAGAGTCCATCCAAATGCAGAAAGAACTGCGCCTTTCCGGCAAGACGGCCAGATGTGCTTGCTTCGCGGATGTATCCTTCTACGGCAGCCCCCTTAGGAACAAGTGTTTTGCCGTTATAGGTCACTGACTGCTCTACGATTCCGAAAAATCGAGTCCCCGCTGTGTTTTTACCACTATTTAATTCCGAATTCAAGCGGATTGTGAGGGTGTCGCCCGGAAAAAGTGTGGAAAAAGAATCTGGTCCACCGGCATATGCACGCTGGTGGACCATGACGCCGAGAACTATCGAAAGTCCCAGCAGTCTCAGACTAGGGGGAAGGTTGCGGATGTTGTTCGACACAGTTTTCATGCGGATACTAACCCTTCTCGTATTGATTCCGTGGACATCGAACTGGAGTCACAAAGGCCTACTTGCGGGCTACTTGCACCTTTGGCGTGGCAAGGTAACCGACGATACGATCCTTCTGCACTTCATACACCACCAGCTCATAGGGCTGACGGGTTTTGGACGACACGTAGAATTGCACCGGTTCATTCACGGTCTTGTCCTTCTTCTGGATCCGGCGGTCGTCCACCACAACATCGAGAGTGTACTTGGCGCGCTTGATGTCGGCCTTCTTTACAGCCAGTTGGATATCGCCGACGCGCTGTTGGCCGGCGCTCTTCGCGAGGCTGAATTCGTAGTAATTCTTTTCGCCGATTTCGCGCAGGGCACCCAGTTCCTTGGAATTGGTTGCGATGAGGCCGCTCATTTCGCCCATGTCGCCCCGAGCACGCTTCAGATCGGTGATGGTCTTATCCAGGTCGGTACGTGTGTTCGCGATCTCGGTCTTCACCGTGCCTACGTCCGTCTTGACCGTGCCGACTTCGTTGTTGATGTCAGTGAGCTTTGTGTGGGCGGACTGTGCCGCATCCTTCACCTGTGCCAGTTCGCCATTGAGCTTGGCGACGGTTTCAGACTGTTCCTTCCTCCACTTGTTATCGATGGAAGAAGCTGCGGCCACTTGACGCTGCACGATCACACGCGTCTGCTGGGCGGCGGCAACCTTCTTGTCGACCTTGTCTACTTCCTGGTTGGTGGCAGCCAGCGACTCTTCAACGCCGCTAATCGACTTCTTCACCTGCTCTTCGCTGCTCTTGACAGTGGATCTCACCGAAGCCATTTCGGTGCGCAACGCACCTACGTCAGAGCTAAGGGCAGTGGTCTTCTGCGATTGATAGACGTTGGCACCGAGACTGACTGCGAGGGCTCCCGCTGCGAGCCAAGGCCATACCAGTCGCTTCGTTTCGATTTCCACCGGGGTGATTGTATTGTTGTTCTCGTTATTTGTGTTCATTGGAGTAATCATTTGTCTTCTTGGGGTCCCGACTCCTAAGGCTGTGAAAGCAAGCAGCTTGCCAAAGTAGAAACTCTTTGTTTTCAAGCAATTGGCGCTGTTGCTGTAGTGGATCGGTAAGATTTACCTGAACACCCTAGAAAATCGTACCGGTAAACACCTGACCCGGGGGGCCGGTTGATCATGTTAGAGTGTACTCCAAGAGATGCCCGCGCTGCGCGACCGCTATTTGGATTTCGTGATGGAGGAATTGGCTTCGTTAGGGGCAATTACCAGTCGGTTCATGTTCGGCGGTTGGTGCCTCTACTGCGATGGCACTGTGTTTGCGCTGATCGCGGACGGTGCGTTGTATCTAAAAGGGGATAGCGAGAACATCCCAAAGTTTGAGGCCCGCGGACTCAAAGCCTTGCGACCGTTTCCTGACCGGGACGATGTGATGAAGTACTTTCAGGCACCCCCCGAGGTTTTTGAGAATCCGGAAGCGATGCGGGAATGGTGCGGTGGGGCAATCGCCGCAGGTCGGCGGAAGTCGACGAGTCCAAAGAAGACGAGGAAACATGCTGGAAACTAGTGCAGTAGTACCGGACTTCGAAGTCCGCGACCAAGACGGACAACCCTTTATGTTGGCATCACTTGCAGGCACGAGGGTGGTGCTGTTCTTCTATCCCAAAGCGGACACCCCTGGTTGAACCATCGAAGCGTGCGAGTTTCGCGACGCAAACGAGAAGTTCCAGGTGGCGGACGCGGTCCTTGTCGGGGTCTCTCCCGACCCCCAGGCTGCGCAGGCTAAGTTCCGTAGTAAGTTCAACTTACCGTTCACCTTGCTGGCTGATACGGACCATGTAGTAGCAGAGGCTTTCGGTGTCTGGGGGGAAAAGACTTTCATGGGCAAGACCTATATGGGAGTCTCCCGGTCGACATTCCTCATCGGACGCGACGGCAAAGTCGCTCATGTATTTCCCAAGGTCAAGCCTGAAGGACACGCCGAGGAAGTGTACACCGCGCTGCAGTCCTTGGCTTAGTTAGCTGAGAAGGGCTACGGGCGTCGTCGCCCTTTCACTTTCGATAGGCGTGGAAAATCTCCCTGTGGGATTTCATTCAGTCTATCTCACGAGCCAGTTTTGCCTCGGCGAACTTTCCGTTTCGCTCCGCAACAGCCGCGCGATTTTGAATTGCTCGCGCATAGTGAGCCCCTGCGGATTCGCCAATCGAAATGGCGCGATCCCAAAAACTCACCGAGTCCGCATAACGCTGTTCCGCCAGTGCGACCTCCGCCAACGTGTTCAGAACCGGCGTGAGATGCCGATCCCACAGACCGGCTGCCCGCTCTACCAGAGACAACGCCTGGTCGGCCAACTGTTGGGCCGCCTTCGCATCGTCCATGCGCAGCACCGTCCATGCCTGATTCCGGAGCAACATCGCCGCGGCCAAATCATTGGATGCCATTCCAGAAGCCTGGGCAAACGTCCGCGCGGCCTCCGGCAGACGCCCACGTTCGAGCATACGCTGCGCCTTCTGATTGAGGGCCATCGCCGCGTCATCCGATGACGAGGCAGCGGCGAAAACAAGAGGGAAAAGGATCAAGCAGTTCATGTTGCCAACTTACGGCGCATTCGCCGCCGCATCCATGGAAACCCGCTCGGCGCGGATATTCAGGATGCAAACGAGAATCCCGCCATCCGCGTTCGGCTCGCGAATTTACGCGTTCAACTTGCAGGGGATTGCCGCCCACAGGGATTCCGACCACAATAGAGAGGTCCAATGCCCCGGCCCGACCTCATCGTCGTACTCGATGTCCTCAGCTATGTCGCGGGCATCCTGCTGTCCGTTGTCCTCTTCATCCTCACCCGCAAATCCGCGCTCCGCTGGCGGTCTCGCCGCCCTACTGCAAATGATGGTGGGAATTTCGCAATCCGCCTGGACGCATCAACTCGCCGCTTGCGTGCAGGCCGTGGGCGGCGCTCTGCTGCCGGTCAGCTTCGTTGCCGCATGGTCGTATCCAGAGTCAGAAGATCCGCGACGCAGGATGTTTGCGCGCTGGCTCTACCGAATCGCCGTCGCAAACGCTGTCGGAATCGCCCTGATGATGTTGGCCCTGGCGCTTGGCTGGTTGCCGCTCGTTGCCAAGCTTCTGCTGCCATTCACCACTGCGATTTTGCTCAGCGTCGCGGCTTTCGTGCTGGTCAGAGGACGCCTCAGAACCACCGCTGACCGCATCTATCTGACATTGACTTTGCTCGGCGCGTGGATCGCCTCCGCCGGCATGTTCGCAATCGAATGCCTTCGCCTGACTCCCGAGGCCTTTCAATTTCTCTGCCTCAGCACCACCGAGGCACCGTTCCTCATCATTGCCGGAGCGCTATTTTTCTTCGCGCGGTTTCGAGCCGCCGATGTGCTCATCAAGAGCAGTCTGCGTATCGTGGTGGGGCTTATCTTTGCCTGGATTGGCTATGCCATCGTTGCCGGCAGTTACTTGTGGGCCGGACGCATCTTTTCCCCACCTACAGTGGGGCGCTCGATTCTCATCACCCTTCTTCTCTTCGCTCTATTGATGCTCATGCGATGGATGGACGCGCTTTTTATGAAAGCCGCCGAACGCTGGATTCTGCGAGAGCCAGACTACGCATCCGCATTACGCCAAATTGCCAGCGAAATCGACGATCTCGATGCTCCGCAAGAGATTTTCGCGGTGGTCGAAAAGGTGCTGCGGCCCTTTCTCGAAGTGGCCGCCGTGCGTGTCGTCGAATGCCACCATCAGCGCACGCTTGGCTCGCAACCCTGGGAAATCGCCGATGGCGACCCCTGCCGTCACATCGTTCCCGGTCATGAGGTCGATTTGCTTGCGCCAATCCGTTTGCGCAACGAAGTGCCCTACACCATCGCCATCGCACCGGGCTCATGCAGACGTATCCTCCTAACCAAAGATCTCCATTTTTTGCAGGACGTTTCCGGAGTTTCCGGACTGATTTCCACACGCCTCGAATCGCTCGCCGGTGAACGCGAAAGAGTCGAACGCCAAAGCCGGGAGTCATCGCTGAAACACCTCGCCGCAGTCGCAGAATTAAAAGCTCTGCGCGCGCAAATCAATCCACATTTTCTCTTTCATTCACTGAATACCATTGCCGATCTCATCGTGTCCGATCCGCCCAAGGCCGAGACAATGACCGTTTTGCTCGCCAGCGTCTTCCGCCACGTGCTGCAGCATTCGGACTGCAATTCGACGCCTATTTGAGAAGAAATATCATTTCTTCGCACCTACCTTCGCATCGAAGAAGTCCGGTTTGGCGAACGCCTGCTCGTGGATCTCGACATCCACCCCGCCGTCGCGGAACAACGAATTCCATCGCTGCTTTTGCAACCCATCGTTGAGAACGCCATCAAACACGGACTCGCCCCAAAGATCGGACCCGGCAAGCTCCGCATCGCCGCTCACGCCCATGGCGCATTCACGCGTCTCGAGGTGGAAGACGATGGTGTCGGTCTCGCCACCGTCGCTTCCAACACGCGCAGCCACGGCGGCGTCGGTCTGAAGAATGTCGCCGACCGCCTCCGCATGCTCTATGGCGGCCGCGCCTCGCTCACCTGCGAAAACGGCACGCGCACCGGAACCCTTGTTACCATCCTGATCCCCGTCCCAGAGGCCAACGCGTGAGCCTTCGCAGCCTCATTGTCGACGATGAATCTTCCGCGCGATCGCGCATGGCCCGCCTGCTCGGCAACCATCCGGAAATCGAAATCATCGGCCAGGCCGTCAACGGACTCGAAGCCCTCCAGTCCATCGAAACGCTACAGCCCGATCTCGTTTTCCTCGACATCCAAATCCCCGGACTCGACGGATTCCAAGTGCTGCGCTCGCTCCCCAAAACCATCCAATCGCCGCTCATTGTCTTTGTCACCGGCTTCGATCAGCACGCCCTGCAGGCCTTCGAAGCACAGGCACTCGCCTATCTCTTAAAGCCAGTGGACGCAGAGAAACTCGCCGCCGTGGTCGATCGTGCCGTCAAAATCTGCGCCTATCAGGACCTGCGCGATCAGGAAACCGAACGCGTCTCCGTCGCCGCCGCCAATGCCGAACCCGCCCCGCTGGTCTTGAACCAAATCGTGGGACGCAAGCGCGATCGCATCGTGCTGCTGGCCCCCAAAGACATCGTCTTCTTCGCCGTCGAAGACAGCATCGTCAAGGCCCGCACCGCCTCCGATCTGTACACGGTCAACCACAGCATGGCCGACCTGGGAGCGGGGCTCGAATCCCACAACTTCTTTCGTGCGCGCCGGTCCGGGCTAGTGAATCTCAACGCCATTCGCGAGATTCAGCCATACTTCAAAAGCAGCTTCCTGTTGAAAATGGCAGAAGAGCCATCGTCTGAGATCCAGGTCAGCGAGCGGCAGGCGGCATTGCTGCGCAAACGTATTCCCGGGCTTTAATACTTCTCTCTTCTTTGCAAGAAGTTGACTCAACTCAAAAGCGATCTTCTTCAAGATTTTCATAGCCGGGTTCTGAATGTTCTGAATCTGCTTTATTAGACAACTGGAAACCCCTGGCCGGACTTTTGTGGCGGCGATCGCGAAGGCGCGAACCTCTATTCGGATTCACTCATCGCGCTGGATGTCGATACCGGAAAGTTGAAGTGGTATTTTCAATTCACTCCGCACGATACACACGATTGGGATGCGCAGTCGTGGCCGGTGCTGGTGGATCTCGAAATCGAAGGCAAGCAGCGGAAGGCTGTGCTGCATCCAAATCGCAATGGATTTCTGTATGTTCTCGATCGGGTGACCGGCGAGTTTCTGCGCGGCTCGGCGTTTGTGGACAAGTTGGATTGGGCCACGGGGCTCGACAGCAAAGGCAAGCCGGTTGTGGTTCCCGGCAAAGATCCGACAGCGGGAGGCAATCGCGCGTGCCCTTCGGTGCGGGGTGCGGCGAATTGGATGTCGCCTTCGTACAATCCTGCAACGGGCCTGTTCTATCTTCCAACGCTCGAACAGTGCGATCTCTACTTCATTTCGGCGAAAGAGCCAAAGCCGATGAATGGATTCGCAGGTACGGGCGGCGAGGGCATCCCCGCGGAACCGGGCCAGTTGGCCTTGCGAGCGATCGATCCGCGGACGGGCAAACGGGTTTGGGAACAGGCGATGACGGGTCCCGGAGCAGCTTGGGCGGGGACTGTATCGACGGCTGGAGGCGTGGTGTTTGTCGGCGATGACAACGGACATCTGGTTGCTGCCGATGCGAAAACGGGCAAGCATCTGTGGCACTTTGGGACCTCACGGAACATCACGGCATCGCCCATTACGTACATGCTGGACGGCAAACAGTATGTGGCGATCTGTTCGGCAACGCATGTCTTCGCGTTCGCGCTGTTCGAACAGTGATAAATTAGTTGGCCATGCGGCTGCTTTCTCGACGTCAGTTTCTGGCTGCGCTGCCAATCGCGGCCGCGCCTCTCGGCAAGGTCAAGATCAAAGATGTACAGGCGATGTTGCTGCAGGGCGACCGCACGTACACGCTCCTCAAGATCACGGCGGACAATGGCGTCCACGGTATTGCGGAAGCATATGGAAGTCCGGGAATCGGAGTGAAAGAGCAGATTCTGGCGCTGAAGCCTTGGCTCATCGGTAAGGATCCGCTGCAGATCGATACGATTTACACTGGCCTGGGCGTGGGCGGTGGTGGACTCTCGGGCTCGCGCACTGACGGGTCGGCACACAATCTAATGCGCGCTGCCAGCGGCATCGAGATGACACTGTGGGATCTCGCCGGCAAGATTCTCGGCGTGCCTAGTTCGACGCTGCTGGGCGGGCGTTTTCGCGATAAAGTCCGCGTGTACGATCACGCTGCGCCACGTAACATGCTTGACAAGGCATCGTGTCGCGAATGGGCGGAGAAGGTGAAAGCTGACCCGGCTGGGTTTACGTGCCACAAGTTCGGATTTCCGCGGACGAACCCTGCGACTGACGCGGCTAGAGATCCGGCGAATCGGATTCTCACAACCAAGGAGCTGATGCAGATTCGGCAGGGCTTTGAGAACTGCCGCGAAGCGATTGGTTGGGATCATGACATCATGGTCCACTGCCATTGGGAATACGATGTGCGCACGGCGATTCAGATTGCCGAGGCAGTGGAATCGATCAAGCCTTTGTGGCTCGAAGATCCGCTGCTGGTGGATTATTCGACATCGTGGCAGCGGCTCACGGCGGCGGCGAAGGTGCCGATCTGCATGGGTGAGAATCTCGCGCGGCGCGAGGGGTTCCAGCAGTTCATCATCAACCAGGGATGCGATATTATTCACCCTGACTTGCGCAATTCCGGCGGATTTTTGGAGACCAAACGCATTGCCGATTTCGCTGCGCCGTTTGGGATCCCGATGGGGACGCACAATACTGGAAGCCAAGTGCATACGTACGCGAACATCAATTGGGCGTCGTCGATTCGCGACTATATCGCGACGGAGACGGTTACGGGCAAGGGCGATTGGATGGACAAGGTGTTGCTGCTCGATGGCCCTTACATTCAGGGCGGGTATATCAAGGCCACCGAAAAACCGGGACTTGGAATTGAGTTGAATCCGGATGTGGTGCGGGCGCGTTTGGCTCCGGGCGAAACATGGTGGGGAGCTTGAAGTCACTTTAGCTGTCATCAGATAGCCACTGAGGTTTGTCCAGAAGACGATGCTCTTTTGTGCGAAGTGGATCGTCCTGCTGGCTACCGCTGTGGGCGCACTGTCTGCCGCCCCCAAGCTCCGCCTCGGACCCTCGGTCGCGCTGACGGCCTCTGTCACCCGCGGACTGGATGGGAGAGATCTCTCCATTACGGCTACCGATGCGGGCGATGGCGCATTGGCTCTCTCGCTCACGACCACAGCGGACTGGCTGGCTGCTGTGAAAGATGCTCCAGTCTGCACGGTGTTTTCGCCTTGCGATTCCCCGATCCGAATCTTGCTTCGCACCGCCAAGCTGCCAGTGGGCACAGTGACCGGCTTTGTGATTGTTTCCGACCCTGAAGCCGAGGACGCGCCGCAGAGCATTTCCGTCACCGTCACGGTAACGTCTGTCTATCCGGATAAAATTCAGTTCTACGCCAAGCCGGATGGCAAAGCGCAGGAGTTGATGGGGTCGATTCCACGCCAGCTTGGATCTGGCGATCTCAAGATTGAGCAGTATCCTTCCGGCGGATCCACGCTGAGCCTCGTAGTTAGTGCTCAGGGTACTTTTATCTTCAACTACGTTTATCGACTGAGCGCCGCCGCGCCGCCTGAAACTGCCCATGGCGACTATCCCGTAGCACTGTTGTCGAGTTCCGCAGGCAGGATTCCCGTCGGGATTCGAGTCTCCGGTCGCGATCCAATCACGGCTTCGAAAACCGGGTTGCAATTCCACGCCGCCACCGGATTCGCGCCTCAACGCAGGCCCATCAGGCTGGGGCCAGCGGCAAGCGTATTTCAGGTGCTGGATGTAGAAGCCCGAGTGGAAACCGAAGTCCCCTGGTTAATCGCTACGATCGCAGCAGATCGCGAGATCGAAGTCACCGCATCGCCAGAAGGGCTGGATCCCGGCACATACAAGGGGGAAGTGGCGATTTATAGCGATGCGGCGAACGACGTGCTGCGACTAACCAGTGACGCTGGAAGTATCACCGCCAGGCCCGGCGTTGATTGCGCGTGTCCTGCCGACACTTGGATATCCGTCCGACCTAGCTCGCGGCATTCTGGCCAGCATCCAAGGTGACCTGCTCTCTTCCTCGTTCGGTCCGGCAGGCGATTCGGGAGATCTCCAACTGTATATCAACAACAGGCCGATTCGGACATTGAATTCTTCCGAGTACGGACGTGTCGACTTCCAGATCCCGTTCGACGCCGAGGCCGGGCAGAATCCGGTGCGAATCGACCGGGATGGAATTCGCGGCGTCAGCTTCGCGATGAGCGTGGCAACGCTGAATCCTAGGCTGCTGTGGGCACAAACACCGGATGGCAAAATTGTTCCCGCTGGATCTTTCTCGCGCGAAGTCGTCGGGGTAGGAGATACGATCGAACTGTTTGGCGACGGCTTTGGCGCACCGGTGATTGCGGTAGTTTCCGGCGATCCCGCCCCGGAAGATGCAATGTTCGAAGAGTTTCCCGAAATAACGATCTATTCCTCGCGTCAGAGTACCCTCTATCGTCCGAAGCCTATCCGGGCTGGTCTGGCACCCGCAACCATTAGACTTTCGAGAATCACGATCGTCATTCCGGAAGGGTTGCGCGGCGCAGGCCAGGTTCTCGTGCAAGCATCTGGCGGCTACTCGTCGGTGTACCTGAACATCCAATAGTCGCCGTTAGTCGGAGGCGGCTCGCGCATCCCTCTCGTACTAGCCGACCATCGACGGCTTTAGCGGACGACGCTACGAAGATCGATATGGAAA
>CAZCPL010000027.1:3854-36779 GCA_964500255.1 uncultured Solibacteraceae bacterium | reverse complement strand
AGCGTCGTCATCTCCGTCAACTTGCCCTGGGCCAAAGTAGATTCTTCCTGCATCGTCGCCAGGCGCTCCTTCAACGCGACCAACTGCTCTTCATACGTCACAATATCAGATTTCGAAAACTCGGTCACACGCTTCGCTTCCGCTGTAGCCTTGACCAGATCGGCTTCGATCAAGGCGATCTTCTTCTCGTATGCGGAGTCGTCGGACTGATCGGCGGCAACTGGCTTGCTTAGCTGCGCACGCAGCGCTTCGATTTCCGTTTTCGAGGAAGAAATTTCGCCATCGAACACTGTCTTGGCCACCGCTGCGGCCGCAACGGTTGCTGTTGCTGCCGCGAGTCCCGCCACCATCTGGGCACGCTCACCATCCCAAGCTTTGGCCTTCTCGGTCCAGCCGCCAAGCTCACCCTGCAGAGCCACACGCGCTTCTCCGCAAGCCTTCAGATCGGCTTCGAAGCCTGTCGCCTTCACCTTCCATTCGGACATCGACGCTTCCAGCCCAGGGATGCGCGCCTGCACCACCCCAAAGTCGGACTTCAGTTTCCCGAAATCGCCTTCAATGCCTGAGAACTTACCCTTCCATTGTGCAACCAGGCCCTCCTGCTCGCCCAGCGAAGAAGTCCATTTCGAACGTTCGCCATCGAGCCGCGACTTCCATTCGCCTTCGAGTTGCGTGATCTTGCTGCCGGAAAGTAACCGGTGCAGGATCCAGCCGATGACGCCGCCAATGAGGCCTGCAATGAGCAGGCACATGAAAATGTTCTGAAATACGTAACTCATCTGCTAGATTCCCTTCACCTTGAATTCAGTTCTGCGATTCTGTTGACGGCCTTGCGGCGTCTTGTTGTCTGCAACGGGCTGGTTCGGACCAAAGCCAACCGAGGACATACGCTCGGTGGGAACGCCCTTCTGCACGAGATAGTCGACAACCGCGTCCGAGCGGCCCTTGCTCAGCGCCATGTTCAGGTCGACAGGTCCGTCGGCATCGGTGTGTCCGGCAACTTCGAAACTCACGGCAGGACACTTGCCCGACGCCGCGGCAAGATTGTTCAGCAGCGGATAGCTTGCGGGGTTGACGATGGCCTTGCCAGCGACGAAGCGAATCTGTTCGCGTCCCAGCAACTTCGAAAACTCCGCTTGGCAACTCACGGCGGTGACCTTTTCTTCAGTGGTGAGCACTTTGAGAACGGGCACGCTGGAAACCGTCAGCAAGTTGCGGACTTCTTCGACGCCCCATACCTTTGCGGCATCCGCGCCGGCCCGTACTTTCAGATCTTCGCTGGCGACTTCGCCTCGCAGTGTGATGATTTGTCCCTCGGCGGATACCTCGGCTTTGGGGGTAGGAATTGCGGTAAGAGCCGCTTGGGTGCGGCTGGTGAGATCCGCCTCAAAGTGAGGGCGGTGATGATTGGCGCACATATACGTTAGAACGCCTATGGCGAGCAGGCCCGCGAGAACTGGCAAAAACGTCTTCATTCAGTCTTGCTCCGGTCGGTCTAATGGGACTTTTCTCCGACCAGGCATAGTTTGGCCGAAGTGGCTCACCCTGCATGGGCCGTCTCTAACTATATGTCAGCTTTCAATGGGAAGCTACCAGAATCGGTGTACTGGGGGTACTGCGCCACGAAAAATACTGTGGAAAACCCGCGCCTGCTAAACTGGAGGTTCGTCCACCCGTTCCCCCGCATGATCTCCTTTTCCAACATCAACAAGCAGTACGGCAAGCAACTGATCTTTGTCGACGCGAACTTTCAGTTGAATCCCGGTGAGAAAGTGGGTCTCATCGGACCCAACGGTGCCGGCAAAACAACGCTCTTCCGTATGATCGTCGGTGAAGAGTTTCCCGACGAAGGCGACGTTTCCGTCCCCAAAAAGCTCACGGTTGGATACTTTCGTCAGGACGTCGAAGAGATGTCCGGACGGTCGGTTCTGGATGAGGCGATCGCCGGCAGCGGGCGTTGCGGCGACCTGCATCACGAGCTCGAACATCTGCAAAGCGAACTCGAAGATCCATCAAAAGCGGATCGGATGGACAAGATCCTCGCACGCTTCGGCGAAGTGCAGGAAGAGTACGAACATCTCGGCGGCTATTCGCTCGAAGCGCAAGCTCGCGAAGTGTTGGCGGGCCTTGGCCTGGCGGAAGACCAGATCGACGGCGATGTAGGCGCACTATCGGGCGGTTGGAAGATGCGCGTCGCGTTGGCTCGCGTGCTGCTCGGCAAGCCCGACGTCCTGCTGATGGACGAACCGACCAACCACCTCGACATCGAGTCGATCATCTGGCTCGAACAGTTCTTGAAAGGCTTGCAGAGCGCGCTCTTGATGACCTCGCACGATCGCGAGTTCATGAACCGCATCGTTAGCAAGATCGCCGAAATCGACAGTGGTGAAATCACCGTTTATACGGGGGATTTCGAATACTATGAGCGCGAGAGTGCGATCCGCGCATCCAACCAGCAGGCCGCGTTCGCGCGCCAGCAGACGATGCTCGCCAAAGAGCAGCGCTTTATCGACCGGTTTAAGACGCACGCATCCAAGGCCTCGCAGGTGCAGAGCCGCATCAAGGCTTTGGACAAGATCGAGAAGATTGAGCTGCCAAAGAAGCGCGTGGTGGTGAAGTTCGACTTCCGCGTTCCGCCCCGTTCCGGCGATCAGGTGGCGGTGGTGGAAAACATCTCGAAGGCATACGGACCGCGGGTGATCTACGACGGCTTCAGTTGCGTGCTGCGTCGCGGCGAACGTTGGGCCGTTATGGGCCGCAACGGCGCGGGCAAGTCGACGCTGTTGAAGATGATCGCGGGTGCCACCCAACCGGATGCGGGCGAGGTGAGACTCGGCGCGAGTCTGAAAATGGGCTATTTCGCCCAGCAATCACTCGATATTTTGAATCCGGATCTGACACTGATCGAACAGTTGCAGTATGATTTTCCCCAGGATTCGATCGGTTCGCTGCGTTCGCTCGCGGGCGCGTTTCAGTTCTCGGGGGACGACGTCGAAAAGCGGATCCGTGCACTGTCGGGCGGCGAGAAGTCACGTTTGGCGATGGCCCGCATGCTCTACGATCCGCCAAACTTTCTAGTGCTCGACGAGCCCACCAACCACCTCGATCTGGCGACCAAGGAAATGCTTGTCGGCGCACTCAAGAACTTCGAGGGAACGATGATCTTCGTCTCGCACGACCGTATGTTTCTGCGCGGACTCGGAACGCGGGTGCTTGAACTCGGCGGTGAGAGCGGCACCGAGCGCGACCCGGTGGTGTTTCCGGGATCCTACATCGAGTATGTCCAGAAGACCGGATCCGAGGCTCCGGGCAGCCACACCTAGGGAAGCTTTCCATTGCCCACGCACCGAATGCCTGCCGCATTCCGGCATGCTTTCGTGACGCGATACTCGCGCAATGGCGGCTGTTTGCAAAATCCGCAAAATCGTCCGCCGTGCGTACGGTACCCGCGGGAGTCGTACCAATCGTTCGTCCATACAAAGATTACCGGACCGTTGTCTGCGGCCCGGGCGCATATTCCGATTCCGCTTCGGTTGTCAATCGTTTCGTGGCGGATGACAAATTGGCTGCGAGATATCCGCCGTGTGGGCGGGCTTTCCGTTGAACTCGCATTCGTTGTCGCTTCGAGCAGCCCATCTCAAACCGCCCCGCCGGGATCGGGACGTCCGCGAACTACCTTGCCGGAGGAGGCGCGGGAGTTCCCGTCGCAGCGGGAGGCATCGCATTCGAACCAGGAGGCAGCACCATCTGCGTCTCGCCACGCTTCAGATACTTCAGCCGTTTCTTGACTTCTAATTCCGCTTCGTTGGGGCCGTCTTCCAGCCGTCTCAGACGTTCCCGCTTCTCAGCGATTTCCGTCTCCAGCGTACGATTCGTCTTTTGATACTCGCGGATCTTCCCAAACAACTCGAAGGGTCCGCTCAACCCCTGCGGTCCACGCAGCAGGGCGCTGAAGCCGCAGGCCAGCACTACTGCGCTTGCGATCCAGCCGAGTCTATAGTTTCGTTGCGTCATTCGAGAACAAGAGGCGTGATGAAGGGCACAAAAAGCCCCTCTATTGTTTATAATCCCTTTGAGGTCCAAAAGCCAACAGTTCATGACAGATAAAGTGATTGTCCTCACAACTTGCGCCACCCATGCCGACGCGCTACGCATCGCCCGCACCCTTGTCGAGAGGCGGCTTGCGGCTTGCGTGAACATTGTTCCGAACATCACCAGCATCTATCGCTGGCAGGGCGCGATTGAGGAATCCGGCGAATGGCTCTTGGTGATCAAGACCGCTACCGGCTTGCTCGAAAACCTCAAAGAAGACCTGCCCAGGATGCATCCCTACGAAGTGCCGGAACTGGTGGCGCTGAATATCGTGGATGGTGTCGAAGGCTATCTCAACTGGCTCACCGCTGAACTCGATACCGGCAATGATGTAGCATAGACGTTCATGGCCGGAATCAGAACATCGCCCCTCAGCACACTTGGACAGAAGCCCACCACCGCCCGATACTGGGTGATCGTCTTCGCCGTCACGCTCGCTATCCTGTCGTATATCGATCGGGTTTGCATTTCGCAGTCGGCCAAGCGCATCCAGACGGATCTCAATCTCAACGATCAGGAACTGGGCTGGATTTTCAGCGCGTTCGGGTTGGCCTACGCCGCCTTCGAGATCCCCGGCGGCTGGCTGGGAGACAAGTTTGGCGCAAAAGTTGTCCTGATTCGCATTGTGCTGAGCTGGTCGGCATTCACCGCCCTAACCGGTGCTGCGTGGAACTTCGTCTCGCTATTTGTCGTGCGCTTTCTTTTTGGCGCGGGCGAAGCGGGCTGTTTTCCGAACCTGACGAAGGCATTCAGCGTCTGGCTGCCGCATAAAGAACGCGTACAGTCGCAGGGCATCATGTGGGCTTTCGCGCGCTGGGGCGGAGCGTTCACGCCTCCGCTGGTGGTGTTGGCGTTCAGCTACATGAACTGGCGCTATGCTTTCGCGGTCTTCGGTCTGATGGGCGTGGTGTGGTGCGCAGTGTTCGCGTATTGGTTCCGCGACAACCCGCAAGATCATCCTTCGGTCAACGAGGCGGAAAAAGAGCTGCTCAGAGAAGTTTCCTCGCAGGCCGAGGGGCATGGCGATGTTCCGTGGGCGAAGCTCACTGCATCGAAGACGGTTTGGCTGCTTTGGCTGCAATACTTCTGCACTTCGTTCCCCTGGTATTTCTTCATCACATTCTTGCCCAAGTACCTTATGGAGTACCGCGGTCTCGATGAGAAGAGTGCTTCGCAGTACGCGGTTCTGCCTTTGCTGTTCGGCGGTTTTGGATCGCTGTTCGCGGGCTTCGTGGCCAAGTGGCTCAACGCCAAAGTTGGCAGCGTGGCCATTGGCCGTAAGATCCTCAGCGTGACCGGCTTCCTGGGCGGCTGCATCTTCCTGATCGTCTGCATCAATACGCAGGACGTGCTCTGGGCGATGCTGGCGATGGGTATGGCCAGCTTCTGCAACGATCTGAACATGCCGGGCGCCTGGGGCACCTGCATGGACATTGGCGGCAAGTATGCGGGCACGGTTTCCGGATCGATGAATATGATGGGCAATCTGGCCGGATTCGCAGCCCCGGCGGTGGGCGGCTACATCCTGCAGAATTACAACAAAGACTACAACATGTTCCTCTACATCATGGCTGGTGTTTACCTGGTTGGAGCGGCCGTTTGGCCGATGATCGATCCGGTAACGCCGATCGACGGGTCTCCGGCTCGTTCGGCCGAAGCGTAGAGCATTTCCGGGAAGGCGTGGATCGAGACGCCCGACTAGGACGGGATCCCGGACCTCTCGCTGGCGGTTATGACATTCGCTGTCCGGACAATCGAGGATGGATCAATCTGAAAGTGAAGCGCCCGCGCGAGGGCCTGCAGTTCTGAGGCGTGATCTTTTTCGAGATGGTCGTTCTGGTAGGGCAGCTTTCCCAACCAACTCGAAATTTCGCCGGGTGGCAATGGTTTGGCGAACAGGTATCCCTGTTGCGACGTCACCCCCATCGAAATCAGCGCAGTCATTTGATGTTCGGTTTCGACGCCTTCGGCGATGAGGTCGAAATCCATTGCTTTCGAAATGGAGATGATCGCATTGACAATCGATCGCGAGGATCCATCGATGCCATCGACGAAGGATTTGTCGATTTTGATGGTGTCTACGGGGAGAGACCGCAGGTATGCCAGCGAAGAGAATCCAGTGCCGAAGTCATCGAGCGAGATGCGAACGCCCATTTCCCGCAATGCCTGGAGAGTTGGCCCCACGAGTTCCTGATTCCCCGCAAACAGGCTCTCGGTCAATTCGATGTGCAATCGGGTGGCAGGCAAACCTGAGCGCATCATCGCTTCTCTGACGTGCTCCACCAGACACCCCGTCGTGACTTGTGCGGTCGAGACATTGATCGAAACCGCCGGGGCATCGGGACCGGACCATGTGTTGGCAATCCGGCACGCTTCAATCAGCACCCAGCGCCCGATTGCCACTATGTCGCCGGAACGTTCGGCCAGTGGGATGAACTCACTGGGCGGAACCAAGCCCAGTTCCGGATGCCGCCAACGCAACAGGGCCTCCATCGCAACGCAGCGCCCGTTAGGCACCTGTACAATCGGCTGAAACAGGATGGAAAGGGCACCATCGTCAATGGCCCGACCGAGCGATTGCGCGAACCGGTGACGGCGGGCGAGATCCTCAGCGAGCGCGCGGTCGAACATGCGGATGCGCGAACCGGCACGATCCTGCTTGGCCTCATACATAGCCACATCGGCCGCACGAATCAGTTCTTCCTGTGTTGTACCGTGCTCCGGATAGATCGCGATACCAACCGTCGCACCGATGATCACCGCTTCCGGTTCAATATCGATCGGTTTCGACAGGCAGTCACAGAGGGCGTTCGCCAGTAGCATCGCGTCGAGTCCATCCGTATCGGACAAGTCCCGCAACACGACAACGAACTCGTCGCCACCCCAACGCGCCAGATCCGCACGGTCGTGCAGGCGGCTTCTTAGACGCGAAGCGACCGTACTCAAAACCTGATCGCCGGAAAAATGTCCGCGAACGTCGTTTACTTCTTTGAACTTGTCGAGATCGATGAACAGCACCGCAACGCTCGTCTGGCCGCGGGCCTCGCGCAGCGCGCTTTCCAGCTTTTCGGTGAGCGACGCCCGGTTGTATAGCCCGGTGAGGGAATCGTGTCTTGCGAGACGCGTGAGTTCTCTCGCATACCGTTCCTTTTCGAGCACCTCGTGAGAGAGTTCCTCCGTTCGGGACCTGACCCGCATTTCCAAACCGGCATTCGCCTCTCGAAGGGCTTGTTGCGCGTTTTCCATACCCCGCAGCAAGACCTCATTGGCGCGGCTCAACTGCGAGGTTCGCATCGAAGCGGCATGGGCAATCCGTGCCGAATAGGACATGACGAAGAAAAAGATGAAGCCAAGGGAACCAAGGATCAGGCCATCCCGATGTCCTTCCGCAAAGAACAGGACCGAGGTGGGCAGCAACAGCGCAGCGCAATAGCCAATCGAAAGTTCGCGTTTGGCCGCCAGAACGATCGTGCTTCCCCCAGCCATGCCCGACAGCAAAATCGCGACGCTCGCGCGGCCGCCCAAATCGAGCATAGGAAAGAAAAACAGCGGAAGCAGAGCCCAGAAAAGGCCGGTTGTAGCCGCACCCCACACGAACAGCCGGACTTCGCGATGAGGGTCGCGCCCGCCGAGTTCGAAGTAAGGGCGGCTCCGGTTCCACCGATAGAACTGGATGCTCCGAAGCACCAGCGAGGCTTGCATTAGTAGCCACCAGGCAATCAATTCCGGGACCGGAGCAATTCGTCCCAGTAGAAGCGCGAGCAAAGAACTGGTGACAAAGGAGACACTAATCCCTCCCATTCCGTGCTTGTAGAGGAGGTCTGCGGTGTCGCGAGCAATAAGGTCAGCTTCGCCAGGAAGGTTCCCGACAGAAGTATGACTATGAGCTATCTCGCACTGCGACATATCCTACTAATCGACAGAGTGGCACCCAAAATTTAGACTAGAACTGTACTTCCACCTTTAGGAACCCAATAATTCAAGACTCTACGGAGCGACTCCAGATCGAACGACCGCCTCCTGTGCCCCAAGGCGTGCAGCAGGTGCCGGCGTTTTTGACAACGCCCCACCTCGCATCGCAGTTCGACAATTGAATCTACCCCCCCGGGAGGCCATCGTTTAGAAAATGTGAATCTTCGGTCGGCTGTGATGTCCGCCGTGATGCTTTGCGCCGTGCTTGTGACCCGAGTGTTTCTTGGGGCTGTGCGCCACCTTTCCTTGTTCACCGTAAAAGAACAGCGTGATCACATTTCCCGCACCGGAAGCTGGCAGCAAGGATACTTTCGAGCGTTCCGCCATCATCACGGCGCACACCAGGTTGTTGACGATATAGGATGCCTCGCACACCAGCACCGGGTCAACGCCCAGCACGATGGTCTTAGCGTCCGAGGCGACGTCCATCAGTTCGTTCTTCTTCGCGTTGACGTCCATAAAGTGACGCGCAGTGAGCCGTCCATTGCCGGGCACCTGCAGAAACTCCAGGCAGGAAGCACCGTCACGAGAGGAAAAGCTCACATAGGGGGTGGCCCAAGAGCTGTTTTGAGTTGCAGTAGACATGTTATCGATCTCCTTCTGCCCAGTAAGGTGCAGTGCAAATCGAAATAGGACCACTCGCTCAAAACTTTTTTTCGAAGTTTTTATTCACCCGGACGATGGCCTCAGCGAAGGCGCGCAGCCGAATGTCCTGGCCCGATTCCACGTCTGCGGTGATGACGTTCACTCCGTCAGCACGCTGGGGGATCTTGATTTTGACACGGACAGATCCCTCTTTGCCGGCTTCTACTGTCACTGTAGTTGATTTGGTGCCCGTCCAGCCAGGTGGAATGTTAGGGGTGATCGTAAACTGCCGTGTCGCGGGCGAATGGTTGCTGACTCGCACTTCGAGTTCGACATTACTGCCGGGTTTTGTCTCCAATCCATAGGGATAGAAGCGAAGCCATTGCTCGTCGACGCCATAGTTCGGCGAATCATACGGAAACAGATCCCGCAGAAGAACCGCGCGACGGCGCAGCGATTGTTCCATGCGGTTGAGGTGGGCGGCGGTGTATGTCCACATCGGATCGACGTGCTGATTGGTCAGAAATACGCCTTCGCCGAGCTTGCGCAAGTACTGCAAACAATAGAGGTAGCCTTCGTTCTCGCCAGTGAGATTGCGATTGAGCAGGCAGTAGTCATCCATGCCTGAGGGCGTGAAGGAATCGCCTCCAAAGACAATCTTCGTTCCGTTTTCCGAGTGCGATAGTAGCATCACTCCGTGATACAGCGTCTGGCCCGGAAAGAATGCGAACTCCATCTCGAACTCGTGCCACTGCTTTTTTTGCCCCTCTCCCATGGCCTGTCCCTTGAGAATCGCATTTCGGGTCATGGCGGGAAGCTTGTAAGAGCCTGGATTTGCCAGCACATCCGTGAGCGCGGCTGAGTAATACACAGGTGCGCCACTGCGTTTTGCGGCCTCGGCAACGAAGTCTGTATGATCGTCGTGATAGTGGGTGACGTATATGCCTTCGAGCTTCTGAAACTTGCCTTCTGCGCGTAACTTCTCTACGGTATCGTAGACTTTTTCATAACCGCAGTCCACTAAAAACGCGCCTCCGCTGCGGGAGATGATCAGCTTCGAGTTCTGGATCGGTATCACCCAATCTGGAAGCTTGCGAATCTGGGCCATCTCCATCCAATCCAGTTCAGCGACGTTTGGAATCATACGCTTGGCACGGGTGCGCAAGTTGTCATCGCCCCAATACCAACGGAGGGCGTCAGTGGAGAAGTGTTCACGCATGAGATTCTGCAATTTTCCCAGAAGCAGGGGAATTGCTTGCTGTGGATCGAGGATGACCGGTCCCCGGGCGGGGACAATCAGGTCGGGCTTGGCTGCCTGGATCTTTCGCAGGCTATCCATCAAGTCAGCGGCGCGGGCTGCGAAGCCGTGATAGCCCCGGACGGTGTTGCGGCCTGCGACGCGGGTGGAGGTAACGGCGTCCGGAACCGCATCCTGAAGGCTGTAAAGATCCATGATCCTACCGCCATCGTAGATCAGGTCGCCGGTGAACGCGACACGCTTGCCACCGATCGAGGTCAGATAGCTAATGGAGCCGGCTGTGTAGCCTGGGGTGTCAAGGACGTCAAACTTGAGTCCGCCAACCTCGGCCGCTTCGCCGCCCTTCACCGCACGCACCGAAGCCGAGGTTTGCACCGAAGGTACCGGCCACTTGCTGTGGCGGGCGTCATAGTCGTGGAAGCGGGTTTCCCAGAAGAGATCCCACCAGGCGCCGGGGTTGGTGAAATGCTTTTCCTCAGAGGCAGGCACAAGGATGAGTCGCCTGCCTGAAGAGGGTTCCGCGTCCAGGATGTCGCGTCGCGCATGGGTATGCAGCAGAACGGGAGCAGAACCTCGATAGACGGAGACTTTGCTGGCGATGGTGACAGAGTTGGACGCCATGCTGCCGGGCCGGGCGGATCGGACCTCCAAGCCAGGAGGAAGCAAGGCTGGGGCAAACAGAAACAAGGGCAGGATCATCGTTCAAACAGCATATCGCGATCGGAACGATGATTCGTGGCTAGTCTTGCTGTTCCCACTCTTTTGCCAGCATGCGCGAGTACTCACCCGAGGCAAAAAGTTCGAAATCGAAATCACTCACCGGAACTCGAGCGAAGGCGGACTGGTGCTGCTGAACGGCGTACATCTGATCGGCAAAGCGATAGTAGTTTCGGATGAAATCCGGCGCGAGAACCGTCTGATCGGGGGCCTCGCCAAACACAGCGTTCAACCCCAGTGCACGCGCAAAGATCGACTTGTAGTCGGCAACGCCCCACTTCTTCAACTTGGTGCGCACTGGCTCTGGCGCGTCTTCCACGAGGTAGGCCGCAAACGACTGGAAACGGTAGTTCAGCGACTGCATCCCCGGATCCCGCCCCACGTGTTCCATGCACTGCTCAATCCAGCGAACCAGATCTTTGCCCACATAGTAGAGCATTCGAATCTCGCAAAAGCGTCCGTTCAGAAGAGTCTGATCCAGTTCGTCTTGCGACATGCTTCCAGCAGGCAGCAAGCCCTGCAACATCATGCTGGCGCGGGAACTTTCCACCAGCTTCGCAGGACCCTCGGGGTCTGAAAACGGGTGCAGAATCAGTGGCGGAAGCATAGATACTTTCTTATCGGACATTACGGTGCCAATCATGACGAGATCAGTATGGCAACTGAAACCCCGCCCCTAGGAGGGTACGGAACGATCAATTCACGGTTCCAGTAGTCCCAGCCCCTTCGTACCAAGTCTAGTACTGAATAGCCGGAAAGTGCCAACTCACTTCCTTTTTCGCGCGAACATCGGGTCTTCGCTATCCTCTAGTTTCGCTTGGTCAGCGTCACTTTCGTCTCCATCGTTTCCCCATTCCGTAGGTATTTCACCACTACTTCGTCTCCGGGTTTCTTCTGACGAAGCAGGTAAGTGTAGTCCTGCAGGTTGCCGACTTTCTTGCCGTCGAACTCGATCATGATGTCGCCGCCCTTCAATCCGCCCTTCTCGGCCGGAGATCCCGCGCGCACATCCGCAAACCGAACGCCCGTCGGAGGCTCAGCAAAATCGGGGATCGATCCAAAATACGGACCATACCCGCCACCGCCTCCCGATCCGCCTTGACGCATCGCCGGAGGTTCCACACGCACATACTGGGGACGTTCCGCGCCGTCGGCCAAGCGCTCAGCGATATCCGCCACCAGATCGAGCAATTGCGACGCTGCCTTGGCATCGATCTTATCCCACGTATCCGAAGGCTTGTGATAATCGCCATGCAGGCCAGAGAAGAAGAACAGCACCGGCACTTGTTTCGTCGTGAACGACGTATGATCGCTAGACCCGTAGCCTGCCGTCTCCGACAGATCCACCTTGAAGTTGTACTTCGGCGTCAATTCCGCCAGCATCCCCTTGAAGCTTGACCCCGTTCCCGAACCGGCCAGAAAGATCTTGCCGTCGCGCATGCGCCCGATCATGTCCATATTGATCATCGCCACAGCCTTGTTCAACGGCATATAGGGATTCGAAACATAGTGTGCCGAGCCCAGCAGGCCGAGTTCCTCACCGGCAAACGCCAAAAACATCATGCCGCGCTTTTGTTTCGGCTGCTTCGAGAAGTAGCGCGCCAATTCGATCACGCCCGAAGTGCCGGATGCATTGTCATCCGCGCCGGGATGCGTCTGTCCCGGTGTGCCTAGCGAGAACTGCTCACCCATCCCCAAATGATCGTAATGCGCGCCGATCACGACGTACTCATCGCTCTCGCCCGGCAGATAGGCAGCGACATTGTGCACCGTGCGCGACAGCCGCTGGATATCCACAGCCACTTCCAACTTCAGCGATTCGGGAAACACAAACGACTGCGGCGCGGCGTCTTTGTCGATCGTCTCGCACACGGTCTTGATGCTCTTGCCGGCCGCCTCGAACCACTTGTTCGTCTCTTCCGCGCGGATCTGCACAAACGGGATCCCCGCGTTGCCAGGACCCGCGGCGCGGCCAAACAGTTCCAGCTTGTCATCGGCGCTCTGGCGGTTGAACAGCGTGTTCATGAAGATCACACCCTTCGCGCCGTGCATCTTCGCATTCACAGCCTTGTTCTGCAACTGCGAATGCGCCGTATACGATTTGCCTTCGAACTTGCTCTTTTCGTCGAACTCCTGCGGTTCCTGCCGAAGAACGAGCACGATCTTGCCTTTGACGTCTATGCCCGCGTAATCGTCGTAGTTGTATTCGGGAGCCGTAATGCCATAGCCCACAAACGCAACCTGCCCCGCAGCCTTGCCGTTCTCGGAGAAGTTAAACGCCACGAAATCTTTGCTCGACTTCAGCGTCCTGGTCTCACTGCCAACCGTGTATTGCAGCTTATTCCCCGGGCCCAGCCTGGCCCGCGTCGTCACCGTAAAGTTCTGCCCGAAACTCGTCGCCCCCGGAACCGGCTTCAAACCGAAGCTCTTGAACTTCTTCTCGATATACGCCGCCGCAATATCCAGTTCTTTGGTGCCCGTTCCACGGCCCTTCAACTTCTCAGAGGCCAGAAACTTGATGTTCTCCAAATACACGTCTGGGCGGACTCGTGTGTCCGCCCAGGTCAACATGCCGATGAAGGCAAAAATTGTGACTCGCATCTTCTACTTCTTTAGGACTCCCGGTATCGAAACTTCACAGCACTTCTCACCCGCGTTGTTGGCCGTCTTCTGATAATCCAGCTCAAACCGCAGCGCCGCCTGCAGGCCCTGCCACGGTTGCGGATCGAGCTTGCGCCCGTTAATGAACAGCGTCGGCGTCTTGTCGATGCCTAACGCGCGGCCTTCCGCCATGCTCTGCCGCACCTCTTTTTCCGTCGATTTGTTGTCGATGCAGCGAGCGAGTTGCAACGTGTCGAGTCCATTCTTGCCGGCCCAATCAACCACTTTGCCCTTGAGGTTCTCGACCGTGACGTTGGTCTGGTCTTCGAAAAGAAAGTCGTGATAATCCCAGAATTTCGTCGGTTCCGCGCGGAACACGCAGCGCCCGGCAATCGCCGCTGGCATTGACCACGGGTGGATCTGGACAATCGGATAGTCTTTGAAATAGACGCGAACATCCTTGCCGAACTCCTGCATTAACTGCGTCCGCAGGATCTTGGCTTCCTCTTTGCAATAAGGGCATTGGTAATCGCTGAAAACCGTGATCACGGCCTTCGCGCCCGGAACCCCGAAGCTCGGCGACATCTCGCTCTTCAGCTTGTCGATGTTCTGCTGATACGGATGCTTCGCTGTATCGCTCACCATACCAGTGACAATCTTGCCGTCGCGCCACATGTAGTTGCGCTGAATCACTTCCGCGCCCTGATAGATCAGCACCACCGTGAACTCGTCGAAGCCTTCCAAGTAGGCCGAAGGCGTCGGATCGCTGACCACGATCTTCAATTGTGGATTGTCTTGCCAGCCTTCGAGCGACTTCACGTAGGCTTCGACCTTGACTTTGTCGAACGGCACTTTTGCCGCCGCAGCGGACTTCTTGACCATGTCGGTCTGCGCAGAAAGCGCCAGCGCACTGAGTGCGATTAAGAGAATGTGTTTCATCTGTTTCTTGGTTGGACGAACTACATGACCGGACCGATACGCCACGGCACAAATTCTTTGTGGCCGAGCTCTTCAGCCTTGGTCCGCTCGCCGGAGGCGACCCGCAGAACCATGTCGAAGATCTCTTTGCCCACGCCTTCAATCGTCGCTTCGCCTTCAGCGATGCGTCCGGCGTTGATATCCATATTGTCTTTCATGCGGTTGTACATGGGCTGATTCGTCGCGACCTTGATCACCGGGATCGACGGGAACCCAATGGCGGAACCGCGTCCCGTCGTGAAGACGATCACGTTGCAGCCGCCTGCCGCGAGTCCGGTCAATGAGGGCGGATCGTAACCGGGCGTGTTCATAAACGTGAATCCCGCCGCATCGATGCGCTCGGCGTAATCGTAGACCGCCGTGAGCATTGAGGTTCCGCCCTTGGCGACCGCGCCCAGAGATTTCTCGAGGATGTTGGTGAGTCCGCCTTCCTTGTTGCCCGGCGAAGGATTGTCGTCGAAGCTGCCATCGAAGCGCTTCAGGTAAGCCTTATACTGCGCGACCATTTGCAGCAGGCGCTCGCCGACCGCTCGGTTGCGGGCACGCTTCACGAGCAGATGCTCGGCACCGAAGATTTCGGTGGTTTCGGCCAAAACGGCCGTCGCGTGGATTTCCGCCAGCAGGTCGGAACAGTAGCCCAAAGCCGGATTCGCCGTGATGCCGCTAAATGAATCCGAACCGCCGCAGTTCAATCCCAACACGATCTTCGAAGCCGGAACCGCGACCCGCTGCTCGGATGCAGCCTGTTCGACAAATCGCGCAACCTCGCGCCGCGCCGCTTCCACTGTAGCCTTGGTTCCACCGCTCTGCTGCAGTGTCATGCCGACGAGACGCTTCGTCTTCGGAGCGCCTTCGCCCAGATAGTGCGCGATCTGGTTGACCTCGCAGCCCAGCCCTAGAATGATCGCTGCGGAAATATTCGGATGATCGAGGACGCCCGACAGAGTGCGGCGCAACTGATCGGTATCCGCCCCAAGCGACTGGCCACAGCCATCGCCATGCGGAAACGCGACGATACCATCGACATTCGGAGGCAAAGGCGTGTTTGCAAAGCTGGCGGCAATGAGTTCGGCGGTGTGCGCCGCGCAATTGGACGCTGCGACCACGCCAATGTAGTTGCGTGTTCCGACGCGACCGTCTTGACGCAGAAAGCCCTGAAACGTCGGAATATTTGCCGGCAGCGGAGGCAGCTGGCGCTCCGTTTCCGGGAACTCGTAGTTGAAGTGGAGCTCTTCGAACAGAACATTGTGCACATGGACATGGTCGCCGGGATGGATCGCCACGCGCGCCTTGCCGATCGCCTGCCCATAGCGGACCAGCGTCTCGCCAGCAGGGATTTCCACCAGCGCCATCTTGTGTCCGGCAGGCACGTTGGTGAGCGCCGCGACATCGTATTTGCCGCCGACTTTTAGATGCTGTCCCGCATTCAGCGGAACGCGCGCGATGCCAACGTTGTCGGTGACATGAAGATGGATCACCGAATTCTCGGCGGTGGGTAGTTTCGATATGTCGAGCAGGCTCATAAATTTTATCGGAGGAGCACGGTTTCAGTAATCTGTTCGCCCCGGTGGACCTTCAACTTGCCGTTCGCACCAGGATGGATCCAGAGTCCATCGATGCCGGGAACCGGGATCTCGGCAGGCGAACTGACTTCGACGAATTGATCGCCCCAATCAACGCCGGGCAGCAGTCGGCTGATGTGGATGTGCGTGTGGCATTGGGTGCGGACTTTGTCGCCATTGATCGCGATGCCCCAGTTTTTGTCGCCCCAGAAGTCGCGGGCTTTGGCGATGGCGGCGGTCCAAAGTTCGGTGCGTTGGGCGGGAGTGAGGTCGGCCAAACGATGTCCAGCAGGCGTATGGACGCGCGGGAGAACGAGAAAGCGGTTGGGCTTGCGCGGGTTGATGTCCTTGACGACGATCACGCCTTTGTCCATGGGATGTTTCTCGGCCTCGACGCAGAGACTGCACTGGCGGGCCTTCATGGATTCAGGATTGGCGAGGTCGCAGGCGCAATCGACCATCTGGGCGAAGGCGGTGGAGGTGAGGAAGATTGTCGCGACGAGCGGCAGCAGCAGGCGGAACAGCATCCGCTTACCAGTATATAGAACTGCTAAGTGCCGGCTGCAACAGCCTCAGTCATTGCAGGGGAAAGCTTCATCCCGCCGGTGAACTGCAAGCCCGCGATGAAGGTCATCCGTTCGCGCACGCAACTGCGTACCGATGCGGATCCATGCAGATTGGCCAATGGAAACTTGATCGACACATAGGTACGAACATCCAAAACATTCTTGAGCCGGATCCGCATGCCGCCCTCCGAGATGTCGATGCACTCGCCATTCAATGTTCGCTGGATTCCTTCACGATCGATCCAACTGAGCATAACTTTTCCCGCGTACTGGAATCTGCCGGTTTGTCGTAAGTCTCCCATGGCTGCTACGGCGATTATGGGAGACAGAAGCGCAATTGAAAATAGATAACCGGTACTGGGCGCAAAGTCAGACGATCCACACCAGTACTTAGGCGTGCGAAGTACTGTGCTACGGCAAGAGCGAGTTGGCCGCCGCGAGTCCGCCGGCGCGTTGTAGACCGGGGATAAAAAACTGCTCGATCAGATCCTGATCCGAGCCGCGAAAGCTGCCCAACGGCGCGTCAAGATCCACTGGCGTGCTTGAAACCGCCGCCGCGAACGTACACCAGATGGCCGCACGCCCGGAACATTTCAGCTTTGGTTTGTTGACACCCTGTTGCTTGAGATAGGCAATCGCGGTGACGATATCCTGCACGCGGTTCGCGTCGTCCGCGCGGTTGAATGCCGTGAAATGCTTGGAGGCCTGGCTACGGGTTTTGAACACATTCAGGGCGATGGAGTGATCGATTGCCGGAGCTTTCGCTGCTCCATCGGGATGCACGACGATGGTGGTTGGCGTTTGGCCATTCACGGTTGCGGTCACCAGATCGCCGCGGTCTTCACGCGAGAGCTTCAGTTCCCCATCGTTTGCAGACAAGACCTTTGAGGGCCATTCCACGCCCATCGCGAGTAGCAGGCGCTCTCGCTTCTGTTCCGCTGTCGCATCGGGAAATTGCTGCCGAGCGCCATCGATCCACTGCTTCACGATTTGCTCGTAGGTCAACGCCCCAGCGGGCAATGTGCGATTGTACAGCGCCAGCATGTTCTGTAGAGGTTCCACTGGAAAGTTGCGTTCCTTGTATTCATAAGGATCCGCGGCATGCAGCACATGCTTCGCAAAGTAGCGATACACAGCCTCGCGGCTCTCTTTGTTGTAATTGTGCGGAAAGTCGAACTGCACGCCTTCGAGCTTGTCTTGCGCTCCGTAGAGACGATAAATCTGTCGCAGCGAAGGATACTCTTCCACCAGCGTATTCTTCGTCCAATCGCCCGTCGCGGAAACCATCAGCATCGGGCGCGGTGCGGTCAATGCCGCCAGTTCCATGTTGTTCGTGTCGAACCTCAAGCCAGGCGCGTTCTCGCAAGGCGAGCCGCCCTGCATCATCGACGAGATCATGTTCACGGGCGCTGTGAATTTGACGCGATCATCCACCGCTGCCAGCAGAAACGTCTGCGTCCCCCCGCCCGATGCGCCCGTTGCGCCGATCTTGTTCGCATCCACATCGGGTAGCGATTGCAGAAAATCCACCACGCGGATCGAGTTCCACAACTGCAGCCCTAGCGGACCGAAGCCCCATAACAGCTCTCTCGGACCCCGGAACGCATGCGGCGTCTGCATCGTGTCGTTGTAGCCAACCATGTCGTAAATCAGCACCACGTAGCCTTGCCGGGCGAGGTTCACGCCGCGCGCTGGCATCGAGCCCAGATTGGTATGTTCCAAACGGCCGTAGTTCCAATGGCCGTGCGGCGACGCGATACCTGGAAACGGACCAGCTTTGCCTTTCGGCCGATACAGATTTCCGCCCAGATAGTATCCGGGCATCGTCTCGATCAGAACCTTCTCGATCGTGTAGTCCGGACGGTCGATCTTGCCGAAAACCTGGGGATTCAGAGGTGTTTTGCGCGGCAGCGGCAGTAACCCCGCCGATGAGAGGATCTGCTTGCGCAGATGCGCCGCGCGCTTCTCCCAATCCGCGCGCGAAGCATAGGTTGGCAGCGTAAAGTGAGTATCGGTGTTGGGGATATCGGTGAGGCGCCCATCGGTGGCCGGCACTTGTACGGTAAGAGCGATCGTCAGCAACAGCGGAGTCATGGAGTTAGTAGATCATACACTGGAAGTAGTCCGAACATGATCGAAACTTTCCCCGCGGCGCGCTACACAGAGACCGTGCTCGCCGTTAACTTCGCCGACGCGCAAAAACATTTCCTCGACGCTTTGATGGAACTTCATTTTGCCCACGGCGTGATGCTGGCCGAGCAAGGAATGCTCAGCAAAGACGAGGCTCGCGAGATCTTTCGCGGGCTTCGGCGGATCGACCGCGCGGCTCTCGCCAGCGCTGGCTATGACGGCTCCGTCGAAGATTTCTTCTTCCACGTTGAGCGGGAACTGACGCGCAACTGCGATCCTCACGCCGCCGCGAAGTTGCACACCGCGCGCAGCCGGAACGACATCGACATCACGCTTTACCGCATGCGTATTCGTGAGGAACTGCTGCATGTTCATATGGCCATCGCCGAAGCGGCTCGTGTGCTGCTCGATCTCGCGGCTAGGCATCTGCATACCGTGATGCCCGCGCATACCCATACGCAACCCGCGCAGCCAACCACGCTCGCGCACTATCTCTGTGCTGCGATCGAGTGTTTTGCGCGCGATCTGCCACGCCTCGAAGCCGCGTACAAGACGGTCAACCTGAATCCGCTCGGAGCCTGCGCGATCACCACCACAGGGTTCCCGATCAACCGCGACAGGACCTCGGTTTTGCTGGGTTTCGAAGGCCTGCAGGTCAATTCTTACGGTGCAATCGCCGCCGTGGACTACATCGCCGAATCCGCGTCCGCGGTCATGACCTCGCTGCTGACCCTCGGCAAGCTCGTGCAGGATCTGCTCACTTGGAGCACTGTCGAATATGGATTTCTGCGCCTCAGCGATGGCTACGTGCAGTGTTCGAGCATCATGCCGCAGAAGCGGAATCCGGTCGCGCTCGAACATACGCGCATCCTCGCTTCGCGCGGACTTGGAGAAGCGCAAGGCCTCTTTACCGCGATGCACAACACGCCGTTCGGCGATATCGTCGACAGCGAAGACGACCTGCAGCCGCTGATCTTCCTCATGTTCGAGGACGCTCGACGCGCCTGGTCGTTGATTGGTCCGGCATTGCACGGCGCGACTTTCAATGCCGCGCGGTTGCTTGAACGCGCAGGCCAGCACTTTCTCACCGTCACCGAACTTGCCGACACACTCGTGCGTAAAGAGGGCATCGCATTTCACGATGCGCACAAGCTCGTGTCGCTTGCAGTGAACGCCGATCGCAACGACTTCAGTCACGAGCGGATCGCGGATTGTGTCATTGGCAATGCAGCCTCTGTATTGGGACGCGCGCTGGAAACGCCGCGCGCGAAGCTGCTCGAAGCTTTGGATCCCTTGTATTTCGTGGTGATTCGTAAGATTCCCGGAGGTCCTGCGCCCGAGGCGGTACAGGCGCAACTCGATACCTTGAACGCGGCACTGGATCGTGCGAACGCGTGGAGAGCCAACAAACACGAGGGTCTTGGCACCTGTCGTACCGCGCTGCAAGCCGCAGTCAAAGGACTCTCCTAAGTGAAGACCTGGAAACTCAAAGTCGAGTACGACGGCACCAAATATTCCGGCTGGCAGAAGCAGCTCAACGCTCGAACCGTGCAAGGCGAACTCGAAAAAGCCGCCTGCGACCTGATGGGCATGAAGGATGTCGACATGCAGGGCGCGGGCCGTACCGACGCCGGAGTCCACGCCCGCGCGCAGATCGCGCACTTGAAAGTCAAGCAGGATATCCGCATCGCGCCAGACCGATTGATGTGGGGCATGAATGATCGTTTGCCCGCGGACGTCAACGTCGTCGAAGTTGTCGAGGTGCGTCCCGCGTTTCATGCGCGCCACGATGCGAAGAGCCGCGAGTACGTCTATCAGATCTCAAAGCGCCGCTCTGCGTTCGCGAAGAAGTATGTCTGGTGGATCCGCGAAGAGCTCGACCTTGTGGCCATGACGAGGGCCTCGCGTATGCTGATTGGCCGTCATGACTTCAGTTGCTTTTCGCAAAAAGATCCCACAAAACCAATGGAATCGACCATCGTTGTGGTGGAAAAAGTCGAGATCGCCACCGACGAGGATCTCATTTTCATCCGCATCGAAGCCTCGCATTTCTTGTGGAAAATGGTTCGGCGCGTGGTCGGTGTGCTGGTGAAGCTCGGCAAAGGCGAGATCACCGACGCGCAGTTCGTGCAACTGCTGCAAGCCCGCCCGGACAAGAAGCTGGATGTCGCCGCTTGGACCGCTCCAGCTTCGGGATTATTCTTGGACAAGGTCCGCTATTAAGCGGTATCCCTACTGACCCCAGCGCAACAGCGCGTAGCAGGACCTCGTCAGCGGATCATCGAAATGATTCGGACTCACCCGCAGCGCATATCCCAGCCGCCCCGTCTGATGCGGCAGAAATTCCCGCCCAAACGTGATCACCGAACCGCTCTGGCGGATCTGAGGCAACGTCACAACCTGGGTATCTTCGAGCTGCCCGGTGACTCCGACGTGCCCGATCACTGCTTCCACACGCACATCCTCTGCCCGCAAACCCGCCAACTCAATCGACGCTTCGATAGGAATACGAGTACCGGTCAGCACCGTATTCCCAGGGTCAGGGCCCAGATTCGTAAACTGCACTCGCGGCCAGACTTCCTGCACGTGCTTGTTCCACCGGGCACGTCCGCGAATCTTTTCGAATCCATTCGCCGATGCCTCTTCCCAAGCCCGATGCGACGGCGCGTAGAGCGCCGAATGATATTCCTCAACCATGCGTTGGCAGGAGAAATACGGGCTTACGTACATCAGCGACTGCTTTGCACGGCGCATCCATTCCGTCGGAACGCCCTGCGCATCTCGGCTGCCGTAGTAAGCCGGCAGGATCTCGTTCTCGAGAATCGAATAGATCGCACGGGCATGCAGGATGTCCTGATCTTCGCTGTACTCTTCGCGGCCGCCGATCGCCCAACTTCCGCTCTGTTCGAACGCTTCATCGAACCAGCCGTCGAGAATCGACAGATTCAGCACACCGTTCATCGCGGCCTTCATACCGCTGGTTCCGCAGGCTTCTTCGCCGCGGCGCGGATTGTTGAGCCACAAATCGACGCCCTGCACCATCTCACGCGCTACCTGAATGCCATAGTTCTCGAGAAAGATCAGGCGGTTGTTCAATTCCGGATCGCGAGAGATGTTGACAATCTCTTTGATCAGCGTCTTGCCCGGAATATCCTTCGGATGCGCCTTGCCCGCGATGACGATCTGCACCGGATGCTTTGGATCGTTGAGCAACTTCTTCAGCCGATCGAAATCCTTGAAGATTAACGTGGCGCGCTTGTAGGTCGCGAAGCGCCGTGCAAATCCGATCGTGAAGACATCCGGATCGAACAACTCCTGCATCTTGCGGATCTCCAGCGGTGGAGCCTTGCGGGCGATCGCAGCGGCAGAAGTTCGGTCGCGCAAAAACTGCACCGTACGGCGCTTGCGTTTCTTGTGCGCCTCCCACAACTCTTGCGACGGGATGTCCTTCACGCCTTCGAATACTTTAGGGTCGGTGTTGCGATCGCGCCAGTCGGGATCGAGATGCTGATCGTAAATTGCCGCCAGATCGCCGTTCACCCATGTGGGCAGATGCACGCCGTTGGTCACGGAGGTGATGGGCACTTCCCAAGTCGGAAGGTTCGGCCACAGATCCTGCCACATGTCCTGGGAAACACCGCGGTGCAGCATGCTCACCGCATTGCGATAGGACGAGGTTCCCATAGCGAGAATCGCCATGGAAAACCGCTCTTGCGGACTCGAATCCTTCTTGCGCCCCAGCGCCAGGAATTGTTCGAACTGGATGCCCGCCTGGACGCAATACTGCGAAAAATACTCATAAAGCAGACCGTTTTCGAAAAGATCGATACCTGCGGGCACCGATGTGTGCGTCGTGAACACCGCGTTCACACGAACGGCTTCGACGGCCTCTTCGAATGACATGCTCTCGCGTTCCATCAGCAGGCGGATCCGCTCGATCGAGATAAAAGCCGAGTGGCCTTCGTTCATGTGATAAACGGTAGGCTTCTGCCCCAGTACTTCCAATGCGCGCAGACCGCCGATGCCGAGCACGATTTCCTGTCGGATGCGCGTCTGCGAATCGCCGCCATAAAGCATGTCGGTTATATCGCGATGGAATTCGACAGCCTCATTCTCAGGGATGTTGGTGTCAAGCAGGTAGAGCTTCACCCGGCCCACTTCGACCCACCAGACCTTGACAAACACCCGTCCCGTGGGCAGATCCACGTGCACCAAGATGTCGCCCCCCTCGGCAGTTTTGCAAGGCCGCACGGGCAGAGTGTAAAAATCGTTGACCGGATTCTTTTCCGACTGCCAGCCATCCGGATTCAACACCTGCGTGAGGTAGCCCTTCTGATAGAGCAACCCAACGCCGATCAGGGGGATTTCCGCATCCGAACTCGATTTCAGATGGTCGCCCGACAACACGCCGAGTCCGCCAGAATAGATCGGCATGCAATCGATCAGGCCGTATTCCATTGAGAAATACGCAACCAGTTGGCCTGGATACTTGCCTTGCGACGAAGCGTAGGCGTCGAAGAGCTCACAGGCCCGCTTGTAAACCGCAACGTAGCGTGGGTCAGCCGCAGCCTTTTCCAGGGACTGCTGCTGGATGCGTCCCAACAGAACGATGGGATTGTGATTCGATTGCTTCCACAGCACAGGGTCTAGACGGCGAAAGACGGCGCGGACATTGTGGTCCCACGACCACATGAAGTTGTATGCGATTTCGGTCAGTCTCGAGAGTGCCGAGGGCAGGGCCGGTCGGACGAGGACCTCGCGGAGCGGTTGGATCTGAAAAGCCATGATTTTAGGGGATGTGGATAAACTTCTATTGTAACGTCTGCGTTAGAATCGGAAACTGCATGACTTTCCTCCGCACCCCGCGACCCTCGCCGAGATGACAGGCCTCGATGCGGGCGAGCCTCCCTCGAACCCTTGGAACACAGACAGCCCCGCCACCTACACCGGCACATGGCTTTCCACCGCCATCGTGCAGCGCCACATTCGCCGCAAGATCACCGGCAGCCCAACGGTCGCCTGGATCGACTACTGTTTGGAAAAGTACCTCGCATCGCGGCTGCGCGATCCATCGAGCCGTTGCCTGATTCTTGGCGCGAACGAAGGCTGGATTGAGCGCTACCTCCGCGCCTATGGATGCCGTTGCCGCATCCTCGCCACCGACATAGCCGACAAAGCACTTGCACGCGCGCAAGAAGCCTCCACGGCACTCGGCTATAGGGACATCGAGTACAGGGTCGCCGACCTCAATACCGTGGAATTCGAAGCCCCGTTCGATGCCATCGTCGCAGAGGGCGTGCTGCACCACATCGAAAACACCGAACGTATTTTGCGACACCTCAACGGCATCCTCACACCCGAAGGAATTCTGGTGGCGCAAGAGTTCGAAGGACCGTTCCGGTTTCAATTGAGTGAGACGCAAGTCCGGTGGATCAACGCTGCGCTGGCTTGCGTGCCGGGCGAGTTACGGCCGGCGTGGAACGGACCCCCACGCGTGCCCCCGGGCATCGACTACACATCGCACATTCACTACATCATCCCGCCTCAGGATGCGATTCGCGCGATGGATCCCACCGAGGCGATTGCCGGCCCGGCGCTGAAGCGGCTATGTCCCGAAATCTTCCGGGTGATCGAGAAGAAAGGAGTCGGCGGCACGTTGCTGTCTTATATGGGCGGCCACTTTCCTTTTGAACTGGCGGATCGGGATCCGTACGTGGGGCGCTTTCTGGAACTCCTGCTGGCGATCGAAGATCAGGTGATCCGTGCCGGGATCCTCGAAGATGATTTTGTGTTCTATGTCTTTGGCAAAAACGAAGCGGCGGCATGCGTCGCAAGCGAAGCTGCCGCCACTCCGTTCACCTTGGGTTAAATGAACCCGAGGTTCTTCGTCGCAAAGTTCGCCAAATTTGGAAATACCTGAGGCAAATCCACAGCCTGCACCCCAAACCACGACGCCAGCGTCGCCCCATACTGATCGAGCGACGTAGTCGGAATCCACTGACCGCGGCTGCCCGCATCGTCAGGGCCACGCAATGCCAACGTTGGAAACGTCCCGTACATCTGTCCGCCGCGCACGGCGCCGCCAACGATCATGTGATGGCTGCCCCAGGCATGATCGCTGCCCGCCGTCGAGCTTGGATCGAACGTACGTCCGAATTCCGACTCCGTGAACGCCGTGACATTTTGCGCCAGGTTGAGTTCGACAGTCGCCCGATAGAACGCGGCCAGTGCGGGACTCAACTCCGCAAACCTCCCAAACTGCGAGTTCAGCAAGTCGGAATGATTGTCGTAACCGCCCTGCGATACGAAGAAGATCTGCCGACTCATTCCCAATGCCTGATGCACGGCGATCAACTGAGCCACCTGTTTCAACTGGTTGCCCAAGCCCGTCGTGGGGAATGCGGTGGTCAATACAGGCGCATTTTGCAGAGCCTGCTGCACCTTCGCCGCGTTGCGGATGCCACTGAGCAACACGTTGCTCGTCGGCCCCACCAGCGTCACGCCTGTGTCAAAGGTCATGATGTTTTCGAGCGCGACCCGGCGAGCGACATCGTCGGCTTGAGACTCATCGATGGTATCGAGGCCAAAGGCGCTACCGCCGCTGATGTTCGCTGGCGTCGTGGTCTGTCCCGTGAGAAACAAACTGTTGCCCGCAACGGAAATCGCCGGTGTGAACAGCGACGGATACGAGCGCGACAGCGCATCGGCCGCTCGCCCGCCCCATCCGGTTCCACCCGTTCCCAGTGGATTCGATGTCTGCCACTGCTGCGTCTGATCGGAGTGGGAATACAGATTGCGCGGCACTTCGGAACTCGAAAGCATCGCCTTTGTCACCGGGCGCACCAGTGTTCCCACGTTGGCCAGCATCGCCATCCGGCCTTGGGCGTAGAGCGGCGCAAGATCGGTAAACCGGGGATGCAAGCCAAACGCCTTGCCCTGCGCTTGAATCGGCAACAGCGAACCCGCCGATAACGCAACGCCCCCGCGGCCAGCCGCATACTGCGCATAGGGTGCCGAATCCATCGGAACCACGACGTTGTTGCCATCGTTGCCACCGAACTGAAAGACGCAGATAAGCGCCTTAAAGTTCGGGTTGCCCTGCGCGTGCAGCAAACGTCCGGCTCCACCGAGCATCGCGACAGAGGCGCACATTTTCAGAAAATCGCGTCGATTCTTCATGATGTTCATTTCCTTTATTGGATGATCTGGTAGAGCGAAGAGGTCAGCGCCAGATACAACGCGGTGCGTGCCTTTTCTTTCGAGTCGGTCTGCGCGAGCAAAGCAGTGCGAATGGCGGCCCGGGATTGCGGAGACATCCGCGATCCCATTGCCTCAAGATTCACCAGGTCGAGCAGTGTGTCTACATCCGGTGCCGCTTGCTGGAACCGTGCGATATCGAGCGTCACATCGCTTCCAAACCAGCCGTAGATCAGTTTCGCCGCGTAGTTCACTCGCCGCAACGCCGTCTGCGCGGTGAGAATCTGCGATTCCGGACTCACCACTCCTGCCGTCCGATATGTCGGTGAAAAATAATTGAATACGCTCGGCGAATAAAACAGTCGCTGACCCATATCCTGACTCTCGTCCGTCATAAACGGGTGATCGGCGATGCGCGCGGTCAGCAGCCGCGAAAGCCCCGCGGTGTATAGCACTGGTTCGCGCAAGTGTCCTGTGGAAGCGAGCAAAGGCATGCCGAGCGCTTCCCGATCCATCAGAATCGCCCGCGCAACCGCCTTCAGATCGCCTCCGGTACCCTGAAAAACGCTCGCAACCCGCCCCACATACCCGGCGGTCGGATTGCTTGTCACCAGGTGCTGAATCAGGTTTTTCGAGATAAATGGCGCAACGTTGGGATGCGCAAGGATGCGGTCGATCGCAGTATCGAAATCCCGAACCGTGCCATTGTTCGCCGGCAGCATTGTGCCGTCGAACAACCGCTTGATCCCCTGATCGTGATTGCCCTCGACGGCCACCATAGGAGCGCCGAAATAGCGTGGATTATGGCTCCTCGCCGTTGCCCCGGGCTTGATACCGTAAGTCCAACCGGTGAAGACACGAGCCATTTCCTGCACATCCGCCTCAGTATAGGTCGGCAAAGGCTTACCAAAGGCATCGTTTTGTGGGATGCCCTGCTGGTCAAGCCTGGTCAGCCCCAGCGTGAACAACTGCATCAGTTCCCGGGCGAAATTCTCATTCGGACTCTTGCCCGGCGCAGCCTTGTCATTGTTCACCATGTCGAGATATTCGCCCATGGCGGCATTCAACCCAATCTCGCGCACAAGCTGCTTGTACGTCCCTAAAGAACCGCGCTGCAGGATCCGGAAGTACGAGTTGTAGGCAACCGGATCGTCCACCTCAACTCCCGAAACCACAAGAATCTGATGCAGCGCGAACGCCATCCGCTGACGTACTTGATCGTCACTGCTGACAGCAATCTTGAAGAACGCGTCCTGGGCCCATTCGAGCGGCTTCAGGTCGAGTCCCGAAGGAATCACAGTTGCGGCCATACCAATTTGTTCATCGATCCAACTCGCATAGCCAAGCGCCTGTAAGCGGTCGACGTCCTGACGTCGCGGACCGAACGTCGCGTGTTCCAGAAAGCGCGCCGCATCGCGGGCAGACACCTTTTCCGCTCCGTCATAGTTGGTGGCCATGACGATTTTCGGTAGCGAGGTCAGCGCCCCCGTGCCGGGGTTGTAAACAGTGAGGATGTTGGCACCGGCCTGTGTATTCAGCAGCGTGCCGGTGGCCACGAGTCGCGTCGGTGAACCGGATGTCACACTCAGTGCGGTGCCGTTGAGACGCGGCTGACTGGTGGTCGCAAATCCGGTGCCATCTATGGTGAGCGTGAATGTGCCGGTCTTGATCCTCGCGGGTGCTGTGGCGGAAATCACCGGAACTCCTTGCTGTATTCGGACCGTTACCGATTCCGAGGGCTTAACGAAAGTCGGATCGGGGCTCGGAATGTTGATCTCGCCGCGGACCGTGACAGTATCCGGATTCGGCGGATCCGTTGGGGCCGTGAACAGGCCGGTTGGCGTAATCGTGCCAATCTTGGCACTGCCGCCGACGATTCCATTCACATACCACGTCAACCTGGGCGTGCCTGTGAAGTTGGAAATCACGTAAGTGTATTGGTGGATCGTGCCTGCCCGAAGCGTGAGCGAATTCGGACTGACATTAATGGTGGGACGCGTTTGTGCAATCGCGGAAACGACGCACAGAATAGATAAAAATAGAAGCCGCAAGGCTTTCCTCCCAGGTCGTAGCAGTGGGGGCGATACATTGCCGCCGCCTCTTGCTTACTCAAGATAACCCCGTACCTCGGCGGGCACAGTTGGCTGTTACTCGGTGATTGCTGGGTCCATTACCCGTACGACTCAAGTACTAAACGCCTCATGACTAGGGGTGCATTGATGCACTGGTCGCCCGGTTCAAACTACCCTGCACGTTGAGATCCGAAGGGGGGAATGTTGATTCAAAAAGGGAAATCCCCTCAGAAGGGGGGATGAAAAAAATACCGTACGGAAAATTGTACCGGCTTAGTACCGCATCAATGTCATCCCACCGTCCACGGCGATCGCCTGCCCAGTGCAGTATGGCATCCGGCCCTCGGCCAATTGCCGCACAACCGCAGCGACATCCGAAGGCTGCCCCCACCGGTTCTCAGGAACCAGTGCCTGAAGGCGGTCATCGTATCGATCCTTCACCGGACGAGTCATTTCGGTCTCAATCAACCCAGGGCGGATCTCGTACACGCCAATCCCCCGGCCCGCCAACCGCAGTGCAAACAGCTTCGAAGTCATGCTGCTCGCGGACTTCGACACGCAATACTCACCCCGCGTGATCGAGGCCGCAACAGCGTTGCTCGAGGTAATGTTCAGGATGCTGCGATGTGTCGGTGGATCCGAAGTAGAAAGCATGGCCTTTGCCACCGCCTGACTGAGAAAGAACATCGCACGTGTGTTGACTCCCAGGCAACGGTCATAGCTTTCCAGGCTCACATCCAGAAGGTCGCCCCGCTGCATCGCTCCGACGCCCGCGTTGTTGACAAGGCAATCGATACGGCCCCAACGGCCGACCGCCGTCTGCACCAGACCCTCATGTTTTGCGGGGTCTGAGATATCGGCGATGTGGCAGAAGGCGCGGCCGGCATCGAAGGATTCCAGATCGTTGGCGATCACTTCAAAGCCAGCATCGAGCAGTGCTTCCGAGCAAGCGCGCCCTATGCCTCGCGCTGCGCCAGTCACAATAGCGACAAGTTTTTGCTCATGCGTCACCGGGGCTAGGGTAACAGCGTGATCGATTCCGGCATGGTTCCACGCCCGTGACCCGGAGCACACCGACTTCCGAGATCTTGAAGAGCTACGGACCTTTCTGGTGCGCCTTCTCGATTCCGTCAGAACATGCCATTGTGATTCGCGGCGTGGATTTGGACAGGAAAAAGATTCTCGTTGTGAATCCTTTTAGCTACACTGGCACTGCTGAAGGAAGAGACCTATTCGTCGAGTGAGTTTCGGGCTCGTCCTGGCTTGAAAGATGTCGCGTCAGCCGCGCAGATGTTCCACTGCTAAAAGAACAGCGGAACTTCACGCCTGCGGTGCCTCTGGCTGCGCCGATCACGATGGCTACAGGATTTCGCAAATGCTTTTCCACGGCGTCTAGTGTAAACAGCGTGATACCTTTTCACGCTGGTTCACGCTTGAGGGAGTAGACATGCCGTCCGTCAAACACACCATCAACACCTCACTTGGCCAAAGTAGCGCCGCCTCGTGCTGGTACGCCGCCTACTGCATGCTTTATGATTTCAAGGGCAAGCCCCTGAGCGCGATCCGCGAAAAGATCGAACTCAACAAACTCAACTACTCGGACTACTGGCGCAATGGCCTGCCAGTGGAAGACTATTGGAAAACCCGCATCTCGCTAGGGCTGAGCGGATTTCGCCGACCCTACTTCAATGGATTGGCTGACGATCTCGACTATTTTGGCAAAGTGCTGAAAGACTATGGTCCATTCTGGTGCGCGTTCTCGTCTCCGAGCGAGCACATCGTTATCGTCAACGGTGTGAATGTGGACAGTGGGAAGATTCTGGTGGTGAATCCCTGGGGCAGCGGCGGTGTTGCGGAGGAGGAAAAGTACTCGGCAGGCGAATTCCAAAGGCGGCTTGGCAAAAGCGATATCGCTTCGGCCGCGCAGATGTTCCCTTAAAAGAACCATCGGAACTTCACGCCCGCCGTGCGCGGTTGCACCACACGCGTCCCCACAAAGATCGATTGGAAATTGAAGAGCGCTGTGCGATTCGTCAGATTCGTCATCTGGAACTGAACATCCCAGCGCTTGCGACCTTCTCGCGTGCGCTCATAGCCAGCCGCCCAATCCAGGATCGACCGCGGATTCACGCGTGGTGGATTTGCGCCCAGATTCACATAGGGCAACAGATCGAAGTAATCCGGATCTTCGGCGACCTGCGCGGGATCCGAACGATTCGCCACCAGTCCGCTATCGAAGCGCACTGCACCCGAGGTCCAAAAGCCATTCTTCCACGTGTACTGCAGATTGCCCTGCAAGCCTAGCGTCTGATCGTGATCGATCACAAACGGACCAGCGGTCAACGCATCGATTGCACCAGCGCCAAGAAACAAGCCACCCGTAAATGGCGGCGTCGAGATCGCGCGATAGTGCGTCATGCTCAACGTGCCCGAAAAACGTTTGTAGTTCGGAATGTTAAGGCGCATTTCAGCGCCATTCACCCGGATCTTGCTCAAAGTGATCGGAAAGATGATGCCGGTGTTGAGAAAGTTGTCGTTGTCCTGCTGGTTGTCCGAATTCTTGTGATAGTACGCAAGATTGATACTGGCGATCTTTCCGAGCACTTGCTGCACACCCAGTTCATAGAAGTTCTGCGTTTCAGGAACGATCTGCGCCAGTGCGCTACCACCAAGCGCTTCGCGCACTGCGGGCGGAGCCAGGCGAGCCGCTGCGGGCGAAGCTGACAACAGCAGGTTTTCGTTGGGTGGCGTCTGATAGGTTCGATTGTACGAGGCGCGGAACACCGTACCGGTCTCTTTGATCGCAAACGCCATGCCTAGACGCGGTTGGAGTTGATCGCCCTTCACCAGAAACCGATAGGCATCGTGCCGCAAACCTAGCGAAAAGGTCATTCGTTTCCAGCGAATGGTGTCTTGAAAGAAGACGCTGGGCAGATAGCCGGAATCCTTGCCTGAGAACAGAAAGCGCCTGCCGCCGCGGGTCAGATCGTGCGGGGCGAGCCCGGAATTGTAGTCTTCGGACCTCGGATCGTTGAAGTCTCGATCCGTGATGCCGAAAAAGAAGTTCTCGCTCACGGGAAAGTATTGATAGTCCGCACCCATGCGAAATGTGTGGATGCCGCGAACGGTGTTGTAGCGTCCGCCAATGTTGAACGTTGAAAGCCGCCGGGCCTGATCGGCCGTGACAGGCGTATCGAATGGACTTCCAAACAGCCACGCCTGCGACGTACGGAACGAGGTGGTGAAGTCGAGTGTTGTGCGAGCGTTCACTGTACGCAGCCATCCCAACGAAGCCGACCAGTCTTTGAACAGCTGCCGCTGATCCTGACCCGCCGCATGTTGCGATCGAAGATTGGCAAGTTGAAACGAAGAACGCCCCGCCATCAGATTGAGCCGCAGGACATCCTTTGCGCTGGCACGGTAGTCGAGCCGCGAGAACATTCGTTCGGCGTTGCCACCGTTGTGAAGGTTGTCGATGGATACCTGATCGAGAAAGCGGTTAGTTTTCATTGCGGAAAACGACGCGAAGTATCCGAACTTGTCGTTGCCTCCCGTGAACTGCGCAGTCTGTCCCAGTGCGTCAAATTGAGATGCGGAACTCTGCAGGTTGCCTGAGAACATCCGCCCGGTGTCGATGCCGGTGCGCGTGGTGATGTTCGCAACGGCTGCTGTACGCTGGCCGTATTCGGCGGGAGTGTCGCCTGTGAACAGCTCAATGTTCTGTACGATGCTGGTGTCGAGCGAGGTCGCAAATGCGCCGGTGAGCTGATCGGTGATGGGCATGCCGTCGACAACGAAGGTCATCTGATTGTGCGCGCCGCGGGGGTGGATGGCGCCGTTGGCATTCTGCGCAAATCCCGGAAATGTCAACAAAACCGCCTCTACGCCGCGATTTCCCGACGCTACGGGGAGCTTATCCATCATTGCCTGGCTCAATTCCGTGCGGGTTCCGGTGGCCTCGGTGTTCAACAGCATGATCTGATCGGAGGCCGTTACGTTCGCCGTCTCGATCTTGCCCAGCACGCCGAGCTTGATGTCGACGGTCACCGGAACATTCGACCGCAACGATAGCGGACGCACATCGTTCGCGAAGCCTTCTCGATGAGTCGTCAGTTGATAGGCGTTGTAAGGCAGGTTCGAAATCGTGTAAACGCCTTCTTGCGTGGTAGTCGCTTGCCTCGAGAATCCACTGAGCGCGTTGGTGATGGTCACCGTAGCGCGTGGCATGGAAGCTCCTGCGGGATCGGTAACTGTACCGGTAATCGTGGCGGTAGCCTGCGCGAAGATGAGCGCAGACGGCAAAACAAACAACAATGCAACGAAACGCATGGGTTTCCACTCCTGTGAAATTTATGGGGATCTGAAGCTAGGAGAAGGAAACAGCAGGAGGGCCGCGGGAGGTCTGCGCGGAGACAGTGGCCACAGGGGTTGCGATGGACTCTTCAATCAGGATCGCAATTGCTTCATCGACAGGCTGAGGAAGATCGAGAACAGGAGTGACCGAATCGGCAATCTGATACTCAAGATTGTTCAGCGAGCACTGCCGGTTCTTGTGAACATGCAGAGGACTGTACAGCGCTACCGAAAAGAAGCACACCAACAGCGCAAGCAGCGCGCAGAGTGCGCGCGTGGATGTCCTGTGTTGTGAAAAGACGGGCAAAGCGTGTTCTCTTAGTATATCCGGCGAGCCTGCTTGTACGCGACTACGGCGCTCGAAGGGCCAGCAAGATGGATGGAGTCAAAGCGCTGGAAACCGGCCTCGGCACACCACTGGCGGAAGTCCGCTGCCGAGTAATCGAAGGCGTCGCCAAACTCGATCAGCATGTTGAGGGACATGAGCAGGCCGAGCACATTCTCTCTGCGCGCATCGTCGATGATGGCTTCAATCGCCACAAGCGCACCACCTGCCGGCAATGCATCGTAGGCGGCGCGGATGAGGTGCATCTTTTTTTCGAGATTCCAATCGTGCAGAATCATGCCCATCGTGATGACATCGGCCTTGGGCAAAGGATCGCGAAAGAAGTCGCCACCGGCGGTTTGAATACGATCGCTGAAGCCGGCCTCTGCGATGTGCCGTCGCGCGATCGGTTCCACCGGAGGCGGATCGAAAGAGGTGCAGCGCAAGTGGGCGTGCTGTTTTGCAACCTCAATGCAAAGCAGACCAGTCGCACCGCCCACGTCGCAGAGTGTCTGGT
>CAZCPL010000027.1:0-3844 GCA_964500255.1 uncultured Solibacteraceae bacterium | reverse complement strand
GTGTCTGGTATCCCGAAAAGTCAAACTTGCCCGAGAAGGCTTCGAAGTTGATACGGGACAGGCCCGTCATCGCACCGGGGAATTGCTCAAGTCCGGGTAATGGGCGTAGAGTTCCTCGAAAACGCCCTCCTGCCCGTGCTTCGCTTCGTTTTGCGGGTGGCCGGTTTTCAGGGCCTCTGGAAGATCGTGCCAGAATTTGAAGAGCCTCGCATTCAACATCACGAGGATGCCGCCAACGTAGCGAGGACTGTTCGCATCCAGATAAAGCGCGCCTGTGGGGGTGTTCAGGTAGAAGGCCTCGGGTCCGTCGCCTGCGCGATCGAGAAACTTCATCGCGACGAGAGCATCGAAGAAGTCGTAAATGGCGCGCGGGTGGAGACCGAGTTCCGCGCCGAGTTCGACGCCGGTCTTGCGTCCACCGCCAAGGTGGGTGAAGACTCCGAAATCAACGGCTATCAACAGCACTTTCGATGGCCAGAATCCGAAAGCGGTTTGCAGGCTGGGACTGGGATCAAGCATTTCCTGTTGATCGTATTATGTGAGATTTCTCTTGACTTGTTCTAGTCAACTAGTACACTATCTTTCTAGATGGCTGGATACGCGCAACGAAAACTGTTTTCCGGGTTCCGGCTCGATCTTTCGAGCGGAGTGCCCGTCTACCGCCAGATCATCGATCAGGTGACCGGCGGCATGGCGGGTGGATTTCTCAAGCCCGGCGATCAACTGCCCACCGTCCGCCAACTGGCGGTGGATCTCGCAATCAACCCAAATACTGTGGTCCGCGCCTATCGCGAACTTGAGATCCGAGGGATCCTCGAAACGCAACAGGGCACGGGTACATTCATCGGCATGCAACGTCCAGACGCCGCTCCCGCGATCGAACGGCAGCGTCAACTCAATCAACTCGTCGGTGAATTCGTGGCTAAGGCCGGCGCGACCGGATACACGGTGCAGGAACTGATCGACCAACTGCAGGACCTCAAGGCTGACAACAACAGCAAGAAAGGAAAGCGTTAAGAGTATGAAACCCGAGATTCGGCTGGATGGAGTGAATAGCGTCGGGCTCGCACTGTTTGCAGGCTGCACGATCATCGGCGTTCTGCTCACTTGGGCAACGAACACGCCCGTTCTGCTCATTGGCGCGGTTCTCATCGGCTTATATCCGCTGTTCTCGATCCGCGTGGCGGACCCTTGGGAACGCATCGCCGTGCTCCGTCTGGGCAAGTTCACGGGCCTTCGAGGACCCGGCATGTTCCAGATCATCCCTATCGTCGATACAGTGAGCCGCTCGGTGGATCAGCGTGTGCGTACGTCTAGCGTGAGCGCGGAATCCACACTGACGCGCGACACCGTGCCGGTGAATGTGGACGCCATCGTCTTCTGGCTCGTGTGGAACGCCGAGAAAGCCATCCTCGAAGTGCAGGACTTTCAAGAAGCGATCATGATGTCCGCGCAGACGGCGTTGCGCGAATCCATCGGCCGCCATGAGCTGCATCAGATGGTCGCCGAACGCGAATTACTAGGGCGCGAACTGCAGCGCATTCTCGATGAGAAAACAACGGCTTGGGGCATCACGGTGCAGTCGGTCGAGATCCGCGATGTGCAGATTCCGCCGGCGTTGCAGGATGCAATGCCGCGCGAAGCTCAAGCGGAACGCGAACGCCGAGCCCGCACGATCCTCGCCACGGCGGAAACGGAAATCGCGCAAAAGTTCAACGAAGCGGCGTTGTCGTATCGGGACAATCCAACGGCGATGCAGCTTCGCGCGATGAATATGCTCTACCAAGCGATCAAAGAAAAGGGGTCGATGGTCATCGTACCGTCGACCGCAGTGGAAACGATGGGACTGGGCGGAACCATGGGATTGGCGTCGATGGGACGTCGTCCGGCGGCGCCGCAGCAAGGAGATCTGTCATGAGAACTATCTGTGTTTTGGGAGCGATGCTTGCATGTGCCGCAAGTGCTCAGGATCCGAGCAAGCCTGTGCTCACGGTTGGTGTTTCGGTGCAGATGGCGCGGCTCGTACGGCAGCGGGCGAGGTGTTCAACGGCATCACGGCCGTGAAGCCCGAGGCGCTCAGCGGACTCGTTGGCGATTCGATCTACGTGAAGATCGACGCTCGAGCTCCGGAAAAACGTCTAATTGCCGTGCTGGAGGCATTGCGCGGCAAGCAGGTGGTGCTGCTCACCGCGCCGCCCTCAAACTCGACCAAGGAAACGATCGTTCCGCCGTATGGGATCCGGCTGACCGTGCCCGAGTAAGCGCTCAGTCTACTGAGTAGAAAAACTCCTCGCGGACAACCTTGCCGTCTTTCACCTCATAGACGGCGAGTTCGTCCATCGTGTGACGGCGGCTCGTGGGCTTGCAGGTGACATCGATCGTGAAGCGCACGCAGAAATGATTGCCTGCCACGAGCGGACCTTCCAGCTTGAATCCATGCACTTCATGGTTGGCTTCCCACCACTCGCCTTTGCCGACTACGGCATCCAATCCGGCAGATTCGCGCGAACCTCCCGGAGGCGCGGATGCTTCTACGCTGACGACGTCCTGCCCGTAGAGCGCCTGCACGGCATCTTTGAATTTGCCCTGGCTGCAGAGTTCCACGAGCTTGTTCGCAACTTCTTGTGTAGTCATGTTGGGGACTGTCTCCTCCGATCACACTATCAATTCAAGATGTCGATGTCATTAAGCCGTTTGCGTTTCGACCGGCGGGCAGACGCAGAACAGGTTCCGATCGCCATATGCGTTGTCGATGCGATTCACCGCGGGCCAGTATTTATCGGTCCGCGACGTACCAGCGGGGAAGCATCCTTCCGCCCTTGTATATTTGCGATCCCAGTTGTCATCGGCGATATCGTGCACCGTGTGCGGTGCATGCCGCAACGGTGATTCGGCAGCGGTGAAGCGACCGGTGGCGACATCTTCGATCTCTTTGCGGATGGCGATCATCGCGTCGCAGAAGCGATCCAACTCTTCTTTGCTCTCCGATTCGGTCGGCTCAATCATCAGCGTTCCCGGAACCGGGAAGCTCATCGTCGGCGCATGGAATCCGTAGTCGATCAGCCGCTTTGCGATGTCATCGATCGACACACCGTACTGGTCTTTGAAAGGTCGCGGATCCACAATGCACTCGTGCGCCACACGCCCGTTCTCATTCTTGTAGAGCACTGGGAAATGAGGATTGAGCCGCGTCGCAATGTAGTTTGCATTGAGAATCGCCGTCTCCGTCGCCTGCTGCAATCCAGCGCCGCCCATCATCAGAATGTAGGTGTACGAGATCGGCAGGATCGACGCGGATCCAAACGGGGCCGCTGAAACAGGACCCACGGTCTTCACCCCGCCCGGCTCGCAAGGATGGGTGGGCAGAAACGGCGCGAGATGCTTCTTCACGCCGATCGGGCCCATGCCGGGTCCGCCACCACCGTGTGGGATACAGAAGGTTTTGTGCAGATTGAGGTGCGACACGTCCGATCCATAGTCGCCAGGCCGCGAAACGCCAACCTGGGCGTTCATGTTCGCGCCATCGAGATATACCTGGCCGCCATGCGAATGCACGATCTCGCAGACTTCGCGGATCCGCTCTTCGAATACGCCGTGCGTCGACGGATACGTGATCATGATGCAGGAAAGCTTTTCCGCATACTTCTCGGCGTTGAGCTTGAGATCTTCCACATCGATGCTGCCTTCGTCATCGCACTTCACGGCCACCACTTCCATGCCCGCCATGTTGGCTGAAGCGGGATTCGTGCCATGCGCCGACACCGGGATCAAACAGACATTGCGATGCGCATCGCCGCGGCTCAAGTGGTATCCGCGAATGGCGAGAAGACCGGCATACTCGCCC
>CAZCPL010000026.1:0-37169 GCA_964500255.1 uncultured Solibacteraceae bacterium | reverse complement strand
CTGCGGGGCTAAGACAAAAGGGCGGATCCCGGTGATCGGGGATCCGCCCTTTTCCCGATGCCGGGTTCCGGAACGTTGAAACCACTTTCGCGAGTTCTGCGCCACAGTCAGGTCTCCGCACGCAAAATGGAGGATTACAGTGGGAGCACAACTCTTGACTGCGGCAACTGGCTACCGGAAAGCCTTGAGTGCGTTTGAGGCATTAGCCGATCGCCCTAGAATGCACCAGCCTGAAAGACTTTCAACAAAGATTTCGAGTTGAGGTGCCTTCACAGATCATGCGAACCTGCGGATCCAATAACGAACGAACATTATTGAATGCGCCGTGCAACGCACAATCAATCAATACTCAGAAGCGGCGAACCATGCAATGTGGCGTGTCAGCGGGACCGTGAAGATCCGGACCAAAGATGACGCGACTCCTGCGCGGACTTATCTTCGACCTTGAGATTAAGCAGGCGGCCACTGCTGCCGGGTCTGAGGGACCGGCGATCACCCGGCGGTGACAATTTCTTCGCTCGCTTCACTGATCCACTTCGCCCGCACCTTCTGGCGGCTGCGCCATTCCCTTCCGCGTGAGACCACAGTTCACGCTCGCTGGCGCGCTCTTCGCGTGAACTTTCGAGGTTCGCAGTCGATAGATTCTCTATGGAAAAGCTGACGGTCGCGGTAGCCGGACATTGGGGGGCGCCTTGTTCCGCAGGTTCTACTGCAGGGGCACAGGGTTCGTTGCTTTGTGCGATCGCCGCTCAAACTCGCCAGGAGAGAATGGGCTGGCGATCCGAACCTGGATAACACCATAGTCGATCAAGAATCCCTGGAAACTCTGCGCGGAGGCGGCGACGGATGTTTCGAAGTCCGTCCTCTCCCGCCGGGCCTTGCGTTGCTGAACAGAAAGGGTTTGGGCTGGACGTTCCCGGTGAACCGACCGTAATGGACGAAGGCACTCTGGCCGATAACGCTGAAGAGTGCTCTCGAAAAACATCCCGCGTTATGCCTTTCTGATGTTCAGCTTGGTGCTGTTCGCCGAAGGGCTCGCCATGAATTTTGGCTACATTCGCGGATACGCGCTTGGCGCAGGCGGCGACCTCGATCAGGACTATTGCGCGGCCAAGGCTCTGTTGCAGAACAAGAGCATCTACGCCGATCTCAGCGTGATTTGCGACACGGCGAAACAGCGCAATCGTCCGGAACTCGAGAACTTTCATCCGCCGGTCACCGCGGTTATGCTGCTGCCGTTCGCCGCGGCCGGGATCTCCATTCAATCCACATTCTTCATTTGGGGCATGGCTTGGGTGTTGGTGTATGCGGCGGTGATGCACCGTGCGATGTGCGACTTTGGCATTGCCTCGCACTTGCGCCTCGTGTTGCTTGGCTTCGCGCTGCTCTGGTTTCCGCACCTCTCGCAGAGCATGAACGGGCAGTTCTCGACGGCGATCCTGGCACTGGTGTTTCTGGGCGGACGCTGGCTGCGCGATGAACGGGACGATCTGAGCGGAATCGCACTCGGCGCGGCTACCGCGATCAAGCTGTTTCCTGGATTGCTGGGCGTCTATCTTTTAGCCACGCGCAGGTTCCGCGCGTTGGCGGCGATGGTCGGCGCATTCGGCGCCATTCAGGCCGTTACGTTCTTCGTTGTCGGAAGCAGCGATTTCCTGCACTACTACTTGCATGTGATGCCAGAGGACTCGCGGCGATACGCCAGCATTTGGATGAATCAGTCTTTCACCGGAACCATGATCGCGCTGTTGCGGCCGAATCCGTATTTTCAAAATTTGTTCGATTGGCCGACGCTGGGTCCCGCGCTGGTTTATGGGATGGCGCTTGCTCTCGTGGGACAGGTTGCCCAACTCGCGTGGCGCAACGGCGGCTCTGCGCATCATTTTTGGCATTTCGTCGCGTTGTCGGTGATCTTGTGTCCTGTCTCTTGGGATCACACCGTGGTGGCGATGGCTCCGTTGTGCGTCCTGCTCCTCGCTCGATTCGGTGCGGCGAACAAACTCGAACTGACGATCGCTGTGGCTACTTTCATGCTGGTGGCGCAGATCGATGACCTCACGTATGTCCGCGAGGTGATCGCGGGCGCTCCCAAAATTCCATTGGCCGGCCTTGGACAGGCAAGGGCGCAGTTGTGGGCGACGCTCGGCATCACAGCAATCAGCGCCGCGCTGCTTTCGTTTCCGCAACTCGCGCAACGCAAGGCGAAGAAGACCGCGGCTACGCCGGTTGCGGTTCTGCATCCCGAAACTACTTGATCGCGACGATCGGTTCTGGCAGGTCCGGCGGAACTTGTTCGCGGCGGATGGTGTCAAAAGGCCATGCTTCTCTTCTTGGTGAGTTGTTCTCTTTTTGCCCAACATTTCGAAGTCACGTCGGTCAAGCCATTCAAGGAAAAACAGCTCGGCAATGTCTTCGAGGTTGCTCCGAATGGAGACCTGCGAATCTCAAACGTGACTTTGCGTGAAATGGTTCGAAGTGCATATTCACTTCACGACGCTCAACTATTTGGAGGTCCGGACTGGATTCATTCCGACCGCTGGTCCATCGAAGCAAAGGTTGGCGATGTGCGGCTGGATGCTTCGAAAACGGCCCGATCCGCCCGCCTAAAGAAGCTATTGCAAACCCGGTTTCAGTTGGTGACCCACCTTGAGACTCGCGTGATGTCTGTCCTCGTACTTGTGCAAGCAAAGAGTGGGCACAAACTTGCGCCAGCACGAACCGTTATGATCTGACCGGTCTCGGAGGCATGCTTGGGCGAGTCGTGCTGGATCAGACGGGGCTGGCAGGTGAGTACGCCTTCGATCTGTCTTGGACGTGCGATCCGATGACGGAGCGTTTACCCGGGCTACCGCCGGCTTTCAAGCCAACGGATCTGGGGAAAGAACCTTCTATCTATGAAGCGGTGCAGCAACAGTTGGGGCTCAGACTCGTCTCAAAAAGGATGCCGATGGATGTCGTGATCGTAGACCGTGCCGCGCGCCCTCAACCGAATTGACTTTCTCTTGGAACTTCTCACTTTTGACTTGCGTAGTAGAAAAACAGACAGATATAGTAGATCCAGATGGCACTGCCCAAGCTCACCAAACTCGAACTCCAGATCATGGATGCTCTGTGGCATCACGGCAAGCTCTCGATTCGCGAGATTCAGGAGTCATTTCCTGAGCCCGACCGTCCAGCCTACACCACGATCCAAACCACTGTTTACCGGATGGAAGAAAAAGGTGCACTCCGGCGTGCCAGAAAGATCGGTAACGCCCACATCTTCGAAGCCGTCGTCTCTCGGCAAGCCGCGAGCGGACGTCTCATCGATGACTTACTGAGCCTCTTCGGAGGCCGCACGCAGCCAGTCATGGCGCATCTGGTCGAATCCGGCAAGCTCACCATGAGCGACGTAAAAGAAGCGGAAAAGCTGATCAAGGATCTGGCCAAAAAGGAGAAGCACCATGACTGAGATCGCCAATCATCTCTGGCAATCGACCTTGTTCGCCGCCGTCGCGGCGCTAGTCGCATTCGCCTGCCGAAACAACCGCGCGAGCTTGCGCCACGCGATCTGGCTAGCGGCTTCGTTGAAGTTCCTGTTGCCATTCTCGCCCTTGGTCTGGCTGGGTCTGAGCGTCAACCTACACTCTGTTCAGCCCGCGCAAGTTGAACGGACCATGTCGGCGGAAGTGATCACGTCATCGTTTGAGACACTGCCAGTCCTCACGAATGTCGCCGTCGCAAAGTTGGAAGCATCGTGGTGGCCGGTCGCGCTCCTCGCGATCTGGATTCTCGGCGCGGTCGTGCTCGCCGCCCGGCTTATCCGCTCGTGGCTGACGTTGCATGCCATAGTTCGCAACGCATCGCCGGTCGAGATTGAATCGCCCATCCCCGTCCTCGCTTCGAGATCGGCACTGTTCGAGCCCGGCGTCTTCGGGTTCTTCAAGCCCGTGCTGCTGCTGCCGCAAGGGATTGCGGAAGTACTCGCGGCCGAGGAATTCGACGCCATTGCCGCGCACGAGTTTACACACGTTCGGCGGCGAGACAACTTCACATCCGCGCTGCACATGCTCGTGGAAACGCTCTTCTGGTTCCATCCGTTGGTCTGGTGGATCGGCGGCAAATCGATCGAGGAACGCGAACGTGCTTGCGATGAGGCGGTGATTGAAGCGGGCAAGCAACCCCACGTTTACGCACAGGGAATCGTCAATGTTTGCAAGCACTATGTCGAATCGCCGTTGGCTTGCGCGGCCGGGATCGGAGGCGGCACGTTGCGGCAGCGTATCGAAGACATTCTGGAGGCGCGCGTGGCTGAGACGCTGAGCGGATCCCGCAAAGCAGCGCTCGCTTGCGTATGCCTGGCTGCGTTCACCGTGCCTTTCGCCGTGGGTGTGCTACGAGCGCAAACGCTGCCTCCTCCTCCGAAGTACAAGTTCGAAGTGGCATCGGTCCGGCCTGGCGATCCCAACTCGCAGGGCTCCAGCATCCGTCCCGGTCCCCAGGGCGGTATCCGAACGGAAAACACCACGATCATGACCCTGCTTTCATTCGCCTATGATCTCCGCGAATTCCAAGTAGCCGGTGGACCTGAGTGGATCCGCAGCGCGCGATGGAACATCACCGGAACGCCGGATGTTCCGGAAGAAGCTCCCGGCCCGGGGATGAGCCGCGAAAAGATGGAGGCCGGATTCAAGCGTCATGGACAGCGGATGCAAGCCCTGCTTGCCGAACGCTTTGGCCTCGTGCTCCGCGTTGAAAATCGCGAGATGCCTGTCTACACGCTGAAAGTTGGCAGAGACGGACACAAACTTGTCGCGTCCAAGGAAGGGCCGCACATGCGAAATGGACGAAACCAAATGGAAGGCGCGGGTGCCGAGGTCTCCATGCTCGTGCGAGCTCTCTCCAGTCAACTCGGACGCCCAGTCATCGACGAAACTGGCCTCGCAGGTGGATACAGCTTCAAGTTGTAATGGGCTCCCGAGGCCGCGCTTGGCGAGGCACCGACGACGGAACCTGGCGGTTCGTCGATTTTCACCGCCGTGCAGGAACAGTTGGGATTGAAGTTGGATTCGAAGCGTGCAAAGGCTCCCGTGTTCGTCATCGAGAGAATCGAAAAGCCCACTGAGAACTAATGACAGCCCTGCTCGCCATCGCGCTTCTACTTCCGCTCATGGCGGCGGACCATTCCGGAACGGTGCAGTTCTCCAAACAACCCGTTCCGGGCGCGACGGTGACGTTGACGCGCGGTTCACAGATCGTTCGTGCGTTGACGGATGCGCAGGGTGGCTATCGATTTGAGAACCTGCCGGAAGGTTCAACCTGGACAGCCAAAGTCGAGATGCAGTTGTTTGCGGTGGAAACGCGCGAGATCGCCGTTCCGAATCCGCCGATTTATTGGGATCTCAAGGCACTGCCGGTGGAATCGCTCGGACCGCTGACCAAGGCGAAGCAGCCGTTTGAACGTTCCGAAACGGCGGTGGCCGCACCAGCGAAGAAGCCGGTTGAAAGGCAGCCATCCGCGCCCGCTTCAGAAGATCTCGCGATGAAGGCGGCCGACGGATTCCTCGTCAATAATGGCGCATCGTCACCGTTTGCCCTACTGCCTGCGTTTGGAAACAACCGCCGCGGACAGCGATCGCTCTACAACGGTAACCTCGGTTCGATCCTCAACAACTCGAACTTCGATGCGCGGAACTACTCGCTCACCGGCCAAGCCACTCCGAAGCCAGCGTATAACCGGGTGCAGGCGCTGTTCTCTTTCGGCGGTCCCTTTCGAATTCCGAGATTGCTCAAGCGAAACATGGGTCCGAATTTCACGGTCAATTACCAATGGACGCGCAACAGCAATGCTTCGTTGGCTTCTGCCTTGATGCCGACTGCGGAGCATCGCGCGACCAGCGGGATTTCGGCCCAAGCGCGCGCGTTGCTGGATTTGTATCCGCTGCCCAACTTCACTGGTGGCAGGCGTTTCAACTATCAGGTTCCGCTCGTCAGTGGACTGCATCAAGACGATCTGCAAACCCGCGCCAGCAAGATGATGAAGCAGAATTTCTTCTCTGGCAATTTCGCATGGCAGAGCACACGCACCGATACTCCCGACGTTTTTGGATTTCTCGATACCGGTCGCGTGAGCGGTCTGAACGCAGGCTTCGGCTACCGGCGGACGTTCAATCAGCGAACGTTCGCGAACTTCGGGTACACGTACAGTCGGCTTCGCAATGAAGTGCGTCCCTACTTCAATAGCCGTCGCAATGTCTCTGCGGAAGCGGGCATCACAGGTGGTAACCAGGAGCCTGCGAACTGGGGTCCACCGACGTTGATCTTTGCGAATGGCATCGCCACGTTGGATTCCGACCAGTCTTCGCTGATCCGCAATCAGACCGCGGGTTTCTCTGCCGATACGTTCCTCAATCGCGGTCGCCACAACATGACCTTTGGATACTCGTTGAAGCGCCAACAGTTCAACGTGCTGTCGCAGCAGGATCCGCGAGGGACCTTCGCCTTTACTGGTGCGGATGACTTTGTGAAGTTCCTGCGCGGTGCGCCGGATACGGTGTCGATTGCATTCGGCAATGCAGACAAGTTTTTGCGTTCGTCGATTCATGAGTCTTTTGCAAACGATGATTTTCGCGTGAATCCAGGGTTGACGTTGAACTTGGGCGTGCGTTGGGAATACTGGACGCCGATGGAAGAAAAGTACGGGCGGCTGGTGAATCTTGCCGGATTCACGCCAGTTGTGGGCAGGGGTTTGCTTCAGCCCGATCGCAACAATGCTTCGCCCAGGGTTGCGTTTTCGTGGCGTCCGCTGCCTGCTTCGTCGATGGTGATCCGCGGTGGATACGGCATTTACTACGACACATCGGTCTATCGGAACATCGCGATGCAAATGGCGCAACAGGCACCGCTATCCCGGAATCTGCGAATCTCCACGCCTGGCTTGACGTTGGCGGATGGACTGAGCGCTTCTGCGAACGGCGTGGGATCTTCGACGACTTTCGCGGTGGATCCGCGCTTTCGAGTGGGCTACTCGCAGAACTGGCAATTCTCCGTCCAGCGCGATCTGCCTGCCGCATTGCAGGTTGTCGCGACCTATTCGGGCGGCAAGGGCACGAGAGCGCAACAACAGATTCTACCGAATACATTTCCAGGCGCGACAACGTCGTTGGAACCTGCCGGGTTTACGTACTTAGTGTCGAATGGCAATTCGATTCGCCATGCAGGGCAGTTGCAGGTGCGGCGGCGGTTGCGCAACGGTCTCACCGCCAGCGTGAACTACACGTACGCGAAGTCGATCGACAACGCGACGCTCGGTGGGCGCGGATCGCTCATCGCTCAAAATTGGTTGGATTTACAGGCGGAACGCGGCCGTTCGAGCTTCGACCAACGGCACTCGGTGACCACCACGCTTCAGTTCACGACCGGAATGAAGGCTCTCGCCACAGGCTGGCGGGCGATGTTTCTGAAAGACTGGACGCTCGGCACGCAGACGACTGCAGGCACAGGCTTGCCGTTGACGCCGGTGTATCTGAACCCCGTGCGTGGAACCGGCGTGACGGGCAGCATCCGACCCGACTATACGGGCGCGCCGCTGTTCGTTGGCGGCGCGCTGAATCCGGCGGCATATGCGGTTCCTGCCGACGGGCGTTGGGGCGACGCGGGGCGAAATACCATCACGGGGCCGAATCAATTCGTGTTGAATGCGTCGATGAGCCGCACGTTCCGTTCGTCCGAGCGCCTTAGCGTGGACTTCCGTGTCGATGCTGCGAATGCTCTCAACTATGTGACGTTTCCGAGTTGGAATACAGTTCTGGGCAACACACAGTTTGGGTTGCCGTCGACCGCGAATCCAATGCGCACGGTGCAGTCTGTTCTGACGATGAGGTTCTAGAGATGCTGTTACTCACCGCTTTGCTGCTGGCCAAGACCGGTGCAGCGGAAAAATCGACATTTCAAGCAACCTCGCAGTTGGTCATCGAAACGGTTGTGGTGAAGGAGAAGGCCGGAAATCCAATCACCGGTCTCACTACGAAGGACTTCGTATTGACCGAAGACGGCGTTCCGCAAACGATCAAGTTCTTCGAGTATCAAAAGCTCGACGAGGCGCTTTTGCAGTCGGAGATTCCAGCTACGGTTCGTGCGGCCCCACTGGCGAAGCTGACGCGTGGGCAGATTTCTCCGGAAACGCCCGGCGATGTGCGTTATCGCGACAAACGGCTTCTGGCGCTCTATTTCGATCTCACCGCGATGCCTCCCGCAGACCAGTTGCGCGCCTTCAACGCCGCGAAGAAGTTCGTGAAATCCCAAATGACAACGGCCGATCTGGTCGCGATCATGGCGTTCACCAGCGGATCGGTGCAAGTGCTGCAAGACTTCACCAGCGACCGTTCCAAGTTGCTTGCTGTGATTGAGACTCTCATCGTTGGCGAGGATGAGAACGCGCCGGGAGCGGATGCGGCGTCATCCGTTGCTGGGTCGGCATTTGGACAAAATGATTCCGAGTTCAACATCTTCTTCACGGATCGTCAGCTTGCAGCACTGCAAACCGCGGCCAGCATGCTCGGACGCCTGAATGAAAAGAAAGCGCTGGTCTACTTCGCCAGCGGGCTCCGCTTAAACGGCACGAACAATCAGGCGCAACTCTCGGCGACGATCAACGCGGCGATTCGCGCTGGCGTTGCGTTCTGGCCCGTGGACGCTCGCGGAGTCGTGGCGCAGGCCCCGCTCGGTGACGCGACGCGCGGCTCACCAGGCGGTCTTGCGATGTATACCGGCGCGGCCGCGAACGCGATCACTTCGAATTTACAGCAATCCCAAGACACGTTGTGGACTCTTGGCGCCGATACCGGCGGCAAGGCGCTGCTCGATTTCAACGACCTTGGACAAGGCATTGTGCAGGCGCAGAAGGCCACTGGAAGCTATTACATTCTGGGCTACTACACGACGAATACGAATCCCGACGGTAAGTTCCGCAAGATCAAAATCACGCTGGCCAACGGCCGCACCGACATCGCGATGGACTACCGGCAAGGTTACTACGCGAACAAGAAGTTCGGTAAGTTCACGACTGCGGACAAAGAGCGCCAGTTGGAAGATGCGCTCATGTTGGGCGATCCGGTGACGGAATTGACGATCGCGATGGAGGTCGACTACTTTCAACTGAATAGCGCCGAATACTATGTGCCCGTGGTGATGAAGATCCCCGGTAGTGAACTGGCTCTGGCGCGGCGCGGAGGCGCGGACCATACGGTGATCGACTTCATCGGTGAGATCAAGGACAGCTATGGGACAACCGTTTCGAACGTCCGCGACAAGGTGGATATCAAGCTCACCGGCAGCACCGCGGCGGAGTTGGCGAGGCGTCCGATTGAGTACGATACCGGTTTCACGCTGTTGCCGGGCAAGTACAAGATCAAAGTGTTGGCGCGCGATGCGGAGACAGGCCGTATGGGCACTTACGAGATGAAGTTCACGATTCCCAATTTGGTGAAGATCGCGCCCGAGCGCGTCCCCATCAGCTCAGTGGTGCTGAGCAGCCAGCGCGCGCCGATGCGCGATGCGGTGTTCAATGCGCAGAAGGATACGAAGCAGATTGTGAATCCGCTGGTGCAGGATGGGCAGAAACTGATTCCCTCAGTGACGCGCGTGTTCAGCAAAGCCAGAGACATGTACGTGTTTCTGCAGGCGTACATGCCGAACAGCCTGAATCCGCTGTTTGCGTTTGTGACCTTTTATCGCGATGGGGAGAAAGCGTTTGAAACCAAACCACTCGGGGTTGGCGAAGGGCTGGCAAACAAGCTGCGCACAATGCCGATACAGTTTGCTTTCGCGCTCGACAAGCTCGATGCCGGCGAGTATTTATGCCAGGTGACGGTGGTCGATCCTAAGGGTGAGAGATCGGCGTTTTGGCAAGCGCCGGTGATGTTGATTCCGTGATTGCTTCGCCGTAATGCAAGCTTTCGGGATCGCGTCTGCCGGTCATGTTTTGATTGACGAGGACCGGGCATCGCGAAACCGATGCCAAGACATCTCACTGACGGCGATGCGATGTCGATCGAAGCGAGAAGTACAGGGCGGATACTTCGGGCAACTATCGCCTGAGTTCAACCTCTCCCTGATACAGTACTAGTTTCATGCGGATTCTGATTTTCTCAGACATCCATGGCGATCTCAAGGCCCTTGAGCATCTCATGGCAATGGACGCCGATTTGTATATCGCGGCCGGAGACCTCACTAACTTTGCCCGAGGACTCGAGAAAGTCGGCCCGCTGCTGCAGCCCAAGGGCAAGCGACTACTGGTGATGCCGGGCAATCACGAATCCGTTGCCGATATCGAAGCGTTCACGGCGAAGTATGGACTGCAAACGTTCCATGACACAGTAATCCAGATCGGGAACCATTCGGTCGCTGGCCTCGGATACTCGAATCTCACGCCGTTCCACACGCCCGGAGAGTATACCGAAGAGCAGTTTTCGACAAAGCTTGACCGGTGGCGGGGATTGAAGCCGCTGGTAGTGATCTGTCATTGCCCGCCGAAGGATACGCCACTCGACCGGGCGGGCGAGAGCCAGCATTTTGGGAGCCCTGCTATTCGTAAGTTCATCGATGAGGAACAGCCCGAGTATTTCTTCTGTGGGCACATCCACGAGGCCGAAGGCGTAGACGCCTTGATGGGCCTCACGCGTGGACGCAACGTTGGCAAGCGTGGATACTTGCTTGAGTTGTCCGCATGAGCTTTCATCTCCTATTGTTGTTCCAACAGCCAACGCCATCCGTGCCCGCGCCGACGCCGGTTCCGCCTGCAACGCCAGCGCCTGCACAAACACAGCGGACACAGTTGAATCTCATGGGTCAAACCGATGCCGCTTCGGGCGAAAGCCGTCGCAATGAAAACGTGCAGTTCAATCTGATCGATACGAATACGATCAAAGAGCTCAATGTCCGTCTCGGAACCACCGCCACGATTGTCGAAGAATTCAAGGCCGATCGTGGATACTTTGGCGGCGAGTTTGGCAATCGTCCCGCGAATCCGGTGCATTTGCCCGCGGTCCCTGCGGCGCGCGGAGGTTATCACGGATCGGTTTACGCAGCGCACAACAACAGCATCTTTTCCGCACGCGCTTTTTTTCAGGCGGGCGGTGTGGAGCCCGCGCGTGAGAATCAATACGGCTTCGCGCTGGCAGGCGCGCTGTCGAAGCGTTGGCGGATGACACTGGACGGTATGCAGCAGAGGGTGCGCGGGCAGGTGAACGGCAACGTCCTGGTGCCGCTTCCGGGCGAACGCACGCCGCTGACAACGGACCCTGCTTTGGCGACGATTATTCTTCGCTACATGAGTGCCTACAAGCTTGAACTGCCCAATCGAACGGATATCGATCCGAGGGCTTTGAATACGAATTCGCGGCAGATCATCGATACCGACAATGGTGGCGCGCGACTTGATTTTACGGCCTCTTCGCGCGATCGCCTCGGTATTGCCTACCGATTTACGTCGCAACAGGTGAAAGCCTTTCAACTGATCGCGGGGCAGAATCCGGATACCGATCTCAAGTCCCACGCGCCTCGCGTGACATGGACTCGCGCTTGGAATCCGGCGACGGTTTCGAACGTCACAGTCGGCTACGACCGCTCGGGGACGCTCATCAAGCCGGAGCCGAACGCCGTTGGGCCAACGGTGTCGTTTGGAAATGCGATCGGTGGGCTGGGTCCTGCGCCGCCGATCCCAATCGATCGCGCGGTCAACAGGTTTCGCTATGCGGCGGCGATGAGCCGGGTTTTCCAACGTCACACCCTTCAGTTTGGAGGTGAGCTAATTCGCAATCAGGTCAACGGACTCGAACAGGACGGCAATCGCGGCATCCTCGCGTTCACCAATGATTTCGGGCGTGACGCGATCTCGAACTTTCGTTTGGGTGCACCGTCGAACTATGTGCAGGCGATTGGCAACAACATTCGCGGATTTCGCTACTGGAATGGGCTGCTGTTCGTGGATGACCGTTATAAGGTATCGCAGAGCCTGACGCTGCACATTGGCCTGCGTTTTGAGCCGATGTCGCGACCGGTGGAAGTGAACAACATCGATACGATTCCATTCGATTGCGACTGCAACAACTTCGGCCCGCGCTTTGGCTTCGCGTACAAGCGTCCGAAGTGGGGCGTGATTCGCGGGGCATACGGTGTTCACTTCGGCGAGATCTTTGCGACGACGTTTGGACAGACAAGGCTGAGCCCGCCTGGAAGTTATCGCGTGTTTGTGGGTGCTCCGGATCTGCGCAATCTATTGGCGGGTGTGGATCTCGCGAACTTGAGCCGCTTGCGCGCAGGCATCTTTGAGATTTCGCCGGATTTGGCGACGCCCTATTCGCATCAGTACAACTTCAGTTGGGAACCGGAGTTGCGCGGTGGCTGGAAGATGCAGGTGGTTATGCGGGCAGCCGTTCGCACAAGCTCTTTCAGATGTGGTTTAACAATCGCGGGCAGAACACTGTTGCCGGGGTTCCGGTGACGTCCGCAACGCTGAACGCACGGCGTGCGGATGCCCGCTATCTGGAGGTGTTTCGTTTGTTGAACGCCTCGCGCGGCTACTACGATGCGGGCCGGGTGTCGCTAATCACGCCGTCGGCATGGCGTGTGAGCGGAGATGTCTCGTATTGGATCAGCAAGGCGATCGACTTGGGCAACGACTATACGAGTACGCTGGCCGGGCAGGACGCGCGTACGGGCCGCAGCCAGTCGGAAGACAATGTCCATGGGGACCTGAAGGCTGTGAGTTCGTTCGATCAGAAGCATGCGTTTCTGATGCGCGGCAACGCGGGTCTGCCGGGTCGCTGGCTGAAGGGCTGGACGCTGAATGGCGTTTGGCTGCTCAAGCAGGGGACGCCGTTTTCGGTAGAGTCGTGCTCCGATGGTCCGGGCTTCGGAAATGTGGACGGGCAGGGCGGTGATCGCGTACATCTGTTGGATCCCTCGATTTTGGGTGCCGTTGCGGGCAATCCGGATATGTCGCAGGCCGTGCTGCCTCGCAGCGCTTTTCGTTTTATGCGGGTAGGTGAGTCGCGGGGCAACCTCGGTCGCAATACCTTCCGTCGCGGAAAGATCGCGAATGTGAATGCGTCGCTGCAAAAAAGCTGGAAGTTGCCGCGTGAGAAGTCGCTGACGTTGCGAGCGGAATCGATCAATCTGATGAACACGCCGCAGTTCGCCGAACCGAACTTCAATCTGGCGTCGCCAAGCTTTGGGCGGATCACCAATACGCTGAATGACGGCCGGACGTTCCGGTTCCAGTTGACTTTGGGAATTTAAAAAAACCGGCAGGATCGGGGGGATCCTACCGGCTATAGAAAATCGATTCGGGCGGGGGGAGCCGACGGAATCGGTTCAGAATGGAATCGTGAGTAATGCGAAGCAAACTAAGGTGCACTTCGAGCGCCATCCGGCTTCCAGTGCGAAGATCCTTTGTTATGAGCGACAAGAAGCTTCCCGAAGATTCCGACCGTTAGCGTTTTGGCTAATTTCCCTCACCTGCACGTTAGCACTATCGCTAAATACTTCATTTGTCTATAGTTTGCGGTATACTTCCCCTTATGTCCTTTGACCAAGACAGCCAGCGGAATGACCCGCCGTACTGGCTGGTGGCAGAGTCCGGCCCCTTACGCGGGCAATCGATCGAACTGAAAGAGGGCGAAACAGGGATCGGCCGTGATCCCAAAAACGAAGTCGCGATACTCGACTCCGCGCTCTCCCGCCATCACTGTGTTATCTTGCGCATCGGCACCCGCATCGTTCTTCGCGATGCTGGCAGCCGTAACCAAACCCTCGTGAATGGAAAGCCGGCCCACGAGACTGTCCTCACAGAAGGGGACAGCATTCGTGCCGGATCTTCTGAATTTCGACTATTGCGGTATCTTCCACTCACACAGTCTCAGTCCAATCCTTTGTTCAGTGCGGACGCCACACAAACCGTCGTCCTTCGTCCGGCGGATACGCGGTATCTGCAGGCGCCGGTGGCAACCAACAGTGTTCGCGATGTCCGCGATCTGACCGGGTTGTTGCGCTTCGCCCGCAGCCTGGCTTCTGTTCGCGATGCGGTAACTCTCGAAGAGCGCGTCTTCGATGCCGTTCGCGATCTCACCAAGGCCGAACAGGCGACGCTAATCTTTACCGATGAGGATGACGGTTTGGTGCTTTCTGAGAAGAGCTGGCGGCGTAACGGTGGCCCCTCGTGGCCGGTCTCGCGCACGATCGTCCGGCGAGTCACAAACGAAGGTGTGGCCGTGCTCGCGGTCGATGTTCCCACAGAGATTACGGGGGCGGAAAGCCTCGTTGTGACGCTGGTACGCTCTCTGGTCGCGGTTCCTATGGGTGCAGCCGGAGTGCTTTACCTGGATTCGCGTTCACCCGCCAACGCCTTCGACAATCAGGATCTCGAAATGGCTGCGGCCATTGGCAATATCGTAGCGCTGGCGGTCGCCAATCTGCGGGATATCGAATCGCTCGTCAGCGAGAACGTACGCCTGCGCGAAGACCTGGGTATTACGCATGATCTGGTGGGCGTGAGCGCCCCGATCGGGACCTTGGTGCAACAAGTGGGTCGAGCGTCTTCGGCAGTTTCCAACGTGCTCATTCTGGGCGAAAGCGGAACCGGAAAAGAACTCGTTGCGCGCGCGATTCATTTCAACAGCGACCGCACTTTGAGGCCGTTTATCGCCATCAATTGCGCCTCGATTCCCGAAGCCTTGATCGAATCCGAACTCTTCGGCCACGAGAAAGGCGCATTCACCAACGCGATCATCCAGAAGAAGGGACGTTTCGAACTCGCGCACGGCGGCACAATCTTTCTGGATGAAATCGGTGAGTTGTCGCCCGGTTTGCAGGCCAAGCTGCTGCGCGTCATCCAGGAACGCGAGATTGAGCGCCTTGGCGGCACCAAGCCAATCAAGATCGACGTGCGCATTATCGCGGCAACGCATCGCGACCTGAAAGATATGGTGAAATCGGGTGGCTTCCGGCAGGACCTTTATTTCCGCCTCAACGTCATCCCGATCAAGACACCCGCCCTGCGCGATCATCTGGAAGATGTCCCAATTCTTGCCGGGCATTTTCTAGAGAAATTCCGTACCCGGACGAAGCGGAAAGTGGCTGGATTATCGCCCAAAACTCGCGATCTGCTTTGCCGTCACGACTGGCCTGGCAATGTTCGCGAGCTGGAGAATGCCATCGAGCGGGCGGTGGTGATGGGCATGACCGAAGTGATTTTGCCCGAAGATTTTCCTGAACTTTATGAGACGCTGGGTCCGGATCTGAGTGAGAATCCGAACACGCTGCAGGCGATGGTGCAGGATGCCAAGCGAAAGGCGATCCGAAGAGCGCTCGACCAGTGCAACGGCAACCAGAACGAGGCAGCGCAGATTTTGGATATCCACCCGGTGCACCTTTCGAAGACGATTAAGGCGCTTGGGCTCCGGCGCCGCGGCCACGACGCCGGTGGGACGGGAGGCTCGCGATAACCATGCGACTGACAATTGTGCTGCTCTGTCCTGCCCTGCTTCTGACGGCGCAGACTCCTTATTCCACCTCGATCGCACCTGCGAGCGCGGCGCAAGAAATCACAGCCAATCGTGGTGCCGCGGCTGTTTGGCAGAGCCTCAAGAAACTGCGGACACGCGCCAGTCTCATGATGCTCACCGCGCATCCCGACGATGAAGACGGCGGCATGCTCACCTACGAGTCGCGTGGACGCGGCACGCGCGTTGCCCTGCTCACACTCAATCGCGGCGAGGGCGGTGCGAATGTGATGTCGCCCGATTTCTATGATTCTCTGGGCTTGGTCCGAACGGAAGAACTGCTGAAAGCCGGTCAATATTACGGCGTTGAGCAGTATTTCACTCGCGTGATCGACTATGGATTCTCGAAAACCATGGACGAATCGATCAAACGCTGGACGCGCGACCGCGTGCTCTACGATGCCGTGCGCGTGGTGCGGATGGTGCGCCCTTTGGTGATCGCTTCGGTCTTCGTCGGTGGAACTTCAGATGGCCATGGCAATCACCAGACCGCAGGCGCGATGGCGAAGGCTGTGTTCGAGGCCGCTGGCGATCCCAACGTGTTCCCCGACCAGATCCGCGCGGGATTGAAGCCCTGGAACGCGCTCAAGCAATATGCACGCCGCCCTGGAGTGCAGCTTTCGACCCAGGTCGAGATTCCGCAGGGTACATACGATCCTTTGCTCGGCGCTTCGTATGCTCAGCTTGCGCGTGAAGGGTTGGGCTGGCAGAAATCGCAGAATGGCGGACCCAGCGTCCCCAAGGCAGGCGAGATCAATAGCGCCTACCATCGCTTCTCGCCACCTGCGCAAGGCAAAGAAGACAGCTTCTTCGATGGCATCGATATCACGCTAGCTGGCATCGCAACCTTGGCCCAGGGCAATGCGGACTTTCTGAAGGCCGGCCTCGCGCGCATCGATGCCGCCGTGCAAACGGCGACTGAGAACTTTTCGGCATCGCAGCCGGAAAAGTCCGCACCCGCCCTTGCCGTGGGTCTGAAGGAGACCATGGCGTTGCTCGATCAAGTTGCGCAAAGCGGACTCAACGCCGATACCAAGTTCAATCTCCGCCACGAACTCGAGATCAAGCGTGCGCAGTTCAACAACGCTCTGGCGCTCTCTCTGGGTTTGAGCGTGGCGGCAACGGTCGCTCCGGAGCGCGAACCCAATGCCCGGATGCCGATGTTCTTTGGCGATCCCGAAACCTTCCGTGTGGCGATTCCCGGACAGACCTTTGGCGTGAAAGTTCACGTGGTGAATCCCAGCGGCGCGGCGGTGACGCTGGTGCGTACCAGTGTGACGGGCGCGCCCGATCAGGCGCACGGCGTCATCCTTGAGAGCAACAAGCCCGTGGACAGCAGGGCTGCGGTGACTGTGCCTGCCGACGCTCCGTTTAACCGGCCGTATTTTCAACGACCGGATATCGAGCAATCCTACTACGACATTGCGGATCCGGCGCTGCTACACCGGCCCGCTGCACCGTTTCCCTACGTCGCCACGGCGGAGTTCGTTTTTGACGGAGCGCCGATCCAATTGGCTGCGGTGGTGCAGTCGGTGAAGCGAGTGACAGGCCTCGGAACCGTGTATGAGCCTCTTGTCGTAGGCCCCGCGATTGGCGTGGCGATCGCACCGCATTATGGAATCGTGCCGTTTGAGGCCAAGTCGTTTCCGGTGAGCGTGTCGTTGCATAGCAATGTAAAGGGCGCGGCGTCGGGAACCGTGAGGCTCGACCTGCCGCAGGGGTGGAAATCCGAACCGGCAAGCGCCCCGTTTTCGACGGCAGCGGATGGAGAAGACCGCTCGGTAACCTTCACCGTGACGCCAGCGAATCTCACCGAGAAGGTGTTCACGATCACTGCTGTCGCGGAGTACGGCGGCAAGCAGTATCGAGAAGGATACTCTGTCGCCGGATATCCGGGGCTGCGGTCGTCTTTCCTTTATCGCCCTGCGGTTTACAAGACATCTGGCGTGAACGTAAAGGTCGCGAGCGGCTTGAAGGTGGCCTACGTGGCGGGCAGCGGCGACGATGTCCCGGCATCATTGGAACAGTTGGGAATCAAGGTCAGCTTTCTAGCAGCCGCCGATGTGGCGACGGGAAACCTCACTCAATACGACGCCATTGTGCTCGGCATCCGCGCCTATGCCGCGCGGCCGGAACTCGCCACTTACAATGCCCGGCTACTCGATTACGTGAAACAGGGTGGGCTGATGATTGTTCAGTACAATACACCCGAGTTCGACAAGAACTTTGGACCTTATCCCTACACGATGGGCAACAACCCGGAAGAAGTCACGGACGAGGCCTCAAAGGTGGAGATGCTTATTCCCCAACATCCGCTGTTTCAATGGCCCAACAAGATCACCGCCAAGGATTTTGAGGGTTGGGTAGAAGAGCGTGGTTCCAAGTGGATGCGGAGTTGGGATCCACAGTATCAGGCTTTGCTGGAGGCCCATGACGACGGGCAGGATCCACAAAAGGGCGGGATGCTCTATGCGAAGTACGGCAAGGGCATCTGGATCTACAACGGTTGGGCGTTCTATCGCCAGTTGCCGGAAGGGGTTCCGGGGGCGTTTCGGATATTTGCCAACCTGTTGAGCCTGGCGAAGAATCCGGGGCGGTGAGGGTATTCCTTGACAAAAATTCCTCCACGCCTTGCAAGCTCAGGAGAGCACGCGGGCGATATTCGTTTTTGCGGATGGGATAATGGAGGAGTTTTGAACTGGAGCCAACTGGCCGGAAACCGGCGAATCGCGATTCTGGGAGATCTGATGCTCGATGAGCAGATCCACGGATCGGTGCATCGCATGTCGCCAGAGGCTCCGGTGCCCGTTGTGAGGGTGACCTCGCGATCCCATCATCCGGGTGGTGCGGCCAATGTGGCTCGCAACATCGCGGCGCTCGGCGGCCGCGCGGAACTTGCCGGAGTCACCGGAATTGACGAGGCAGGGCGGATCTTGCGGCGGCACCTGCTGGCCTATGGGATTGCCGTATCTGCCGTCGTGGAAAGCGCCTCGCGCTGCACCAGCCGCAAGAGCCGCGTGCTGGCGCATGGGTATCACCACATCGTCCGTTTCGATGAAGAGGTTCTGGATCCGCTACAGGCATCCGAAGAGTCGGATCTGTGGATGGTGCTGGAGCCGCTGCTCAACGACTGCGAAGCGCTCGTGATTTCCGACTACGCGAAGGGTGTGCTGACCCCGGGTCTGTGCGCGCGATCAATTCGTTGGGCTGGTGACCGCAGGATCCCAGTGGTGGTGGATCCGAAAGAGATCGACTTCGCCAAATACCGCGGCGCGTCAGTGATCACCCCCAACTACGGCGAGGCGGTTGCCGCGGCGCGTTATCTGGATGGCGTGGATCGGCGCGCGGCGGAGGATGAATCCGACGCGACGGCCGAGCGAGTGGGACGTCAGTTGTTGGATGCCTATGGATGTCCGCTGGTGCTGACGCGCGGAGCCAAGGGGATGTCGGTGGTGGAGGCCGGTAATCCGGTGATCCACATCGCGGCCAAAGCACGGCGGGTTTTCGACGTCACGGGTGCTGGAGATACGGTTGTGGCGGTGCTGGCATTGGCCTTGGCGGCGGGGTTGCCCTTGGCCGAGGCCGCGGTGATGAGCACGGAGGCCGCTGGCCGGGTGATCCAGTTGCCGGGAACGGCAGTAGTAACGCTGGCCGAACTCATGACTTAGAATCCGCATCGTCTTCGCCGATACGTTCAATGGTTATAATTGACTAACGTTAGTTGGGATTGTGTCTAGACGAGATCCTGCCCTTGCTCCTCGCAAAGGTGAAAGTTTCGCATTCCTTCCCAAACCGTCAGAGGGAAGTTCTCGTTTGCAAACTGCTTTCTATCGCAACGTCTCTATGACCGCTGTGCTGGTCTTTGCGACCACCGCTACGGCCTTCTCACAAACCTCCGGCCAGTTGAGCGGATCCGTCGTAGATACCAGCGGGGCCTCGGTCCCTGGCGCGAAGCTCAGTCTTCGCCTTGCCGGATCTGAAACCGCGATCCTGTCCTCAACCACATCTTCGGATGGCAATTTCTTCTTCGCAGCGCTGCGCCCGGCGGGCTACAGCTTGGCGATCGAAGCTCCCGGATTCTCCAGGGAAGTGTTGAACAATATCAAGATCGACACCTCCCGCGAAACCGCGCTGGGTGCGATCAAGCTCTCGGTCTCCACCTCCACCGAAACGATCAGCGTATCGGCCACATCGTCCGCGGTGCAGACCGCCAATGCGGAAATCTCTGCAACGGTGAGCAACGAGCAACTTCGTAGGTTGCCGCAGTTGAATCGTAACCCTCTGGCGCTCATCGCCACGCAGGCGGGCGTCGGATCCAACGGGCGTACAAGCACCACGATCAACGGTCTTCGTGTGACATACAACGCGGTGACGATTGACGGCATCAACATCCAGGACAATTTCATCCGTACCAACGCGCTCGACTACACGCCAAACCTACCCTTGACAGACCAGATCGCCGAAATGACGATCACCACTTCGAACACCAACGCCTCGCAAGGCGGCGGAGTAGGACAGGTGGCGTTTATCACCCCGTCAGGCACCAACACGCTGCGCGGAACCGCCTATTGGTACAACCGCAACAATGCAACGGCTGCAAACGGATGGTTCAACAACCGTGACGGCGTCGCTCGTCCGTTCCTGAATCAGAATCAGTTCGGTGGCTCGGTGGGTGGCCCCATCAAGAAGGACAAGCTGTTCTTCTTCGTGAACGCCGAAGGGCTGCGTCTGCGTCAGCAGAGCTCGGTCAACCGGACGATGCTCACCGACGATGCGAAGAACGGCATCTTCACTTATGAGGCCGGTGGACAAGTACGCAAAGTGAATCTGTTGCAGGTGACCGCACAATCCGCCGACGCGGAAATGAAGAAGCTCATCGGGTTGCTGCCCGCTCAGTCGGTGATCAACAACTACCGCACGGGCGACTCCCGAGAGAGCTTGTTGCGGAACACCGCTGGCTACTCTTTCGTGCGTCGATCCAACCGGTCGCGCGAGAATCTGACGTCGAAAGTCGACTATTACATGACGGACAAGAGCACCTTGACGGGAAGCTATTCGTGGAATCAGGATATTCTCGACCGCCCGACCGTGACCGCAACGGGTTTCACCCCGGTTCCAGACGTCACCAATAACGATCGCCGCAATCTTGTTTCCGTCGCCTGGCGCTGGACTCCGGCTGCCACACTCACCAACGAACTGCGCGGTGGCTTCAATCTCGCCCCGGCCAACTTCATCAACGGCGCACAGCCCCCGGCTTACTTCGTCGGTGGAACGATTTTCTCGAATCCCATTGAGACGCTGCTCAATCAGGGCCGCTACGTCAACACCTACAACTTTCTCGACAACGCCAACTGGGTAAAAGGCAAGCATCAGGTCAGCTTCGGCTTCCAAAGCCAGATCGTGCGTTCCCGCTCGTATAACGATGGAGGCATCGTTCCGACCTACAACCTGGGCATCAACCCCAATCAACGCGGCATCGTAGCGGCCGACATTCCCGGTGCACCGGCTGCGGAAATCACCGCCGCCAACAATCTGCTATCGAACATCGCAGGCCTGCTGAACACCGCGTCCCGAACGTTCAACGTCAAAGACCGCACTTCCGGCTTTGTCGCAGGGCAGACAAACCAACGCAACTTCACCAACGACACCTACGCGGGCTTCATCCAGGATAGTTGGCGCGTCCGCCGAGGGTTTACGCTGAACCTCGGTGTCCGCTACGACTACTATGCCCGCGTCAACGAACGCGACTCGCTCTATCTATTGCCAATTTTGACGGACGGAAATCCCATCAACACCTTGCTGGGCAACGGCACGCTCGATTTCGCAGGCAACGCCGTGGGCCGTCCGATCTACAAAAAAGACATGAACAACTTTGCGCCGAACTTCGGCATGGCATGGGATGTTCGCGGCGATGGATCCACCGCGATCCGTGCGGGATACAGCATCAACTACGTCAACGACAACCACCTCCGCACCATTCAGAATTCGGGCGATACGAATGCGGGATTGTCGCAGGGCCGCACCGAAACCAACCTTGCAGGCGCTCTGAACAACCGTCCGCAGATCACGGTGCCAGCTTACTCGGTGCCCCGTACCTTCCGCGACAACTTTCTACTCAATCCCACCGGCGCGTTCGGCACCGTCAACCCCAACCTCAGCACGCCGTATGTCCAGCAATGGAACATCAGTATCCAGAAGCGTTTGAAGGGCGGCGTGCTCGATGTCCGCTACCTCGGTAACAAGGGCACGCAGTTGTTCCGCGCCTTCGACTATAACCAGGTGGATATCAACGCTGGCGGATTCCTGGGCGATTTCAACCGCGCCTTGAACAATGCCAATTTGTCCAATGCCGCTGGCCAAGGCTTCAACCCCGCCTACACCGGCGCAGGCTCGCAGCCTCTCACCGTCTTCCCGCTGATCGGCCAAGGCGGTGCGCTAACCAACGCCACCGTTCGCAACCTCCTTCAAACTCAGCAGCCCGGTGAATTGGCGACGTTCTACTTCAGCAACGGCCTCACCGGACCGCGTTCCACTTCGCCAATCAACTCCTTCCGCAACGGTCTCGGCCTCGCCGCGAACATCCTGAACAACTATTCGAACTCGACCTACAATGCTTTCCAGGTCGACTACTCGAAGCGTTTCGCCAAGGGCTTCCAGTTCCAGACGAACTACACGTGGTCAAAGAGCCTGAGCGATGCCGATGGCACCGGCCAGACGGGATTCGAAGCGTTCCTCGATGCCAACAATGCCAAGCTCGAGAAAGCCATCACGTCCTTCAATGTGCCGCATTCCTGGAAGGCCAACTTTGTCTACGAACTTCCGTTCGGCAAGGGCAAGAGCTTTCTGGATACTTCGAATGGTGTCGTGAATCGCATTGTCGGCGGATGGGCGATTTCCGGACTGATGACCTATCAAAGCGGCAATCCGTTTTCGATCCTTTCCGAACGGGGTACTCTCAACCGCGCAGCGCGGTCCGGTGGCACCAACACCGCAACGTCGAATCTTGACTTCAGCCAACTGCAGCAGATTGTGACGCAGCGCGTGACCGGCGGAGGACCGTTCATCATCTCCGCAGCCGCACTCGGCGCGGACGGCCGCGGAGTGGGTGCCGACGGCGCGGCGGCGTTCACCGGACAGGCATTCTTTAACCCTGGCGCTGGCACTCTGGGCGCGTTGCAACGCCGTATGTTCAGCGGACCAGCCTGGTATAACGGCGACTTCGGCATCCTGAAGTCGACCCAGATTACCGAGCGCCAGTCGGTTGAGTTCCGCATGGAATCGACCAATTCGCTTAACAATTCGTTCTTCTACTCTGGCGATCAGTCGATCAACAGCGTGAACTTCGGACGCATGACCGCAACCCAGAACACGCCCCGGCGTGTGCAGTTCGGTCTGTACTACCGCTTCTAGCGCCTTCGCGTTCGATCGAACCACAATCGGAAGCCCCGCGACCAACCATCGCGGGCCTTCTTTTCTGCGGGATCGATTCTCAGGCACCGGCCTGGCAACTTCGCAAAGGTGCATAATCGACATATGCCGATACTCTTGGCCGCCACGCTGCTCGCCGCCGTCGCATTCCCCGATGTCGCACCCATCATCGAGAAGCGCTGCGTCAGTTGCCATCAGCCCGGCGAGATCGCACCCATGGCCTTCACTTCGTATCAGGAAGTCCGCCCCTGGGCCAAAGCCATTCGCGCGGCAGTCCTCAAGAAGTCGATGCCGCCATGGTCCGCGGATCCCGCGAAGAGCGTCCACATGGCCAACAGCCGCGCGCTCACACCCAATGAAATCGACATTCTCGTGAAATGGGTGGACGCTGGCGCGCCCGAAGGAACAACCGCAACCGTTCGCACCACCCCTCGTACACAAGGAGGCTGGCGCACAGGCAAGCCCGATCTCATCGTCAAAATCCCCGCCCATCCGATTCCCGCCAGCGGCATTATGGACTATGTCTTTCTCGTCTCCGCCACCGATCTCCCCAAAGACATGTGGATCCGCGCCGCGGAATGGAAGATCGATCAGGCCTCGGTCGTTCATCACATGAACGCGTTCATCCGCCCACCTGGATCCAGCTATCTCAAAAACGCGCCCAAAGGCGTTACCTACATCGCCACCCGCGCCGAACGCGCAGCACGCCGCCCCAATGAGGCCGAACCCGATCGTCGCGAACTCCTGCTCGGCTACGAGCCCGGCTACATGCCCATCGCCTGGGAAAACCGCGGCAAGCTGCTGCGCAAAGGCTCGGATATCGTTTTCGAGATCCACTACACGCCCAACGGCAAAGCCACCGCGGACTCTTCCGAACTCGCCCTCTACTTCGCCGACACGCCCCCGCGCGAACGCGTCATGACCATCACGCCCGCCGACGCCAACCTCGACATCCCGCCCGGCGACCCTGCTTATGTTTCCAAGGTCAACGCCACCTTCACGCGCGAAGTGGAACTCATCTCGCTGCAGCCGCACATGCACTTTCGCGGCAAGGCGTTTCAGATCGTCGCCAAGTATCCGGACGGCCGCACGCTGCCCCTGCTCGATGTCCCACGCTACGACTTCAACTGGCAGAGCACCTACTTTCTCGCCAAGCCTTTGAAGCTGCCGAAGGGCACCATCCTCTACTACACGGCCGTGTTCGATAACTCGCCGAACAACAAGGCGAATCCCGATCCAACGAAGTCCGTGCAATGGGGCGATCAGAGCTTTGAGGAAATGAACATCGGCTTCACTGAGGTCGCCTTCCCGGCGGATGCGGATCCGAATGTGGCGACTCTGAGCGGAACCACGCGTCCCAAACCAACGGCGGGTTCCAATTGAAGACGCTGTCGTTTCTGTTCGCAGCGTTCGCCCTGCTCGCCACGGCGGAACTGCGTGTCAAAGGGCAATACGTCGGCGATGTCGAAAGCCAGGGCGATATCCGTTTGCATGGCTCGCTGGTCGGGCGCTTTGAAAAGGACGGTGATATCCGCGTCAAAGGCTCGCTCACCGGACGCATCGAAAAAGACGGCACCATCCGCAAACACGGCTCCATTGTCGGCAGTGTCGAAAGCGATGGTACCGTCCGCTTGCGAGGCTCCATCGTCGGCAAAATCGAAGCTGACGGAACCGTCCGCAAACACGGTTCGATCTACGGATCCGCCAAGGGCGTCAGCGTACCGCAAGCCGCTGTGCTGTTTTTCTTCGACTTTTTCAGCCTGTAACACCTCGCCTTCAAACCGGCCTTGATAAACTAGAGGGCGATGTTCATCCGTTCGTCCGTCCTCTTCTGGATCGCCCTCACGGGCCTCTTCGCACAGCAGCAGCCCGCGGCAACGGCGCCGGCCAAGAAGCAGCCCAAGCTCCTCGTCGGAATCGTCATCGACCAGTTCAAGTACGATTACCTGAACGTCTTTCAGAAAGAGTACACGGGTGCCTTCGCGCGCTTCTTCCGCAGCGCCGCGATCTTCACCAACGCCCACTACGAACACTTTCCCACCGTCACCGCCATTGGACATTCCACTTTCATGAGCGGCGCCACGCCCTCGATTTCCGGCATCATCGGCAACTCCTGGTGGAATGCGGCAAAGAAGAAGATCGTCACCAGCGTTTCCGACGACGCCACCGATCTCATCGGTGCCAACGGCTCGTCCGCCGGATCATCGCCCCGCAAAATGCTTGTCTCTACCATCCCCGATGAGTTGAAAATCTCCGGCAAAGGTGGCAAATCCTTCGGCATCTCAATCAAGGACCGCAGCGCGATTCTGCCCGCCGGACACATGGCCGACGGAGCCTTTTGGTTCGACGCCCAATCTGGCAACTTCGTCACCAGCACCTACTATTCCAATGCCCTGCCCGAATGGGTCGCCAAGTACAACGCGGAACGCGGCGTCGACAAGTACGTCGACATGCCCTGGACTTCACTGACAAATCCTTCAAAAGTTTTCCCGCGCGAAGCCAGGACCACCACCAGCTACAAATACACCGAGCTTGACTTCACGCCGTTTGCGAACGACATGGTGGAAGCTCTCGCCGAACGCGCGATCGATGCCGAGAAGCTCGGCCAAGGCACGAAGACCGACTTCCTCTCGGTGAGCTTTTCGGCCAACGACTACATCGGTCACGCCAAGGGTCCGGATAGCGACGAAGTGCACGACATCTCGCTGCGCACCGACAAGCTGATCGAGAAGTTCTTCCAGTTCCTCGACAAAAAGGTCGGTCTCGCGAACGTGGTCGTGGTCATGTCCGCCGATCACGGCGTCGCGCCAGTTGTGGAAGTGAGCAAGGCCCGCAAGATGCCGGGCGAACGCATCGTTGCCGCCGATCTCAACAAAGCCATCGAAGCTGCGCTCAGTGCCAAATACGGACAAGGCAAGTGGATCACCCACCGGGCCGAATATGGGGTAACCTTCAACCGCGAAACCATCGCTGAGAAAAAGCTCGCCTTGGAAACCGTCACCGAAGCCGCCGCCGAGTTCGTGCGCAGCTATCCGGGGATCTTCCGCGTCTACACACACTCGCAACTGCTGCGCGGCCAGACTCCGCAAGATCGCTTCAGTTCACGCATCAACAACGGATTCTTTCCCGCGCGCTCAGCAGACATGACGATCGTGCAGAACCCGTATTTCCTGATGGACAAAACTGGCACGACACACGGATTGCCGTTCGCCTACGACACACATGTCCCCGTGATCTTCATGGGCGCGAGCATCAAGCCTGGTCGCTATCACAAGCAGGTGATGGTGAACGATATTGCTCCGACACTGGCAACGATGTTGGAAATCGAAATCCCCAGTGGTGCCTATGGGCGCGTGCTCGAAGAGATGCTGCGGTAACGCTCCCATATCTCAGCGATGCGCCTCGGATCGATGGCGTACCCGCGCGATTCGCATCGAATCGCCCTCAAGACGAAAGAAAACTCGATAGCCACCAACACGAAGCCGTTGCGTGCCGGCGGGGTCGCCACGAAGCGGGGAGACATCCCCGCTACTCGTCTTGGCGAAATGAATGACTCCATCGAAGATGCGCATGGCAGTTGGGCGATCCAGGCGTCGGATGTCAGCCTGAGTCTCGGCGAGCCATGAAATCCGCCACGGTGGCAAGATCTATTTGCTCAGCGGAAAATCCGCAGTGGTGAGTCCATACTCGGCTAGGACTTCGTCCATCGAAACCCAACCGGCATCTGGTTGCAGGCTCTTTCGATGACGGGGCGCCGTGGGTGACCGGCAATTGCACACCTCCGCAAGTTTGCCAGGCTCCAATTGACTCAACAGATCGTGGGCTTTCGCTTCAGGAGCAGTCACACTCATGGGTTCACTCTCGCAGAATCAATCTTCAGAGCGCCGCCAGCACCTCGCGATACAAATACTTCGCCCCCTCAACCCCATCCCAAGGACCATCCTCATACTCCAGCGCGAACACGCCCATAAACTTCGCATTGGTCATGATCTTCACGCACCGCTGGACATCCGGATTCTTCCAGCGATTCCAATACTTCGCATGCACGGTCGTATGCGCATACGGCGCCAGAGCCGCCAATCCGTGGTACATCATGTACTCGTTTTCCCAATTGCAGAAATCCGGCGACGCCTCACAAAACGGCGAGTTCACTTCATCCACGACGATGCGGATGTTCATCGGATTCGCCGTCAAACCCCAATGGTTTTCCAGCGTCACCTTCACGCCCACCTTCGCCCCATGCTCGGCCATCTCTTTGAAGGACTCGATGCACCAGCTCAGATGTTGCGCCAACTCATCGTTCTTCGGATAATCCGTCGTCACCACGGCATCCGGCGAAATCCGCGGACCACCGGAATTCACGCGCATCGTCTTCGCGCCCAGCACCGCCGCGCCATCCAGCCACTTCTTCGCCACCTCGATCCCAGCCTTCCGCTTCCCCGGATCCGCATCCGAAATGTCGCGCGGCGCGTTGTTCGAAATGTGATGGCACTTGGTTCTCGTCGCGATCATCTTCGCCGCCATCTTGTCCAGCCACTTGCGTCCACTCGCAGCCGCAGGATCGAACTCATACACGGCACGGGTCGTTCCGTTGAACGTCATGTCCGTCTTCGTGTACTGGCTCTCATCGGCAACATCGCCAAAGAGGCCCGAAAAGAGATCCATGTGAAAAACACCAGGAAAAGTGTCCTTAGTGAATTGCGGAAAGTCCAGCATCGTCAGCGTGCCGTACTTCTGCTTCATCGCATCCGCTTGCGCATTCGCACGCCCACCCGCGCGACTCCTGAACAACTGCCGGATCGGCCATGTATTCGACGCAATTCGCGCCAGCTTCTCTTTCTCTGTCAGCTGACGCGCATTGCTGCCACTCGCCAAAGCCGCAGCGCCGACAGCGCCGCCAATCAACAACGTTCTACGTGCCGTACTCATTTCTGTCCTGTCTCCCGCATCAAATCCTTGATCAGTTGCACGAATCCCGCGGCGATGCCGATAAACAGAAACACCGCTTTGAAGAAGGTTGTGCCAAGCCAGCGATCCAACCCATAGCCCATCATCCAACCCACGAAGACGCAAGCGGGCAAGATCGTGGCGAGTCCAAGGTAGTGCCCCACTTGGGCCAACACGGGCTTCTCTTTCTGAACTTCAGGCATCGATTGCTCCCATTATCCTCCCAAACCATGACAGGAAACCAGGCGAAGCTGCGCATGAGAGGTAGAGGAACTCTTCGCCATGATTCTTTCCGGCAAAATCAACGATTCGCTCACTGCCGAACTTGAACTGAACTTCACCACCAACACATGGACGCTGCCACCCGCGGCCGCGAGGTGGGGCGGTGCCATGTTTTCCGATCGCGGCATGTTCGAGGCAAAGTCCTGGGGCGTGATCTGGTTGATGGACGGCCTCGGTAGCGCTGCGAAAGACAGCACCATCATTCTCAACAATGCGCCGACATCGGAGCAGGACTACACACATCGGGTTGGAACCGGGCGTGTCTACAAGCCGGCTTCCGCCAAGCTGCAAGACGCGGCTATCCAATGGCAGGTCTTACGCCGGTCCGCGTCACCTGAGCTTGCGGCCGCTGCGACATCGGGGATCCTGACCAAGGTCCGCGCCAAGGCGAAGAAGATCGCCGAAGGCCTGCTGCCTGCGCCAGGCAAGCTCACCAACGGCAAGCCGGAACCCGGTGCAACGGGAACGGGATGCGGAGAGTTTCCGGGCCGCATCATGCGCCGCATGCCGGTTCTCGGTCCGCCGTCTCGCGGCGCTTTCGAGATCGATGTTCCCGGTGCCGGAAAGCTCCATCTCACCAGCCCGACAACGCATTGGGAAAACTTGGCGAAGGCCATTGACGAGAAGTACAAACCTTCGAAGAAAACGTGGGTTGAATTCAGTGGCTCGAATCGGCCAAGCACGGGCGACGTGTATCTGCTGTCGAATTTCGAAAACAAGGGCGCTTTCCAACATGTGGGCATGATCATCGGTTCTGAAGGCAGCGAATGGGTAACTGCCGATGGAGGACAGGGAAACGGTTGGCAATCCGGCTTCATTGCACGCAAGTTTCACGCTTCCGGTCAAATTGACGGCGAGTTCGGCAGCAAAGCCTGGGTCAAAGGATGGGTGGATCTGGACAATCTGTGCGCCGTACTGAGCGACTACTTTCCGAAGGAACTGAGGTAACTTCATTCGTCCGCGTGAAAACGCTCTGCTCGCGTGTTACTCAAAATATACTGGTCATGCGAAGACTTTCCCCAATCCCCTTCGTGGCGGCGGCTTGTTGTCTCGGAATCTCTGCGTTCGCGCAGCAGAAGCCCTACACGGTCCCCATCACCTATTTCAAACTCGATAACGGACTCAAAGTCATCCTCACCAAGGACGCCAAGGCTCCGCTCGTCACCGTCGCCGTCTACTACAACATCGGATTCCGCATTGAACCCCGCAACCGCACAGGCTTCGCGCATCTCTTCGAACACATGATGTTTCAGGGATCGATGAATCTGCCCAAAGGCGAGTTCGACAAACTCACCCACGGCAATGGCGGATTCAACAACGGCAGCACTCGCTTCGACTACACCAACTACTTCGAAACCGTCCCGTCGAACATGCTCGAACCCATCCTCTGGGCGGAAGCGGATCGCATGAAAGCACTCGATCTCACGCCCGGCTCATTGCTCAGTCAGCAAGGCGTAGTCAGCAACGAGGTGCTTGGCAACGTCATCAATCAGCCTTACGGCGGCTTCCCCTGGCTTGACATGCCCCAAATCGCCAACAAAAACTGGTACAACGCACACAACTTCTACGGCGACCTCAAAGATCTCGAAGCCGCGACACTGGCCGACGTGAAGGATTTCTTCCGTCAATACTACGCGCCCAACAATGCCGTGCTCGCCATCGCCGGCGACTTCGATGAAACTCAGGCCCGGGTCTGGATCAAGAAATATTTCGCTGCCATCCCTTCGCCCAAAGCCGCTCCGCAGCCCGATATCTCGGAAGCCCGTCAAACCGGGGAAATCCGCGTATCGAGAACCGATAAGCTCGCCAACCGCCCCGCTTTGGGCATTTCTTATCACGTTCCGGATCGCAACACGCCGGAACATTTCGCCATGGTCTTGTTGGATATGGTTCTGGGCACCGGCGACGACGCCCTGCTCAAAATCGAACTGGTCAAAAAGAAGGGATTCACCAGTGGCATTCAGACCGCGATCAATCCGCTCGGCAACGAGTTCAACTACAAAGGACCCACCCTGTGGACCGCATCCTTGTTTCACGACAGCAAGACTTCCGCGGACACCATTCTCGAAGCCTACGACAAAGTCATTGCCGATCTGCAGGAAAAGCCCATCGGCCAACAGCAACTCGACCGCGCGATCGTCAAGTTCCGCGCAAGCTGGTATCAGAATCTTTCGAGCGCCATCGGCGTCATCGATTTGCTTGCCTGCTACGCGCTGTTCGACGATCGACCGCAACGTGTGAACGAGATCGAGAGCAACATCCGCAAGGTCACGCCGCAGCTCATGCAACAGGTCGCCAAAGAGTACTTCCGTAAGTCGAACCGCACGATTCTCACGATCGTTCCCGAACCCAAAACAACAGGCGGTGCGCAATGACCAGACTGATTCTCACTCTCGCCCTCGCGACCGTAGCGTTTGCACAGACGCGCCGTCAGCCTCCGCCTCCGAACCGACCGATGGAACCGGCTCCCGCGCCCGCGAAACCCAAGCCCTTCGCTGTGCCGCCAAGAGAATCCTTTAAACTCGCCAATGGATTGCAAGTCAGCATGGTGCAGTATGGCGAAGCGCCGCTCGTATCCATGGCCGTCGTCGTGCAGGCCGGGATCCTGAATGAAGGCCCTGGCGAAGATGCGCTCTCGTCCCTCACTGCCGAACTGATGAAAGAAGGCGCAGGCTCACGCAGCAGCCAGCAGCTTGCAGAAGAGGCATCGTCTATGGGTGGATCGCTCGCCATCAATGCCAGCAACGACACCACGACAGCGCGCCTCGGTGTGCTCTCCGAGTTCGCCGCGCCAGCCATGCGTTTGCTCGCGGATGTTGTCCAAAAGCCCATGCTTCCAGATTCCGAGTATCCCCGCATTCAAGCGGCTCTGTTGCGCAATCTCGCGGTTGGTAAATCGCGACCCTCGTTTCTTGCAGAAGACGGACTCGCCCATGCAATGTTCCCCGCCGGGCATCCCTACGCCCGCGCGTTTCCCGACGAAACGCTAGTCGGGAAACACACGGCCGAAGACGTGAAGAAGTTCCACGCCGCTCAATTCGGAGCCGCGCGTTCACGCATTTACATCGTCGGTAAATTTGACCGCGCGCAAATGAAGCAGGCCGTCGAACAGGCATTCGCAAGCTGGAAGCGTGGACCCGAGATCATCCGCAACGTGCCCAAAATGGAAGCAAAACGCCAAGTGCTGTTCTTCGACCGCCCAAACTCCGAGCAGGCCGTGGTGCGCTTCGCCGTCCCGATTCCACTCGATCCGACACAACCGGATTTCATCCCCATGCAGGTCGCCGATAGCCTTCTGGGAGGCAGCTTCATCTCGCGCATCACCACCAACATCCGCGAAGAAAAGGGTTACACGTATAGTCCGGGGTCGAGTGTGCGCAACAACTACAAGTCCGCCTTCTGGGTGCACAATTCGGAGATCGCCAACAAATACGCTACTCCCGCAGTGAAAGAGATCCTGAAAGAACTCTCCCGACTCCGCGCGGAACCACCCTCGGACGAGGAACTCGGGCGCATCAAAGCCGAGATGGCTGGCACATTTGTCATCCGCAACGCCAGCAACAACGGCGTCTTGCAGCAACTCGCTTACGTCGACTCTCAAGGGCTCACAGACGACTACCTGCGCACGTATGTCAACAAAGTGCAGGCCGTCAACCGTGCGGATATCCAACGGCTCGCTGAGACGTATTTGAATCCCGCAAAGATGACGTATGTCGTGGTTGGCGACAAGTCGAAGATTCAGGAAGCTGTCGATTTCTTACAGAGCGGACAGGAGTCCGCGCGGCCCACTGCGAAATGAACGGTGCCTCCGCGGTTCCCAAGGAAGGCCGATTGAAGCCGCTTTTTCTGTTATCGCTTTTGAAACGCGCGCAACTTGCCAAGCCCCTGCCGGGTTGTGTTATCGTTTTAGGACTCAACACGCCGCCATACAAGCATGCGGCCACACGAGGAGGACAATCACGGAATGGATGAAACAACCGTTAAGCTAGTCGCGGGACTGGGATGTTTGGTGCTGCTTGGCATCATCTTCATGCGACGCAAAGGCAAGAAGAAGACCACCACCGAGGACGATTTCTAGAAGTTCGCACCGCCAACGAGGGGCCGAACAAGCCCCTCTCACCAACGTGTCCATCGCACCCACAGTCAATACCAAATTCGCCTGCTTCAAGTTGGTCGTCGCCCAATCGAAAATTCATCGCTGGGGACTCTACGCCGGTGAACCCATCCCGAAAAACCGCAAAGTCATTGAGTATACCGGCGAAAAGATCAATCGCAAAGAAACCAAGCGCCGCGCGGACACCGCCGAGTTCAACTATCTGTTCACGCTCGATTCGTACTGGACCATCGACGGCAGCGTGGGCGGCAGCGGAGCTGAGTTCATCAATCATTGCTGCGAACCCAATCTGGAAGCCCGTATCCTCTCGAATCACATTCTATACTTCACGTTACGCGACATCAAGAAGGGCGAGGAACTGTCCATCGATTATCGCTTCAGCGCCGATGTCGAACACTATGAGTGTAAGTGCAGTTTTCCGAATTGCCGCGGGACGATCAACCTGATCAAGCCGAAGCGTGAACGCAAGCCCGTCAAGAAAAAGAAGAAATAATCGCTGCTTGCCAAATCGGTCTTGAAGCCGTTCGTGACGCCTGTGGCTGAGACCGTAGCGTCCTCGCCATCGGGCCGGTGACGACAGATGGCCCGCATCCGATCGGTACCCGAGGCCAGCCGTTGTGAGGCTACCAGTCGCCTCGCCGTAGCCATCCAAGAGGTCTTTACGGAACTCGACGCCACAGCTTTACGGTCCGAATGCATCGCGTGGAAATTCGCCAACGAGATCGTCGCGCGAGGGCATTTCCATATCGATCTTCGTAGCGTCGTCCGCTTAAGCCGTCGATGGTCGGCTAGTACGAGAGGGACGCGCGAGCCGCCTCCGACTAACGGTGACTACTGGATGTTCAGGTACACCGACGAGTAACCGCTAGCTAGCTAACTAGCTAACTAACTAACCCCTGCCCAAACCGACAAAGATCCGGGCCACCTTGGCTTCGCTGCAGGTTGAGCATGGACAATGTCAGAAAAGCGGCTTTCTTAGCAAGGCTCGCGTGACAAATTTCGCTGAGGTCCAGCGCTCCCCGCCAACCGCTTCCGGTCTCCTCGATGCGGCAAACAGCATAACAGGATTAGATGTAAACTAACTACCACGTGTCTCAGGATTCAACCTTAGAGGCTGGCGACAGGATCCGTCCCGACGGTAAATACGAAATTGCCAACCTGCTCGGCGAGGGTCGCATGGGTGCCGTTTGTAAAGCGTTCGATCACTTTCTCCGGCGCGATGTGGCCATCAAGACCCTGCTCGTCCTCGAGGACCCTGCGGCAACCAAGGTCCGTTGTGAGAGATTCCGGCGCGAGGCCAGTGCCGTCGCGCGCGTGTCTAAACATCCGAATATCGTTCAGATTTACGAAATCGGAATCGACCGCGAGCGCCCATTCATCGCCATGGAGTTCGTCGATGGCGACGATGTTTCGCGTCTCAAGCCCAATTTCACCCTGGATCAGATTCTCATTTTGGCGGACTGCGTGGCTTCGGGTTTGGACTTCATCCACAGCAAAGGCATCTTTCATCGCGACGTCAAGCCGGCCAACGTGATGACTGGAAAATCAGGTGAGGTCCAACTGATGGACTTCGGCCGTGCCAAGGACACGCAGAGCGCAGCTCTCACCAAGTCCTGGGTAAAGCTCGGCTCGCCGCTGTACATGGCACCGGAGGCGCTAGCTGATCGGCCCACCGTATCGGCGCGAAGCGACCAATACGCGCTGGCCGTCATCCTCTACGAACTGATTACGATGCGGTGCCCGTTTGAAGGGACCGATCTGAGAGTACTGTGCGGAGCAATCCAAGACGGACAACCGCCGCGCGCCAGCGAGTACGCTCCCTGGACGCCGGGCGAGACCGACGAAGTGCTCGCGCGATGCTTGGCAATCGATCCGGAAAAGCGTTTCGCTTCGTGCCAGAATCTGGTGGCGAAGTTCCGGCGTTCGCTCGGCGACACAGCGCTTCGGCAGGGCTTGGTCACCGCGCGTCGCGAAGAGGCCGCGCACCGCTGGCAAACAGCGTAGAATGCCCGTGGCCTCGTTCGCCAACTGGTGGAGCAATACCGCGATTGGCCCGGCCGCGGCGCGGCTCTTCAGCAATTGATTGCACTGGAAGCCATTCAGAGAAAGTTCGAGGTTCAGGGAGCGATAACAATGAAAAAAGACCAGGAAAATCGGGACGCCCAAGCAATAGTTGCAAATGCCGCGGATTCTAACTCGCCAAATGTCGACGCCACCAGAACCTCTTACGATAGCCCGGCAGCGACATCGGACCCCTCCGTTCTCGCGTGCGGGTACTTTGGTTCTCTGCGCCTCCTGCGCCTGCTGGGCGAGGGTGGGATGGGGTCAGTCTACGAAGCAGAGGACCCCGATACCTCTCGCATCATCGCCCTCAAACTCCCCCACGCCAGCGGCCTCGATCGCGAACGGCTGCTGCAGGAAGCGCAGGTCGCCGCCTCGATCAGCCATCCCAACTGCGTCTTCGTCTTTGGCTCCGTGGAATCCAATGGCAACCTCGCCATCGCCATGGAACTGGTCAAGGGAACCACGGCCAAGCAGATCGTCGAAGACAATGGCCAGTTGAGCGTTGACGATGCCATCCACTATACCCTCGACATCCTGGCGGGACTCGAAGCCGCCCACGAAAAAGGCATCCTCCACCGCGATATCAAGCCAGCCAATATCTTTATCGACGCCGCGACGGGAATGGCCAAGGTGGGCGATTTCGGGCTTTCGGTCAGCCGCCCGGCGCCCGGCGCAACCAACTCCGCATCGTTTGCCGGAACCCCTGCCTATGCGTCACCCGAACAACTGCAGGGGCTGCCGCTCGACCTCCGGTCGGATATCTACTCGGTTGGCGCCACTCTTTATTACCTGCTTACAGCGCGGCCTCCGTTCATCGAAGCGGACATGATCCAGTTGGTCGCTTCCATCGCCGCGCGCGTGCCGGATCCGCCGTCGAAGTTCAATGCCAAAGTGCCGGCCGAAATTGACGCGGTCGTCCTTCGTGCCCTCGCCAAGAGGCCCGAGGATCGCTTCCAGGACTATTCGCCGTTCCGTGCCGCGATCACCCCCGACATGCCGGCGCCCATCATGCGGCGGATCGCGGCGGGCATGCTCGACAACGCAGCATTCATGATTCCGGTGGTCGCCGTTGTCTCCAAAGGGAGTGGCGAGATGTCACCTGGAGTGTCAATTCTCACAACCGCCTTTCAGGTAATCCTGCATACGGGATTGGGTCTGATGGAGGGTAAGTGGGGGGTGAGCCCGGGAAAGTGGGTTTGTGGACTCCGAGTCCGGCGGCGCCTCACCGCGCCCGGTTGGCGCCCCGGACTGATCCGTGGGTTTTCGTTCGCCCTGCTGCGTCTGGTGCCCGAAATGCTTTTGGAGCTAACTGAGGGCTTGGCTTTGGGCTGGACTGCTGGCAAGGTGTCTCTGCTTGGGCCGTGGGGCATCGCCAGCACAGTCGCGAGCCTCATCGGACAGGTTCTGCCGTTTCTGAGCGCCCGGAAATCAAACGGTTGGGCCGGCCTACATGACCAATGGAGCCGCAGCCGCGTTACGCTGAAACGCTCTATTGCAAGCCGCGGAACCTCGGAATCGTCCGATCTCAATGTACCAGCGGACGCACGGCGACTCGGGCCGTTTCTCATCGATCCGGCGCCGGACAAAGCGGTTCCCACCGGCATGTCGCAGGGCTGGGACCCTCAACTCCGGCGAGCCGTCTGGATTGTCGAACACGCGTCAGGTAAACCATCGCTGCCAATGGCGCGAAAAGACGATCAGCGGCGGAGCCGCCTCCGTTGGATCACGGGCGAACGCAAATCCGGCCAGGCATGGGACGCCTACGAAGCGCCCGCCGGCGAGCCGTTGACGAGCCTGTCGAAACCTGTTAGCATCAGCGAACTGGCATCCGCACTGGCCGACCTGGCTCTCGATGCAGACCCCGCCGCGTTGGCACCCGACAAAGTATGGATTTCGAACGGTCGAGGAATCTTCTGCGACATTGCCGACTCACCACCCGCAGCCGTTCTTCCCAAGGATCAGTTCTTCAGTGCGTCAGCCCAGTTGGCGCTAAAAGGGGAATCCGGCGTCCCTCTCCCGGTCGGCGAAATTCTGTCAGACCTCGAATCGGGCCGATTATCGGGACAGGAGGCCCATGATCTTTTGAAAGGAATCGTGGGAGGGGACTGCACCGTGTCCCGCGGTCGCCGTCTGCAGCAGTTGGCTGTGGCCAACATCTTCCTGTTGTTGACCTCCGCAGGATTCATGGCCGCGGCCGTCGCTGCAGGAAAACATCTGTCCCTGTCCGCCGATCTTGCGTCAGTGTTGCCCGTTTTCATCACACTGCAGTTCGCTGTCGGCATGGCGATAGCTTCTTTTACCGGCAGCCATCTCTCGTATTCACTCTGCGGCTTATCGTTGACGACGCCGAAGGGCGCCCGGGCTCCGCGCTGGCGCCTGATTCTGCGCACTGCCATTCCCCTTGTCTTCGGTCTGGCCCTGCTTTTGGGAAAGAACGGACCCAAGCATCCTGGGATCATCGCGCTCTACTGGGCGGTGATTCTTCCAGGCGTGATCAGCGCCATTTGGCGTCCTTCACGGGGGCTGCTCGACCGGCTCACCGGAGTCTGGGTCTCGCGGGCCTGACCGTCTCGAAGAGCGCTCCCCGTCGCATTGCCGCGGATCGCAAGGCAGGACCACGTGGCCCGCATCATCCGATCGGTACCCGAGGCCAGCCGTTGTGAGGCTACCAGTCGCCTCGCCGTTGCCATCCAAGAGGTCTTTGCGGAACTCGACGCCACAGCTTTACGGTCCGAACGCGTCGCGTGGAAATTCGCCAACGAGATCGTCGCGCGAGGGCATTTCCATATCGATCT
>CAZCPL010000025.1:34495-37911 GCA_964500255.1 uncultured Solibacteraceae bacterium | reverse complement strand
GCATCGCGGTACCGAAGCAACACTGGGCCGAAAGCAGCAAAATTACTCCAATAAGGTCATGGAACTAGTTCTAGGGCGATTGGGAAAGGGGGCCGGATTCGGCGCGGTACACGATCAGCCTGTCGTCCTCGTAGTAAACGGATGTAGCGGGGTGCGTGCGGGCATACAAGGCCATTGTTCGAGCCGCCTGAAACTGCAGAGAAGTGCGGCCCATCCTCGTATAGTAGTGGTAAGACGAGGTGTCGACCGCCATCGCGGGGCTGATGGCAGGTTCCGCCAAAGGCTCTTTTTCAACGAAAATGAATGTTTCGGTGGGTTCGAAAGGAAATCGAAATGCAGGGCTCTCTACGGGCCAGTCTCGGGATCTCGTGACGAATTCGGAAAGCTCCAGATGCCAACCATGACCCTGGAACATCGCGAGATCCGGAGTGGGAGCCACGATCATGTAAGTGTTTCGAGGGCGATGCTTTGCGATCCTGCTGGCCACCCGGGCCGCTGACTCATATTGCAGGGGGCCTTCAGCCGCCGGGGCATGCGGCCGGGCGAAGACCATGGCGCAGCATAACACCGTAGCCACCATCGCGCCGCAGAACTGTAGCTTCTCCGGCAAGCGGGTGGCAATCCATTCCACGAAAAGGCCCAGCGGGATCGCGAGGGGATAGACCAGAAACGCGGGTACAGCCGCACGGGGAAATCCCTGGTAGATCATGATTGCGATTGCGGCACTCGCAATCGCATGAATCACCGAGCGCCGGAATACTCCCGCTGCGATCACCCAAAACAGCGCCGCCAGTTCCCCTTTAGCGGAATTTGCCAAAGGGTCCGACGCGATCCAGCCGCGGTAGAGGAGATACAGGACGGAGGCGAGCCATGCGGGAGCGATCCGCCCGGTCCAGCACCACGCACAATACCCGACTGCGGCCACCATTCCGGTCGCCACCAAGGGTACGATCCAGCGAATCACACCGGATCCATCGACACCGGCGAGATGGCCCACAACCGCCAGAAACGCCACCGAGCCGTCGGGCATCCAGCTTTGGCCCAAAAGCATCGCTTGAAGCGAGATGGCGCGCCAGTACGATTCGCCCTCGAAGAAACGGAAATTTGACAACGGGAATCGCAGCCAAGCCAATAAAGCCGTGAAGGTCAACATGGCTAACAGCAAAACCCCTGGGCGGATTCGTATCGCATGCAGGCGGCTCGACCATTGAGTGACCTGTCCACGCCATTGCCGCTCTTCGATCCAGATCAGTATCCGTAGAAATCCCTCTTTGGAGACAAAACCATCGTAGAGCCAGTCGTGCGGGCGGCTGAAAATCGCCAGCGCGGACAGCCAACCGATGGCGATGAAAGCGAGGATGCCTGGATGCGCCAACCGCCAGGATCCCAAAATCAACCCAACCACTTCAAAGAACAGGACCGCTCGAATGAAAATGTGGACCGGGTTTCCCGGCGCGGACAGGTAGGGTCCTATCGCAAAGAGTATGGCGGCAGCGCCCGCAACCCGGAGGAATTCGATCCACGCGTCCATTCCCGTCAGGCTCCCGATGCGAAATAGTAGTAGTCGAGACGCTCGATGCGTCTGGATAGGGTGATCGTCGTGCCTAATCCGAAGATCGTCGCTCCCACAAGAAATCCGACAACGGCATATTCGTGCGTCAGGACACGCGTGAGCACATAGCCGGACGTGATATCGAGCAGCACTGCCGCGCCTGCGGCGGGCAGGACAGCGGAAGGAAGCGCCAGCGAAAAGAGTACGCTTACGTTCCACAATCCGAGCGTGAGGAACGGATAGGCGCATAGTGCGATTCCCGCGATCCACAACGATCCGCCGGAGGGAAGCACACCGGTACCGCGCGCCACAAACCAGATGACCAGATTCACCAGCAGAGCAACGGGCAGGAAATAAAGGAGGCGGATCAGATAGAACTGGCCCATATGTGAGTTGAAGGCGCTTGGAGAATCCGTTGCGCAGAGCGGCAAATGCCGCCTCACCTCGGCAAAGAACAAGTGCGTCGATGCGTGCACCCAGCCCGCGCTCAGTATGAAGCCCAGTAACGCAATATCCAAGGGCAGCTCATAGTCGCCCCGAAACACCAGGGGCATCGAGGCCGTCTCGGTATGCGCCGTCCAGGCAATGATGCGATCTCCGAACAGCAGCAGATAGTAGAGAAAGCCATAACTGAGGTAGGGGCTCGCAAAGAACAGGGTGCGCGTGAGCATCCGGTTGTGAATCCGGCCCGCCTCCTCGTCGTACCGCCGCTTGAGGCGGCGATAGCCCGCAAAGGCGGCGAAAGCGGTGGCTCCGAACACTCCGGCGATTTGCGAATGTGTGAGCGGCCAGGTAAACCCCAAGTGGAATACGATGACGATCGCGATACCCACCGCAATGGAAGCCGTCACCAGCAGGTGTTCATCCAGCATGTAGAGGATTCCTGTGGCTAGCCAGAGCGATCCCAATGCGAGGTAGAAGCCAATCGCCAGGAACAGCAGCGGGCCGGGCAGAAACGCAAACTGCCAGTTGAGAAGAAGCCCCACCGCGGACGAGCCCACTAGCGTCGCGACGCCATAGCCGCACCATCGAAGCACTGTAACCGCCCCCATCCGGGAATCCGCCGAACCGAGGTAGAACATCCCTTGCCAAGCCATCGCCTGCACGATGCCGCCGGTCACGATGAAACTCGTAATTGTGCCCACCGCCACAGCGGCAGCGACGTCCGCTTCGAGGTCTCCGCCCCATAACGAAAAACCGAAGAACAGCATCACTATGCAACAAACTGCAAGCGGCATGGTAAAGCCGGTGCCCTTTAAATGCTCAAAAATGGGCCGGGCGGCGGCTTCCGGTTTGCGTGGCGCTTCGGGCAGTTCCCTCATTTTGGGATACCAGTGGCTCGCCATCTCGTAGGTGCTGTTGTAGCCGTATTCGGCCTTTGCTACCGATTCGGTGACCCCATCGGTCTCCAGCCGGACCGCGAGATCTCTCGGATCCAAGGGAGTCCGCCATGACTCTGGTTCATCCAGCCAGATTGTCAGGCAATTCGGATACTTTGGCACGATGTCAATTCCTCATAGATGTTCCGGAAATTACCGGCGCAAACGTCGGCCGTGAAATGGGTTCGAGCTCGCTCCAGCGCCTCCGACGCAAGGCGGTCACGAAGTTGCGCGGCTTGGGGGCCTTCAAGTACCTGTAGCAAAGCGCGCGCTAGATCCACTGGATCGTTCGGCCGGGCGAGAACGCCTTTGCCGGAAAGAACGCTCGCCACATTGCCGACATCCGTTGCGACCACCGGACAACCCGAAAGCATTGCTTCGAGCACGCTATACGGCATTCCCTCCGAGATGCTGGGCAGACAGAACAAGTGCGCTTCGGCCAGCGCTCCTGCCGGATCGGACGTCTCACCCCACTCAATCCTGCT
>CAZCPL010000025.1:19580-34485 GCA_964500255.1 uncultured Solibacteraceae bacterium | reverse complement strand
AGCGACCGGCGCGCGCGGGGTCATCGGCGGCTCGAGGATCCGGAACTTCACCTGCGGAATCCGGTCGTGCAGAAGCCCGACAGCGCGAAGCAGCACATCGATACCCTTCAGTGGGTAGACGCGGGCGAGCGTCAACACGGTCAATTGCGGGCTGCGGCGTTCCACCTGCGGAAAGAATTTCGCCGGATCCACTCCATTCGGGACGGTGACAATCTTCGACGGGTGCGCCCCCAGCCTGACCTGCCAGGCGCGGTTGAAGTCGCCGAGTGTGGTGACGAGATCGGCGTAGTGATAATTCATCCGCACAATCGCCTCGTTGAGCCCGAGAAGGAAGCGGCGGCAATTGACGCTGAATCCGGATTGGGCGAGCGACAAATACAGTTCGCGGAAGTAGATGCCATGCTCCGTCAGGACGTATGGGGTTCCGCGTTCGAGCCTCGCCAGAACTCCGGGCACACCGGCAAGGCCTGCAATGGAAGAATGCACCACGTCCACCGCTGGATACGGTACAGAAAGAATTCCCAGGTAACGAAGCAGCCAACGCATGCACGCGGTCGCTTCTTCCAGGTTCAACTTGCCATCTTCGGGGAGCCACTGCGAGCAGCCATCGAGAAACGCTGACCACGCCTGCTCGGACTGCATTGTCGTGGCGTAGTCGTACTCAGCGAAATACCGATGCAGCGCCAGCATTGCCTTGGCGAGGTCGGTCGGCGGTGCGTTTGGAACCAGGATCGAACGGACCAGTAAGACAAAATGACTGAGAAAGTGCTGTTCAATCGCCATCCCAGTGGTGCGTAGCGCACGGCGGTAATAGGTCGAAACACGAGATTCCTGAACGCCAGGGAGATTCGTCCCCCACAGTGGAAATGGCGTGCAAGACGCCACATTGGGCGGCAGTTCGAATCGCAACGGATGCTTCGGTGACGGAACGATTGCGAAGACATGGAACTGAACATCCTTGAGGCGCTGCACCAACTGGTTACACCAGACGCTCACGCCACCGGGCAAGTAAGGATACGTGCCCTCGGTTGTCATCAGAACCGAAATCGCCACGGTTTCTCCTCATGCAGGATCTCAATGGCACCGTCCCCTCCGGAAAGTTTGGAGGAATGGGGGAGGCCATCGACGCTCACGCGCACCACGTAAGTGCCGTCATTTTGCTCGGCCGCCGGGGCGTTCGAGACGACTACGCCGGATGCCGTGGTCGGTGGATCGCCTGGAAGGCGCACCTGTACATTCACGCCCGGCCTGAGATCGCGAGCGATTTCCGAAGCGACGTTCGCCACCACGCGGAGTCTCGAAATATCGGCGACACGCGCCAAGGGTACGCCGGCGTCCATTCGCTCACCCGCGCTCGGAAGTCCGCTCAACAGAACTCCGTCGAAAGGCGCGGTCACGCGAAGAGAGGCTTCCCGGCGCTGCAAAAGCTCTAGGTCGCGCCCGGCATTGTCGAGTTCAAGGCGCGCGAGCGGAGAACCTTCGGAGGAAGGGCCGGATGCTTGCAGCTCCACGAGCTTCTGGTGCGAAAGCGCGTTGTCGAGATCGTCTTTCAATCGCTCCAAAGTTTCGTTGGCTGCTTTCCAGTTGCGCTGTTCGTTCACTTCTTCGCGGCGAGCCGCTTCCAGTTCCGCACCGGTCGCCAACTGCTTGTCAACCAGGTCGGCAACTCTACTCCGGCGCAGCTTCGCGGAGTTATAGGCCGTCTCGGACTCGCCGATCGAATACGCCGCCAAGCGGCGTTTGGCGGCCGTGACGAGTTGCACCGCCGAACGTTCCTGAGCCCTTTCGTAACTGGATTTCGAAGCGTAACCCCCGATCGCTTTCAATCGACCTCCGGCTATTTCCACTCTGCGCTTCGCCGATTCCAGCAACAACCTTAATTCCTCGCTCTCCAGTTCCATCAGTGTTTCACCAGCAGTAACATGATCTCCCTCCCGCCGCATGACGGTGACCACGGTGGCCGCAAAGGACACATTCAAAGTGACTGTCCGTTCCGGCTGAATTCTGGCCGAAATCAAAGTCTTTGCTCCACTCTTCCCGGCAGTAAATACGACCTGAGTTGTCGATTGGATCATGGCCGCCAGAAGGACAACCAGAACAAACGCCTTCGCTACCGTCCACCCGACCTGCTCTACCGAAAAGGTGCTTGTTTCACGACTCTCCATATTAATCCTGTTCCCCTACCGCACTTCCCGCGGTTTGCTGTGCGGCTGGCGATTCCGGATCCAGTCCGGCGATCGTGAGCAGCGTAAAGACGTTCGCCTTTCGATCGTTGACGGCACGCGCTTCCATCCAATGCGCCGCCAGAACGCGCTGTTCGCTGTAGGCACGGGCCGATGGTTCCGCCAATCCCCCTTCCACGCGAGCTTCCATCACTTGTTGCGCTTGACGCGCCAACTGCAGCCGACGGGACGCCAGCGCCAACCGTTCACCGCTCGCACCCACCTCGTTTTCGAGCGCGGCGACTTCCCCGCGAATCGTATCTTCGAGATTTCGCAGTTCCAGCTCAAGCACCCGCATCCTTGCCGCATGCAACTGTTCCTGCGCCTTCTTCTCACCGGTATCTCTCAAAGAGATGTTCAGCCCCAGGTCGCCGCGGCCGGTGTTTCCACCGAGGAGTGTGCCCTTTGCACCTTCCGAAACCAGACCGGGAGAATTGGAGACGCGGGCAAAACCGAGACCGCTTGTCTCAACCTTAACCTTCTTATCCCCAACTTTTTGGCGGCGTAGCACCTCGATCTTATCCTGAAGCAGCCTTATCTCCACGCGATTGACCAGTGCTTTCTGGAAAAAGCGGCCGGTCACCGGACGCAATTGCAAGCTCTCACTTTCGTCCGGCATGGAAACGTTGACCACACGGATTCCTTCCGCCGGATTCTCCACGCCGATGAGCTGCGAGAGGCGGATCGAGGCACCCTTTCTGGCTGTCTCCGCATCGAGCCATTGCGATTCCAGATCGACAAGATCCTGTTCAAAGCTAAGCTTCTCAACCGCACTGATGCGCGCGGCACGTATCATCGATTCCACCTGTTTTCGGCCTTTGCGCCGCGCATCGAGCAGTTCTGCGGCCTGTTCGCTCATCTGTTGCTTGGCGAGAAGGTCGAAGTAGCAATGCGCCGCCTCGATGCGGGTTCTGACACGCAGGGTTTCGGCCTGCACTTCAGCGGCGAGAGCGTCAAAGCGCGCACCCTGAAGCGCATTTGCCGTAGGTGCGGTTCGCCGGTTGAGCAGCAGCCCGCTTCCCAGATTTGTGGCGAGCAGCATGGGATTTGAGAATGCAAACAACCCCAAGGATGGCCGGAGTTCCACGCGCCATTTGCCCAATGCCTCCAATAACTTGATATTGCCATTCGCCATTTCCATTCTGGCGTCTTCGGTTCTGGCGCGGGCAGCCGCTTTCTCCAAAACCTCGCTGAAACGCATGCTGTGGGCAACGCTTTGCCGTTCCGCGGCGCTCAACGTGATCGCAGCCGTGCAAAACCAGGTCAGACTCCGTGTAAACATTCTGGCACACCGCTTCCTTGAATCAAGATCGGACTAAGAGATAGAAACCATTAGCTTTGCGGCGAACTGGCGGCGTCGAAACGCCACCAGTTGCGGAGAGGAAACGGAAGGGTTAGGGTAGTGCTACGGTGACGACACCATTCGCCGTAACAGGGATCGAGGAGACTTTCAGGCCGCCGTAGCTTTCGCAGCCCGTCTTGCAGATACCGCTCACCGGCGCCGTGGCGGCTCCGGTAGCGCGGATCTCAATGCGGCTGCCAGGATACAGGGTTGCGTTGACGTTGGCTTGGTTGTATGCCATCCGGCGTTCCATCGCGCGGCCTGTGTCGGAATGAGACTGACTGACGAGTGGCAGCGTGGTGATGTCGGAGAACTTCTTGAAGGCCGCGTCAACGACATCGGTGAACAACATGTCCGACTTATCGAAACGGATGAAGTTGCTCTGGTGGAACATCACCGGGTAGAGTTCGCCGCGAAGCATATAGTTCAACAGGGCGTTGCTTTCCGAGTCGACGATTTGAGCCCACGTCTGGTTGGCACTGAAGAACGGTGCGCCGTTGCCAAGGCGGAAGAGACCGCCGGGACCGTAGAAGTAGTTGTACTCATCGGGTTCCGAACCGATCGCGCCCTGCTTTCCGGACTTCGCATTGTAGAAGATGTTGGTCGCACGCCGGGGCACGATCAGAATATTGGGTTGAATCGCGCTCCGAATGCCGGTATTGGGGGAACCAGGCTGGCCTTCGGGTCGTGACAGATCGCCGGCAAGATAGCGCAAGCCCTGCGCCGACGCTGCCGACAGAAACGAAATCCGATTCAGTCCCGAGATACCGGGCGTCACCATTGCCGTGGTGTCGAGCGGCAATCCCATCCGTTGGGCTACGTTCACGTTGAGCCGGATCTCATCCACCGCCTGGTTGTAAGTGATGGGGGTGCAGATGCCACTGTTGGGCGAGGGGTTGAAGCAATCCAGGTTCTCGTGATCGTAGGTGTGATTCACCCAGAAGAACTCGTTACGGTATTTGATCGTTTCGAAAGAGAGTGCGTCCAGCGCAGCTTCGACACCGCCGTAGATGCTGGAGGCTCCGGCGCCGTTGAACGCCATCGTGATCTTGAACTTCGAGAACTGCGCATTCTTGTTCCAGTTGTTCTGCCAAGCGACGATTGTCTTCATATCCGTCGGATCCATACGATCGCTCGGGCACGCATCGGCCGGATCGTAGGTCGGTTCGTTGGTGAAGCCGGACGGAGTGCAGGCGGCAACGCCAAAAACAAACATGTCGTTCGGCAGGAAGTGGTCGTCGTTCTGGGGAGAGAAATAGGACTTTTTCGCTCCGAGGAAAATCCCCTTGGTCACCCAGTTCAAAATGTCGAAGCTAAGCGCCATCGAGTGGACCGTGTAGGGGTTGTTGTCGAAGGTGAACGCCATAGACTCGCGGCCATCCGCCTTGGTGTGAACGACTCCGACAGTTTGATTGTTGACCGTAAGAATCGGGCTGGTGACTTCACCGGTGGCCGCTACCGGCTGCGCCGAATAGTAGTAGGCATAGCGCAGATCCAGCTTATTGGAGCGGTTCATCGTGCGGAATACGTTCGCGGAAGCGCTGGTGAATGTCATGGGAGCGGGGGCCGCATCGGTGGAAAAACCACTGATAGGAGCCATCCCATAACGCGCTTCGGGCCAGGCGTAGTAGGCCACGGTGCGAACGCCATAGTCACGAGTGTAAGTGTCGAGAGCCAGCCACTCAGCCGCCGTTAGAGCGCTACGGCAGGTGGGATCGCACAAACCGAGGTTGCCGGTCGCGAGAATGACACCTTGATAGTTGCCTTTTCCGGCGGCGGTGGTGAGAGCGGGGAGAGGTTCGGTGGCGCGGACGACGGCTTGGTATGGGATACCGATGTGGTCCAGGAAGAACTTCAACGCGGCGAAGCCTGGCTCGGCTCCGGTCGCGGCAACAACCAGAAGTTTCATGTCGCGCGGCTGCGTCGGCGTAACCTCAGCAACGGTCGAAACGAAGGCCAAGTTGGTAGTTTTCTTGGTGCTGCCTGTGGAGACGGCGGGCAAAGGACCCGAGACGAACTGTTGTGCATTCGTGTCGGGCCCGGGAGCATCGCCATCTTTCTTTTTGGTGGCGCCTGTCGCGAGGCCAGCGGCGAGCGGAAGGACTAGAAGAAGTGAAGTCTGGAGTGTGAAAACCCGGTTCATGAGTTACCTTTTCGATCTCAAGAGTATGCGCAGCGGCCTCGATCGCCTAGGTACTATAGTTGGTTTGTAAAGTCCTGATTCTTTGCCGGAAAAATGGTACTGGTCCTCGCTTCCAATAGAACCAAAGTCCGTTGCCCGCAGCCGGGGCACGCTTCATACTCACGATATGAAATTCGCGCGGTTTTCTTTCCTACTCCTTTGTGCATTCTCGTGTGCATTCTCGGTCTTTGGTGCGGATCGGTGGATTCCCTCGCCTCATACTTCATGGCAATGGCAGTTGCAGGGAGAAATCGACCAAAGCGTGAACGCCGAGATGTTTGACATCGATCTCTTCGATTCCAGCCCGGCGTTGATCGCCGCACTCCATGCGAAGGGTTCACGCGTCACCTGTTATCTGAGCGCCGGGACCTTTGAGCCGTGGCGGAGCGATGCTGCCCAATTCACGGCCGCTGTCAAAGGCTCCGCGGTATCCGGCTGGCCTGACGAACGGTGGCTCGATATCCGGCGTTTGGATGTGCTGGGTCCCATCATGGAAGCTCGCCTCGACCTCTGCAAATCCAAGGGCTTCGACGCTGTCGAACCCGATAATATCGATGCCTACACTAACAAGAGCGGCTTTCCCCTGTCATCCGACGATCAGCTCCGTTACAATCGCTTTCTTGCGGATGCCGCCCACGCTCGTGGCTTGAGTATTGGACTGAAGAACGACTTGGATCAGATTCCTCAACTGGTCTCCTACTTCGACTGGGCCCTGAACGAGCAGTGTTTTCAGTACAAGGAATGCGAGACTCTTCTTCCGTTCGTCAAGGCGGGAAAGGCTGTGTTCAACGCCGAATACAAGCTGGAGCCCGCTGCGTTCTGTCCACAGGCCAACGGATACAACTTCAACTCGCTTCGAAAAAAGCTGGAATTGGACGCCTGGGTTATACCGTGCCGGGAGCCTGCCGTCGCCGGTCTCGCAATTGGCTCGGTCGTGAACGCCGCCAGCATGCTGGCGAACGGAGTAGTTCCGGGCCAGGCGCTTCGGGTATCCGGTCAGGGCTTTGGTCCTCCCGGACAACTCGTCGCAACATTCGACGGTATCGCCGCGATCACTTTGAACTGGAATTCAACGCAAGCCCTCGTCATTGTCCCGGCGGAAGTCGCGGGGAAACCAGAAACTATCCTACGCTTGCGTCTGAACGAGTCGGCTTCACCCCCGACTACGCTCTCGGTTCAGAACAGCGATCCGGCTATTTACAGCACAGACGGATCCGGGAGCGGCCAATCATCCGCACTGAACGAAAACGGTTCTTCCAATACGCCAAGCAACGGCGCTGTGCGCGGGAGCGTGGTGACGATTTGGGGAACCGGCGCGGCACCTGAGGCTTTGCAGGTTTGGATCGGTGGAGTACAGGCTCAAGTACTGCAGTCCCTCAGGGCCGATCGCGGAGCCTTCAAGCTGACCGTCCGCGTACCGCAGTCCGTCGTCCCGGCCATAGCCCTTTCTATCGCTTTGTCCGAGACAGGCAGTGGAGAAGCTCGCCCGGCATTGGTTACGCTAACAGTTGCGCCATGATCCTCTCGCGACGCCAGTGGCTACTTGGCTTACCCTCGGCGGCGGTGTCTGCTTCAGACGCCCCTCAAGGGCGCGTGGCTTTTCATTATGAAGCCTCGTTCCCGGCTGCCGAACTCCGTTGGTATACCCGTTTCGCAACCCTTGTTACGGGTGGGATTCTGAGTCCAGACCAGACTCGAGCGCTTCGGGTGAAAGGAAGCCGTCTGGTTGCTTATCATTGGTCTTCCGCATTTTACGATGCCGAGCCCGCGATCGAACGGGACTGGCAGAGCCAAGTCCGAAGACGGGGACAGTGGTTACTTTCCGAATCGCCGGTTGGCGGTGCCGCCGCCGCTCCGGGACGGACCGCGTACTGGTACGACTTCGGTAACCCCGAGCTTCGCGAAAGCCGCGCCAAACACTTGCAGTTGTTACTCGACAGCTCCGGCTATGACGGGTTGTTCTTCGATACAATCGGTGCGGATCAAGTGCCCGCATCGCTGCGGGCCGAGTTTCAGAGGCGCTGGCCCAAACTCAACTACAATCAGTGCCAGGGCGAGTTTCTCGCCGCGTTGCGCCGCCTCATCGGACCAAATCGGATTATCTTCACAAATCAGGGCTTCCGCGACCCTCAGAGCTTTCTTCCGCATGCGGATATGGACCTCACGGAAAGCTACTTCACGGCCACCACGGAAGACAATCGCGGAACGCGATTCCGCCCGTGGCACGACGTCGGTGTTCCCTGGAAGTCAATCCGGACGCCGATGGAACAACTTCTGGCGCCTGCGGCTGAGCGGTTTCCCAAGGTTCGGTTCGTCCACGTGAACTATGCGCGCGGGTCGCCGGAACTCGTTTCCCGAGCGGTGCGCTACAGTTGGGCGATTGCGAAGTTATGGGGCCATGATTCCTACTTGATGGCTCCCGGCGCTGCAGCCATGGAACGCGATGAAATATACTTTCACCATCCCGGAGTTCCACGAGGCGCAGGCCCGGTCCAGCAGGAAGGGCCTGTAGTTTGGGGTTCCTTCGCAGGTGGAATCGTCGCGGTGAACATAGCCAAACACCCGGTCCGCTTAAAGTCACGAAACATCGAGGTGCCTTCTGGCCCGGATGGATTCTTTTTTCCGGCCGCGGCCAGATAGGAGGCTCCTGCGAAGCGATTTGCTAATTCCTTTGAGCTCGGATCCTGGCTTGCTTTGGGGCGGTCGCTCGCTATCCGAAGGGCCGGAACGGTTCCAGACAATAGAGCTGGACATCACATCGGCAAGCAGGATCCCCTCGAAGGGCGGTCGGCATGCCAGCTAAGAGTGATGTGAGATTTTGGGATGGTTCGCCTGAATCCGGGAGCCTGCGGCGGTTTATCGTGAAAGAAGTGAAGTTGAAGGCAGGAGATGGAGGCCGTCGATCGGGGTCGGCGCTTGGTGGCGGGCAAGAAGGAAATCGGATCGTGAGAGTCTCCTGAGGTAGGCGGCACACGAGTCTGCCGTACTCGCCGTTCATGATGAGACATAGAGGTCCGAAGCAACGAGAGTCGCCGCAAAGAGACACCTCAGAAGACAAAGAACTCTCATGGCCAAACTGTATCAGGTCGCCTCTCCGGCGGGCGAGATCATCGTCGGCAACGTGTCATCGTCGGCAACACCGTCACCACTTTCGGTAGAAACGAAAGGCGAATCGTCGATCAGGCTGCTGGCCTTGATGCGGGCGGCGGCCGATGAAAGGATTGCCGATGCGATCGGGTTGAAACACGTGGTTCACGCCATCACAAAAAGGAGCACGATTTGCATGGCGAAACGAGCCCCAACGCAAACTACGGGACGCATGGGCTGCGCACCTACGATCCACGCGGCATGGAGTTCGTTCTGAAACTCGGCTTTCAATAACGAGGGCCAGCCTTCGCGCGTATTGCTATGACCGCGCAGGGACAGTTTCCGGCAGGCGAAACCAAATCGTAGCAGCCAATACAAAACTGACCGAGGCCAGACTCATCACCGGTGCAAGTCCGAAAGACTCAGCCAACGGCGCGGTGATGAGCGGCGCGGTCATGCTGAAGATCCGGCCCCAATTGAAAATCGAAGCGGCGGTGGAACGCAGGTGGGGTGGATACAACTCGGAAAGCCATGGCCCCCAAACCACGCTCGCCGACAGGACCACTCCGTAGGCGAACCCGGTGAAGGCCAAAAGGCCGACAGGCATAGCAACAAACAGATAGACCGGGATGATCGCCGCCGCCAGCAGGAACCCGAAGGCCGCCGAACGCCGCCCCCAGCGGTCACCGATCCAGCCCCAGAGCAAGCCGCCTAGGGCCGCGCCAATGAATTGCCATCCGAGCACATCGCCCACCGCGCTGTCAGCAATGCCGCGTTCCGTCTTCAAGTAGGTGGTGGCCCATCCCGTGAACGCCTGGTAGGCGAAAAAATTCAGGCCGATCATCGCCGTGAGCCGGATCGTGCGTCCCACCACATCACGATGAAAGAGTTCGGTGATCGGCAGTTTGGCCTTTGCCGTGGTCTGGCCGTCGCCTAATCCGTCCATTGGGATCAAGCGCCGGTCATCGGGAATGATGACAAAAGCGAACGGCGCAAGGAAAATCGGCACAGCGCCCGCCCACAGCAGGATGCGCCAGTCGAGCCCTTCGCGAAACGCCATTCCGGCCAGAAATCCCAAGGCGGATACGGCGAGGTTGTAGGTTCCCATGACGAAGCCCGCGATCAGGCCGCGCACGTCCCGCGCAAACAGGCCCGCATAGATCCCAACGGCAATCGGAAACATCGACCCCATGAAGAATCCGAGCAACACGCGTTGGACGATCAGTTCCGGATAGACGCGCACCAGAAGCCCTGCCAAAAGACCGGATCCATAGCCGATCATCGAGATGACCAGCGCATTGCGGCGTCCGAGCTTGTCCGCTAGCTGGCCCATGATGACCGCGCCGAAGATGGCGCCAATCGACTGGGCCGTATAGAGCGAACCCGATTGAGTCAGCGTCAATCCCAGGCTGTCTTTGATGTAGGGCCGCAGAATATCGACAGTGTTCCATGACCAGGCATAGAAGAAGTAACCAGCCAGCAGGAACAGAAGAGCGCTGACTCGCCGCGCGGTGGAGATCTCGCGCGCGTTGGTGAGCGCGCCGGTTGCGTTCACTGGCGCCACTCAGCGAGCCGTTCCCAAACATCGACGCCGAACTGCCCGAGCAGATCGATCAGATCGATGAAGACCCAGTTCTCCGCCAGCAGATCGCCGTCACGCCGCCAGAAATCCATCACTCTCATCGTGATTCGCTTGCCTGTGGCGGGCATGCCGAGCCATCCTGAGCCGCTGTGCGTGGCTTGAATGCTGGGCCAACCGGTGGAAGCGACGTAAGGCCCGTCTCCGATGCGGCACTTATGATTGCCACCCACTCGATCGGGGAACGCCGTGAGAAACGGGCGCTGATGGGCTCGCTCATATTCGGCGTGGCCCCGCGCGCTACCAATGGATCCGGGTCCGTACCATTGAAACTGCGGCGTCCAGAAACTGCGCATCCCCATGCTCGCGAGCGACTTTCCGTCGTACTTCATCAGTCCGCCAATCATCGCCTCTACGAGTTTCAGGCTCTTCTCGGATTCCTTCACCGTCGCGGTTCCGGCCGCGCGAATCAGCCCATCTTGCGTTGCGGGTGCGGGCCACCAATCGGCACCCAAGGGCGGTGCCAGAGGCCATTGTCGGGTGTCAATCAGCAGGCGCGTAAAGTCGAAGATCACATAGCTTTCTACAATGCGGTCGCCTTCGACCCGGTCAAACCACCCATAGCGCAGCGATTGCGAACGGCCGGTGGGCTTCATGCCGAGGAGCGCACCGGTGAAATGCCCGATCAGGAGGCCTGTGGAGGCGAACCAGTCCTGCCCGCGAAACTGCCCACTGAGCAGGATCCCGGTGCGGCGCTCCAGATCGGGAAAAGCCGAAAGAAGCGGGTGCCAGAAGAGCGATTCAACGGCTTGGATCCCGCCGACTGTGCCAATGGGAGCTCCAGCATTGAGCACGATTTCGGGCGCATAGAGTGAACGTCCCAACATGGCGGCTCCTTCACGGAGCGACCGATGATCGTGAACCACCTTCGCGTATTTGTCAATTGTGAGCGCCATGCAAGATCACATCGTAGCATCGGCGACAACAATTTCCGGCGGCAACTTCGACCTGTTACGATAGGCCCGATGATTGAGCCGAGCCATGTTTGGATGGTGCCTTGGACGCCCGGAGCGATGGCCATCCGCACTTTACGCCACATCACGCGTCGGCCGTCCAGCCGGGACAACCAGTGATGGCGGCGATTCCCAACGTGGGCGGGCGCGACATTGCGGAAATTCTGGCGCCGCAAGGATCGCGGCGGCAACCCATGCCCGGATTCGGCGAAGAGTATAGCGACATCGTGGACTACATCTTGCGCTGCACGCATCGCATCTGGGAGCAAAAGGACCTCGGCCTTATTGCCACCCACTACGCGCCGGATATCCGAGTCCACACCATGACGGGTCCGGTGGACGGCGTCGGCGGGGTGATCGCGGGCACGGCACGCACGCTGTCCGCGTTCCCGGACCGCACGCTTACTGGCGAGGTGGTGATTTGGTCCGCCCAGTCGGAAGGCGCGTATTTTTCGTCTCACCGGATTACGAGTGCGGCCACGAATCTTGGCCCATCCGAGTTGGGTCCGCCAACCGGCAAGCGCATTTCGTTTACAACCATTGCCGATTGCCTCTGCCGCGAAAATCGCATCGCGGAAGAATGGCTGGTGCGCGACTACAGCGCCATGGCACTCGCGCTTGGCTATCGTCCGCGCACTCTCGCCGCAACCCAGGCCGCAGCGGATCGTGCTGCGGGCAAAGGCCGCGCCAAGTGGCGCGTCGAAGCAATGAACCGTGTTGCCGATTCCGCGCGTACACCCTTTCCTGGCGGATCGATCCCCGATCCCCATCGCGATCCGAGTGCCTTCGCGCTGGATTTCTTCGATCGAGTGGTGAACCATCGCCGCTTGGCAGCGGTGCGCGACAGCTACTGCCCCGCCGCGCATTGGACCGGTCCGGGAGCGCGCCGACTCTTCGGCTGGGGCGAGATCACGGGCTGGTTCACCGCACTGATCGGCAGTTTCGGCGACGCGCGGATCACTGTGGATTCCACCACTGCCGTCGAGGGGCCGGGTGGCCACGACATTGCGGTACGCTGGTCGCTTGCCGGCACCCACGATGGTTCAGCGCTTTACGGCGCACCGTCACAGGAGCGGGCCTACATCCTCGCCGTGACTCATTGGCGCGTGCTTGGCGGTCGGATTGCCGAGGAGACTACCGTGTTCGATGAAGTGGCTCTGCTACGGCAGATCGAGGGTGGACTTTGATTCAATTGACTAGCGACCTGGCGGAACTCGAAATCGCGCTGCGCTGTCACCTTGAGTATGCGCGTCTGGCCGATACCCATACACAGCGATCATCCCTCGAAGACAATTGGGAAGTCGTGAAGGGCCGCGAACAAATTCTCGCGCGTTGGGTCGCGCAAGGCCGTAAGGAAGCGGCCATCACCGCGGACTTGGGAGAAATGCTCGCCTTTACGGTCAGCGAGGGCGAGCACCGCTGGCCGGGCCACCGCTGGGTGACGCGCGAGCACGGACGCATCCTGCGCGAGACTGTGATTGAAGATCGTGGCGTTGAGCGTGAAGCTCAAGCCGAACATCCGCCCTTGGGGGAACTCCGCGCGGGCAAAGGGCAACTGCCCGCAAGCGACACTGCGATTCTCCCAGCGGGATTTCCGGAAGCCGCGCGCCCCTTGGCGAACCGCTTGCACTGTGCCTGGAATGGCCGCGCATTCGACCTATTTTCCGCCGATTGGTTGACCTCGATCGTTACGGCGTTACCCGACGCCACTTTCTACTTCGAGCGGGCCGTGGTCGCCGAAGACCGGGTCGCCCTGCTCTGGCGCGTTTTCGGGCACCATGCCAGCGGGCGGCGAATTCGGCTGATTGGTAGCGGCCTCTTTACCGCGACTCCAGCCGGAGAGTTCCGTTGCGATGAAATCGTACTCGATCAGGCTGCTTTCAGGGCTCAGATGAACAAGCCGATGATCGACTACTCGAAGCCTTAGGCGGAGATTCTACGACTGCTCCACCTGAATGCGGACCGGGTTGGGCTCCGGACCCGTTCCGTCCCGCTGGCCTCCCTTCACCATCACCCGAGTCCCGCCGTTCCAGTCTCCAGATGACGAACGCCGGATTCACAACGGGGGCACGCTGGCGGCCTTCGTAGCGTCAACTTCGCAGCATCTGCGCCTATCTAGCGACTCAGCAGATCAGCTCGCTCGCTGATAGCCTTCGGCCTTCAGCCTCATCACCGCGAGGCCCAGGCGGTTGGACGCTCGACCAACTGGCATTGGGGAAAGACCGGCATCGCCACCAGCCGTAAAGCGTGCAGAACTGCAGAAAAGCGACGCTGGTCCAATCGACTTGAGAAGTCCGCCGGGAACGAGGTTGGGGCTTGACTTTCTGTGAAACGTGTGAAAACATTTACACACGCTCCATGATGACGATTTCAAGACTCCTGGTATTCGTAAGTTTGATGGCTCCGCTCGTCGCTCAAACGCCAACGTTCAAGCCCCAGCAGAAACGCTGGTGGGCGATTCAGCCGGTCATCGCGCCGCCCGTTCCGGCCATTGATCAAGCCGGATCCAAATGGGCCAAAAATGAGATCGATCACTTCGTTTACGAGAAGCTGAAGTCCAAGGCCGTCGAACCCAGCCCCATGGCGGATCGCGCGACTTTTCTTCGCCGCGTCACCTTGGATCTGACTGGTCTGCCGCCCACTCCCGCCGAAGCGCAAGCCTTTCTTGCCGATGCCACGCCTGGCGCCGAAGAACGCCTGGTCGATCGCCTACTCGCGAGTCCCCGCTATGGCGAACGCTGGGGACGCCATTGGCTCGATGTGGTGCGCTATGCCGACAGCGACGGCTTCAAGCAAGACGACACGCGTCCCAACATGTGGCGCTATCGGGATTGGGTGATTAAAAGCTTCAACGACGACAAACCTTGGAACCGGTTCGTGCGCGAACAGATCGCCGCCGATGAACTCTATCCCGGCGATCTGCAAGCGCTTCCGGGGCTTGGCTATTTGAGACTGTTCGAAGATGAGTACAATCAGGCGCACATCCGGCTGCGCCGCCAGGAACTGCTGAACGACATCACCGACAACACGGCGTTCGCGTTTCTCGGTGTCACGCTCGGCTGCGCCCGCTGCCATGATCACAAGTTCGACCCGCTGCTGCATCGAGATTACTATCGCCTGCAGGCATTCTTCTCGAACCTTCGGATTCACGACGATGCGGCGCTGGTTCCGGCCAAAGAAATCGCCGACCACGACGCGCAGATGGCGAAGTATCGAGAAGCGGCAAAGCCTGTGCTCGACACGCTCGAAGCCTTTCTTGCCGCGCCGCGAGCCGCCTATCGAAAAGAGTACACCGAGCGCTTCCCGGATGAAGTGCAGGCCGCGATCCGCATGAATCCAGCCGAGCGCACGCCGCTCGATTGGCAGATTTATCACAAGGCGATTCCGCAAATCCATGTGCCCGATAGCGAGGCCGTGAACAAGAAGTCCGACGTCGCAGGTAAGGCAAAATACAAGGCTCTGCTGGCAGAGCTTGACACA
>CAZCPL010000025.1:19131-19570 GCA_964500255.1 uncultured Solibacteraceae bacterium | reverse complement strand
CCGCCACGTATGTGCTGCGCGGCGGATCGATCGAGGCCCCTGGGGAAGAAGTCGAGCCCGGCTTTCTGACGATCCTCGACCCCAATCCCGCAGCCGTCAAGCCGCTTCAAGATCTACAGTCGAGCGGACGCCGGACGGCTCTCGCCAACTGGCTGGCCGACGCCAACAATCCACTGGCGACAAGGGTCATCGTCAACCGCATCTGGCACTATCATTTCGGCCGCGGCATCGTTGGATCGCCGAACGATTTCGGACTCATGGGCGAGCGTCCGAGCCATCGCGAATTGCTCGATTGGCTTACAGCAAAGTTCACCGGCGAAGATGGCTGGAGCATGAAGAAGCTGCACCGCCGTATTCTGCTCAGCGCGACCTACCGGCAGGCGTCGGATTTCCGCGCCGATGCAGCGGAAACCGACAGTGAGAACAAGTTGCTCTGGCG
>CAZCPL010000025.1:2726-19121 GCA_964500255.1 uncultured Solibacteraceae bacterium | reverse complement strand
GGCGTTATCCGCGTCGGCGCCTCGAAGGCGAGGCGATTCGCGATTCCATGCTTGCTGTTTCCGGCTTGCTGGATTCGAAGATGGGCGGCCCCGGGGTGTTTCCGAAAGCTCCCGCCGGAACCGAGATTCAGGAAGGGCGGCACTGGCGCAAATCTCGCGGACCAGAGGATGAGTATCGCGCAAGTGTTTACATCTTCGCGCGGCGCCTGGTGCGCTATCCGATGTTGCAAAGCTTCGATGCACCGCTGGCGCTCGAAAGCTGCGGACGCAGGCAGGAGACCGTCACAGCCGATCAGGCGCTCGAATTGATGAACGGCGAAGCGGCAGCGGGCTTCGCCAAGGCACTTGCGCAACGCATCGCCAATGATTCTGGACAGAGTCCGAACGAGTTGGTGGAGCGCGCGTTTCGATTAACGCTGGGACGCGCGCCATCGAAAGTCGAAACGGAGCGCAGCCGCGGGTTTCTCGCTATGCAAACCAAGCTGACAGGCAGCCAAGCGGCCGCTCTCGAAGATCTCGCACTCTCGCTGTTGAGTTCGAGCGAATTCATCTATATCGACTAGAACCAATCGACTAAAACCATGAAACACGAACTCAACCGGAGAGCCCTGTTGCGGGGCGCAGGCAGCGGACTCGGATCCATAGCCATGGCCGCTATGCTCGCGGAACAAGCGCCGGCGGGGGTCGTGCACGATCCGACGATCCCGCGCAAGCCACATCATCAGCCGAAAGCAAAGTCGGTCATCTTCCTGTTCATGGAAGGCGGACCGAGCCACATCGATCTCTTCGATCCCAAGCCGAGGCTCAATGAACTGTCGGGTCAACCCATGCCTTCCAGCTTCGGACGTCCAATCACGGCGATGGGAACGGCCGGCAACACGCTGATGGGAAGTCCGCGGCAGTGGGCTCGCCACGGCAACAGTGGACTCTGGGTGAGCGAACTCTATCCAAACATCGCCAAGCACGCCGATAAACTTGCGGTGCTGCGGTCGTGTCAATGCGACGGCCTGAATCACGCGGGCGGCGTCAGTCAAATGAATACCGGCGACATCTTGTCCGGACGCCCAAGCCTTGGCGCATGGGTCAACTACGGCCTCGGATCTGCCAACAAGAACCTGCCCACGTTCGTGAGCATGATCGATGAGCGTGAGCCCTTCGGCAACGCGAAGAATTGGGGATCCGGATTCCTGCCGGCATCCTATCAGGGGACCTTGTTTCGCCGGGGTCCGAACCCAATCCTCAACACGAAACTCCCTGCGGGACAAACGGACGAGCGCCAGCGCGGACGCCTCGCTTATCTCGAAGCACAGAACCGCGACTACGCCAAAGGCCGCGAGGACGACACCAGTTTGGATGCGCGCATCCGCAGTTTCGAACTCGCTTATGCGCTGCAGAAGTCCGGACCCGAGGTTGTCGATCTCTCAAAAGAGACGGAAGAAACCAAGGAGCTTTACGGACTCAACAAGCCTGAAACCGCAGTGTTCGGACACAACTGCCTGCTCGCCCGCCGTCTCGTGGAACGCGGTGTACGCTTCGTCGAAGTCTACTGCGGATCCGGCAGCGGCTGGGATGCGCATTCCGATCTCGAAGGCAATCACAAGAAGTGGTGCAAGGCTTCCGATCAACCGGTGGCTGCGCTGCTCGAAGATCTGGAACGGCGTGGGATGTTGAAAGACACGCTCGTGGTTTGGGGAGGCGAGTTCGGACGCACGCCCTTCAACGAAAAGGGCAATGGACGCGATCACAATCCCTGGGGCTTCGCGATGTTTTTCGCGGGCGGCGGCGTCCGCGGCGGCCAGACGATCGGAACCACCGACGAAATCGGCTTGCGCGCCATTGAACGTCAAACTCACGTTCACGACATCCACTCGTCGATTCTGTGGCTGCTTGGCCTGGACCACTTGCAGTTGACCTATCGGCACAATGGACGCGCGGAACGCCCCACGATCGTAGCGGGAGAGCACATGGTGAAGGAGCTTTGGGAAGGATGAGCACCCCAACGATCCGTGATGTGGCAGCGAAGGCTGAGGTAAGCGTCGCCACCGTTTCGCGTGTTCTCAACGAGAGCGGATACGCGGATGGCGAGACCCGTGCCCGAGTACTGAAAGCTGCGGCGGATCTGAACTACCGCCGCAACGTTCACTGGAGCAGGCTCAGAAGCCGGAGTTCGCAAACGGTCCTCTTTCTGCTCGGCAACCGTCAGAACTTCGTTGCGATGCATATGCGGCTTCTGGTGGCATGCGAACGTGTGGCGAAGAGCAAAGGGTACGACCTCGTTTTCTCGCGTCTTGAATACTCCGGTGCGTCGCGCTCAACCGAGTTGGAATTGCCCCGCATGCTCGAACAGAGCGGCGCCGTCGACGGTGTCATTCTGGCGGGCGTACACCATTCGAATCTGTTGAAGGCCCTCGAAAAGCGCCGCATGCCTTATACGCTGCTTGGCAACAGCTTCGAAGGGTCCGCTTCTGACGTCAGCCACAACTCGGTCTTCTATGACGACCGGGGCGGGGTCGAAGAGGCGGCCGAGTATCTGGTGCGGCTGGGACATCGTCGCATCGCCTTTCTTGGCAATGTCACACTGCCCTGGTTCCAACGTCGATACGAAGGCTTTCAGAACGCCATGCGGCGGCACCGCCTCGAGGCGATGGCAGTCAGTGAGAACTGGCAAATTTCGAATCTCGACTACGGCCAGCTCGCCACTGCGCAGTTGTTGCGCGGATCCCAACTTCCCACCGCGATCCTGGCGGCCAACGACGAAGTAGCGGCGGGCGCCTGGAAAGAAATAGTGAAGCGCAAGATCTCGATTCCCAAGCAAATGAGCCTTATTGGACTCGGCGACCGCGCCGAATTCGCGATCCTCGAACCCGCACTCACGTCGATCTCCGTCTTCGAAGACCAGATCGGCGAGAGGCTCACATCCATGCTGCTGGCGCGAATCGAAGATCCCAAACATGCGCCAGTCAGCGAAACCTATCCCTGCAAATTGATCGAACGGGCCTCGTGCGCGCCACTGGCCGAGATTCGAACCCTGGAACAAGTCAAAAGGAAGCTACCATAATGTATCGACTGGCACTCTACTCGTGTCTTGCCATTCTCGCTTTCGCTCAGGATTTTCGCGCCGTTGTCAGCGGACGTGTCTCCGACACCAGCGGCGCCATGGCTCTAGGCGTGAAAGTCACCGCTACGAATATAGAGTCTGGCGCAGCTTCCGTCAGCGTCACCAATGCCACCGGCATCTATACGATCACCGCGTTGCCACCCGGGCGGTATACGCTGACGGCCGAGTTGGCCGGCTTCAAGAAATTCGTCCAACGGGGCTTGACGCTCGAAGTTCAAGCACGTCCGCAGATCGATATCGTGATGGAAGCGGGCGACATCCAATCCACCGTCAGCGTCACGAGCGAGGCGCCACTGCTCGAAACACAGTCGGCTAGCCGTGGCGGTGTGATTACTGGCAGAACACTGGTGGACCTTCCACTCAATGGGCGCAATGCATTTGCGTTGGCTGGGCTCGAACCCGGCGTGAATTTCACGGCGCGCGGAACCGCCAACACCTTCCTGCGCACGACCGGTAATGGCGGTATCTCAAGCGCGACGTTCGGAGGCGGTGGCTTTCGCAGCAACGAGTCATTGCTCGACGGCGTGCCCAACACCGGCACCGATGGCGTGGTGCAGTATGTTCCCAGTGTGGACGCGGCCAGTGAGTTCAAAGTGCAGACCAACGTCTTCGACGCGGAATACGGCCGCTTCACAGGCGGCGTGTTGAACGCGGCGATTCGTAGCGGCACGAATCAGTTCCACGGCAATCTCTTCAACTTCACCCGCAATTCCTATTGGAATGCTCGCGATCCGTTCGCAACGAGTATCCCGCAGTTTGGATATAACCTCTTTGGCGGCAGCGGTGGCGCGCCGGTGATCATCCCAAAAATCTACAACGGCAAAAACCGTACGTTCTGGTTCTTCAACTACGAAGGCTCGCGCGAAGGCGTGCCGCGGGCCAACGTCAACACGGTTCCAGCGGCGATCGAACGCACCGGAGACTTTAGCGCATCGCGCGTCCGCAGTGGAGCCAATGTGCTGCCAGTCAGCATCTATGATCCCGCGACCACACGCTTGCAGGGCGCGGCGTTCGTGCGCGATCCGTACCCGGGCAACCGAATTCCGACGAGCGCCATCGACCCGATCGCGCGCCAGATCATGGCTCTCTATCCACAGCCGAACGCGCCGGGCGACGCGGTGACGGGAGCCGCGAATCACCTGCTTTCGTTCAAGGATCCGGTGGTCGACAACGGCTACGTCTGGAAGATCGATCATCGCTTCAGCGACCGCCACGCGGTCTTCTTCCGCTACTCGTGGCGGCAGTTTGGCGTCAATCGCCAGGGCGCGTTCAAGAACGCTCTCACGGGCGACATCGATCGCCGCGATGCGCCTGGTGTGGCCTTTGACGACACCTTCACCTTGAATCCAACGACAGTTTTGAACTTCCGTTACGGCCTTGCCCGCTTTAAGACTTTCTCTCGATCGGACAACCTCGGCTCCGATATGGCGGCACTCGGATTCTCGCCCTCATTCATTTCGCTGTTGCCGTTTCAGGCGATCCCTTCGATCACGCTCAGCAACGGACTCACCGGAATCAGTGGGGCCAATAAGGCTAGCCGAGGTGCCGAGGATTCGCACACGGCACGCGCAAGCGTTACGAAGATCATTGGCAAGCACAGTCTCAAAACCGGAGTTGAGTACCGGCTTCTGAACTCGAACGTTGCGAGCCTGGGCTCGAACGCTACTGGGGCTTTCTCGTTCGATCAAGGCTTCACTCGTGGACCCAATCCGCAAGTCGCAGGGGTCAACCTCGGGCATGGACTCGCATCGTTTCTGATCGGACTTCCCAGTAGCGGCAGTGTTGCCAACAACGCCGCCACCGCGGATCAAACCAACTACAAAGGTTTCTTCGTTCACGACGATTGGCGGCTTTCCAAACGGCTGACGCTCAACCTCGGTCTCCGCTATGAATGGGAAGGCGCCTACACCGAGCGCTACAACAGGCTCAATCGCGGCTACGACTTCTCGACAGCGAGTCCGGTCGCTGCAGCGGCCAAAGCCAACTACGCCACGGCGCCGATCGCCGAACTCACCGCAGCCTCTTTCAATCCAACTGGCGGACTGCTGTTCGCGGGCGTCGGCAACGCGCCTCGATCTTTGTCCGATATTGACCGCAACAATATTGCGCCTCGCATCGGTGCCGCATTTCAGCTCACTTCGAAGACAGTGCTGCGCGGAGGCTACGGCATCTTCTACGGAGCGAGCACTCAAACCGGCGAAGCGCGAAACGGCTTCAGCGTCAGCACACCGTATGTCTCTTCGAATGACGGTGGAAACACACCAGCCACCACATGGCGCAATCCATTCCCCACCGGCCTGGTACAAGTGACAGGTGCCTCGCAAGGTTTGTCGACGCTGATCGGACAAGGCATCGCTTACACCAGCGCTTCGCGCCAGCAACCCATGGCGCACCAGTATTCGTTCGGATTCCAGCAGCAACTGCCGTGGCAAATGCTGTTCGATGCGAGTTATGTGGGCAACCAGATTCGCCGCATGCCGGTGAACCGTAACATCAACGGCATCCCTGAACAGTTCCGCGCGGCGGCGGAGACAACCTTCTTCGCGACTGGACGCAACACGTTGAGCGATGCCGTTACCAATCCGTTCTTCGGAGTCATCGCCACGGGACCCCTCGCCGCTCGCACGGTGACTCGTGGACAGTTGCTCCGCCCCTATCCACACTTCACGGGCATTCAGACGCAAAGCGACCCCATTGGAGTAAGCCGTTACGACGCACTGCAAATGAAGTTGACCAGACGCTTCGCCAACGGCTTCAGCGTCACCGGATCCTACGCCTTCACCAAGCAGCTCGAACGAACCCGCTTCCTCAACGATCAGGATGTGCGACCAGTCAAAGAATTGACTGAGTTCGATCTGCCGCACCGGTTCGTCATGTCGACAGCCTACGAGTTGCCTTTCGGCCCCGGACGCCTTTTCCTGAAATCTTCGACAGGCTTCGTTGCGCGCCTGATCGAAGGCATGCAGGTGAACGGAATCTACCAGGCGCAAAGTGGCGTCCCTTTCGAGATCACAGGCGCGGAGAGCGCGGGGCGTAGCGCCAGGTTGCCGGATTCCGAGCAGACCGTGAGCCGCTGGTTCGATACCGGCGCATTCATCCAGCGTCAAGGTATCGAACTCGTTCGAACGGCCCGCCTGCCCGACGTCCGCAGCGGAGGCCGCAACAACGTGGATCTTTCGTTCTTCAAGACCACACAACTTGCCGAGAACTTGAAGCTACAGTTCCGCGCAGAAGCGTTCAATGCCTTCAATCGGCCCGAGTATGCATCTCCGAACGGAGCTTTCGGCAGCGCCAACTTCGGACGGGTCACGAGCGTCAACACGTTCGCGAGACAATTGCAGTTCGCCCTGAAGTTGATCTGGTAAGGAGTTCCCTTTGAAAGACGCTCTGTTGGAAGCAACGCAAATCAGGAGTCTGCCGCTCATCCAGTCCGTCACTTTGTTCCCGGTGCGGACCGGACGAATGTATGGCGAACCGAGCAGCCACGTCATCGTCAAGTTGACGGCGCAGGACGGCACGGTGGGATGGGGCGAGATGTCGGATCTTTCGCACCTCCCCGCCCTGATGCCCGATGTCCGCGATCTCGAACGATGCTTGCAGACGCTTCTTGAGCGCCGCAACCCCGGGGACATCAACGCGATCGAAGACCTGATGCTAGCCAACTTTCCAGGCGGGCGCTTTCATGGCAAAGCGTGTCTGGTACGTGCTGGCATCAGCATCGCGATTCACGATCTCAAAGCTCGGTTGCTCGGAATCTCGTTGAGCACTCTATTGGGTGGACGGCGCCGCGAACGCGTTCCCATCTGTTATCCGGTGTTTCGTTTGAGATGCCGCGAGGATGTGGCGGATCGTGTCAGGCTCGTCTCCAATCAAGTAGCGAAGGGCTTCCACGCTTTTCGACTCTACTTCGGAAAAGCTACCGATGCCGATGTCGAGTTTCTCGAACAAGTCTGCGGCGAGTTCGGAGACAAGATCCAGTTCACATCGTTCGATGGCAGCGGACTCTTCACGCTACCGGCCTTCATGCGCGCCTATAAGCGGCTCAGCAAGTTCCCCTTCGAAAGCGTCGAAAGCCCGGTGGATCGTGACGATGTCGACCTCATCGCAGAAGCCCGGGAAGCCATCGACCATCCGGTAAGCGAACATGTTCGTAGCGCCGAGTATGCGATCCGGCTCGTCCGGAGGCAGGCAGTGGATATCTTCAACATCTCGATCACGGTCGCAGGAGGCATCCAAGGCATGCAAAAGCTCTTCGCAATTGCCGATGCGGCCAATCTCGAATGTCTCATCGGGACGACCCAGGAACTCAGCATCGCCACCGCCGCGCAGGCGCATGTGGGGGCTACTTGCGTGCGCCTTGACTACGCGTCCGATCCGGTTGGCCCGAGCCTCTATGAACACGATGTCACTGTTGAGCCTGTTCGATTCGAAGGCGGCTGCCTCGTTGTCCCGAACGGGCCTGGGCTCGGCGTCGAAGGCGATCCGGCAAAGATCGAAGCAATGAGTGCGCCGCTCAGCGCGGTCAACGATGTCGTGACCGGTTACTCACGAGGCTAACGACATGGGCAATCGCTTTCAAAACTTGAGTTGTGTGGTGACAGGCGGCGTGCGGGGCATAGGCGCTGCGGTTGTGAAGCAATTGCGTTCGGAGGGCGGCAAGGTGCACGTTGCCGATATCCTCGATGGATCCTGCGACGTCTCGAATCCAGAAAATGTCGCGCGGTTCTTTCGATCCATCCCCACCATCCATGTCCTGATCTGCGTGGCGGGCAAGCTCGTCAGTGGAACCAGCGAGAACACCACGATCGACACTTGGCGAGACTGCCAAGCCGTAAACCTGGAATCGGTCTGGCACTGCGTGCGCGCCGCGTTGCCTGCGCTGAGAAACTCCGCCGGCGGCGGCAGCATCGTTACCATCCCGTCGTATCAGGCCGTTCGCCCAGGTCCCTCACAATTTCCTTATGCAGTAGCCAAAGGTGGATTGATCTCGATGACCCGCGCCTTGGCCGTAGAACTGGCACCGCAGATACGAGTGAACGGGATATTGCCGGGCCAGATCGAGTCCGTACGAACCGCCGACTACTTCGCGAAATTCCGCGATCCCTCCGAAGCAAAGCTTCGCACGATCGAGACCTTCCCGATGCGCCGCCTCGGCACGCCCGAAGACATCGCCAAGGCCGTTGCGTTTCTCGCATCGAGCGACGCCGCCTGGATCACAGGAACCATTCTGAACGTGGACGGTGGGCGCGATGCAGCGGGCTTGGACCTAACAAGTTTGCGATGACTGAAAACCACATGACCAACACCCCGCCCGATGCCATGCTGCCGCAGCCTTTACCACGCAATGACAAGCGCCGCCTCACCGAACTGGAGCGGAAGAAGCTGATGACCATCGCCACGCCCACAGTGGCGACGATCCTGCATCGCAAAGGCTACCGCAATCAGTTCATCCAAGACGTGTTTCGCCTCACCACGCACAGCCGCCCGATGGTTGGCCAGGCGTTTACGCTCCGCCACATTCCGGCGCGTGAGGATATCGACCATCCAGTCATCTTTCGCGATCCCAAGCATCCGCAACGCGTGGCGGTGGAAACCGTTCCAACCGGTGACGTGCTGGTGATGGATTGCCGTCGCGACGCAACATCCGCTTCGCTCGGTGGCATCCTGGCGACGCGCCTGCAAGTGCGCGGATGCGCGGGCTTCGTTTCGGACAGTGGCATTCGCGATACAGATTATGTCTCGGGGCTCGACATGCCCGTCTATGTCGCGGCGCGCTCCGCCCCGACCAATCTCACGAAACAACATGCCTGCGACATGAATGTGCCCATCGGCTGCGGCGGCGTGCCCGTCTATCCGGGCGACGTCATTTTGGGGGACGGCGACGGCGTGATGGTGATCCCTCTCGAACTGCTGGACATCGTGATCAAGGAGGCGCTGCTGATGGAGCACTTTGAGCCATTCGCGCAGGACCTGATTTTAAAGGGTGCGGTAGTCACCGATGTCTATCCGGCAAACGGGGCCGCGCTTGCCCTGTACGCAGAATACAAAAAAGCCAATCCGCCGCAGTTCGAGGAGTAAAGAGTTATGGCAACGCGAAGGGATTTCTTCAGCGCTTCGGCTCTCGGCATGACTGCTCTCGCCATGCAACCGGGCGCGGCCCTGGGACAGATCATCGAGACATCCAGGAACCGGGTGCGCACCAGTATGGATGTCGCCTTGCCCTACATTGGCACGGTCCGGGCGCGCAGCACAAAAGAGATTTCGGGATCCAACTGGCTGTTGGGTTGTGAAACGCTCGACCGCGATTTTGCAGACTACAACCAATACAAAGAATTCATCGCACCACTGGGAATCAAGAGGCTGCGGCTACAGGGCGGTTGGGCCAAAACTGAAAAGGCGGCTGGTCAATACGATTGGGCCTGGCTGGACAACATCGTCAACGATGCAGCGGCGCGCGGGTTCCAGCCATGGTTGCAGACTTCCTATGGCAATTCGATTTACCCGGGCGGTGGTGGCACCAACTTGTCTGCGGGGCTGCCTACGTCCAACGAAGCTCTGGCCGCATACGATCGCTGGGTGGCCGCCATGGTCACCCGGTATCGGGACAAGGTGTTGGACTGGGAAGTTTGGAACGAACCCAACTTTGCCGACAACATCATCAACACCCCCGAGATGAGCGCCGACTTCAATGTGCGCACGGCCCAGATCATCAAGAAGATCCAACCAGGCGCACGCATTTCCGGCCTTGCGCTCGGTCACTTCAACAAGACCTTCACAAACCGTTTCTTCGACCGACTCGCGGAAAAGAAAGCGTTTCCATTGTTCGACAACATGACCTATCACGACTACGTCTACAATCCAGACGCCAACGTGCAAGAGGTTCTGGAACTCAGGGCATCGCTCGCGCGATACAGTTCGACCATCAAGCTCCGCCAGGGCGAAAATGGCGCTCCATCGGCAGGTGGGCCGGGCCGAGGCGCGCTCTGGGATTATCCCTGGAGCGAACTCACGCAAGCGAAATGGAACACGCGCCGGATGCTGGGAAATCTTGGCCTGGATATTGAATCGAGTGTTTTCGGGCTGGTCGAGATGGCCTATACGGATGGCCCGATCAATCGGCTGAACTTCAAAGGCATCCTGAAGTCCGACGCAAGCAAGCGGGTGGTTGGCCCCAAGATCGCCTACTATGCGATCCAGAATGTGACTTCGATTTTCGACGATCAGTTGGACCGGATCCGCGATCTGCATAAATTGCACACAATCGGGGCTGCCGGACCAGATGACCATGCTTTCCGCTGTTCGACGGACCGTCGTCTTGCCGGATTCGGTTATCGCCACAAAGTGAGCGGCAAACATGCCTATACGTTCTGGCAGACCGAGAACATCCCCGTCGATGCCAATGCCCTAAGCCCGCAGGAAATCATGATCACCAATGCCGATATCGCCGAACCTGTTTGGGTCGACATCATCTCCGGCGCTGTGCATGCAGTTCCACCTGCCCAAGTGGTTCGCCGTGGCGCTTTGACTGTTTTCAAGGGTGTCCCAGTCTACGATGCTCCGATTGTTCTGGCCGACAAGAGCCTGATTAGCATTGCGCAGGACAAGGCGTAAAAGCAGATGCCCGGACCGGAAAACGCAGGGAATCCGAGGCTTTCTACATGGGTGGGCCTGATCGGCGGAATCGGCGTCTTCTTCTTTATGATCTCGATCGCTCCGCCAGCCGGGTTGAGCGCCAAGGGCTGGATTGTCCTTTCCACCGGCGTTTTGATGACGATACTCTGGTTCACTGAAGCGATCCCGGCCACACTGACAGGGTTGGCGCCGTTCTTGGTCTTGCCTCTCACCGGAGCGATGAAATCCGATCGGATCGCGGCAGCCTATTTTTCTCCGGTATTGTTTCTGATCCTGGGTGGATTTTTCCTGGCATTGGCGATGGAAAAGTGGGGGCTGCATCGCCGGGTGGCACTCATCGCGCTGCGCCAGTCTGGGAAAAGTGCCCGTTCCATCTTGCTGGCAGTGATGGCGACCACCGCTTTGGTGTCGATGTTTGTGACCAATTCCGCGGCGACGCTCGCGATGCTGCCAGTGGCGATGGCGATTATCGCTGCCACCTTGCCGCCCGATACAGATGATGCGGCGTGCGCGGAGCACAAGCGTTTTGGCATGGCCCTGGTGCTCGGCATTGCGTATGGCTCCACCCTTGGCGGCTTTGGCACCATCATCGGCAGCCCCGGCAACGCGGCGTCGGTCGCGGTCTTCCAGAAGGTTTATCACCGGCAGATTAGTTTCAACCTTTGGGCGGCCTTCGGATTGCCAATGGTCGCGATTGGCGTTCCCTTCGCATGGCTGCTGCTCAGCAGGGTCGTTTTCCCGTTCAAGCTGGCCCGGCTGGATCCTGCTGCGGTTCGCGAAGCGGTGGGAAATCCAGGCCCTTGGAATAGGACCGAAATCACGCTCTTGATCGTGCTGTGCGGAGCGCTTGCCGGATGGATCGGGATGCCCTGGCTGCAGGTGTGGATGCCCGGAATGTCCGACGCACATGTCGCGCTGCTCACGGCGATTTCACTGTTCCTCATTCCCTCGGGCGGCGCGAGCGAAAATCAAAAGCGCCAAACGCTGCTGATCTGGGACGATACCAAACTCGCTCCCTGGCATCTGCTGATCCTCTTGGGTGGTGGATTGGCAATCGCCGAAGCGATCAACGCCACTGACTTGAGCCAGTGGCTGCAGACGCAATTTACTGGCGCCAGTAGCTTTTCTCCGCTGGTCCAACTCGCCGTCTTGGCGCTGGCGACACTGTTCGTCACGGAGTTCGTCACCAACACCGCCACCGTATCCGCCTTCCTGCCAGCCACCGTTGCGCTGGCCGGATCGGGACAGATCGATCCCGTCACGCTGGGCATGGTCACCGCCTTTGCCGCCAATTGGGGGTTCATGATGCCTGCCGGAACGCCTTCACTCGCGCTGGCTTATGGCACCGGTTACCTCACCGTTCCGCAAATGGCTTATGCTGGATTTTTCATGGATGTGGCCGGAGTCGTATTGATCCTTGGCATCGTGCTGGGCGTCGGGGCAATTGTTCTGTGAATCCTTCCATGACGAACTTCTTGTGGATGCATCCCTGGGATCTGGAAGGCTGGGATCCGGACGAGTTTCTCGATCACATCGCGCTTGCGGGGCTGAATGAAATCCGCCTTGCCCTCGCCTACCACGGCGGCCGTTTGCTCTTGCCCCGCAACCGGCGTCATCTGGTTTATGAACAACACGAGAGCGCTGTCTACTTCGAACCAGACCGAAACGACTACGCCCGCCTGCAGCCGGCAAAGGGTCCACACACCGAAGTCGTTAGCGCTTTCCTTGAGGCCGCGGCGCGCAGGAAGTTTCCCGTTCGAGCTTGGCTCGTGCTCTGCCACAACGATTGGCTCGGCCGCCAACATCCGGACACTTGTATTCACAACTATCGCAACGAGCCATATTCGTACGCACTCTGTCCCGCGCAGCCGGATGTTCAACAGTACATACTGGCGCTCATCCGGGACGTCTCTCGACTACCGGGCATCGTCGGTCTGGATCTTGAGGCATTGAGTTTCATGGGCTATGAACATAACTCACTCCACGACAAGCGCGCCGTGCCGCTCGACCCTCGTCTCAATATCTGTCATTGCTCCATTTGCGGAGGGCAAGGGGACAGGGTGGCGACTGTTTCTCACTTGCTGGATCAGATCGGGCGCAACACCAAGCTTCCAATAGATCTCCGCTACACCGATGATGAGAGCTTCTTCGGTGGTAAGTCGCATTTGCCGCTCCATCTGTTACAGGGACGTGTAGCGTCCATAACTCGCACCTGGTTCGGCAAGTCCCCGCAGCAAATGCATGTTCCGTCAGGTGACCCCGTCCCGGCCTACGCAGGCTTTCAATTTCATCCGCCGGACACCAAAAGCCTGGACGGACTGGCAGAGCGCTACTCGCGTTCAGCGGGCTCACAAGGGATTGGCTTTTACTGCTATGGACTCGCGAGTGACGAGCATTGGTCGTGGCTGACCCGCGCACTGCAAGGCGCGCCCCTCTAGATTGAAGTATCGTCTGGCGAAGCGTCGCAAGTCCCGACGCCGGACGGCCCGGATCATGTTTTCCGCGCTGCATCGTGGCAACAGGCCTTCTCCTTAAGTCCGCGCAATTCGTCGATCTTTACGTTGATCGCGGCTGCGGTCAACACTCGCGTCGTCTCCTGGAACGATGCGGCGGAAATGAACGAGTCCGTCGACAGCGACGCCTTGGTAATACCCAACGTACCTCGCCCTCTGTGCCAAGCTCAATGAGACGCCTTCCCTGTCGGAATTTAGTGCAGAGGGCGGAGAAGGCCGGGTGCGGCAGACTTGTGAATACTGTCGGCAATTTGGCATCCGCTGTGAATGCGACAACGGATCCCTCGTGAATATCACAGTCTGCAGTTCTGGAGACTGCGTGAAATATTCACTAGCGCCACTTGATGGAAGGAGAAAAACATATGCAGTTCTTCGTAAGGCTTCTGGTGGTGGCCGCAATGACGGCGGGCGGCAATGCAGCGGCGGCGCAGTTAACAACGCTGTGGAAAACCCGGCTGGGTGCAGTGCAGCCTCAGGCCGACGCAGTGTATCGAACGGCGGTTTGCGGTGATGGGTCGGCGTACTTCGTCGATGGGATGATCGAGTGGTCGTGGTAGACCCATTGGGCAAAGTCAGTTACGACGGGAAGGCTGGCTTAGTCAACACCGTGGCCATTTCGTGCCAAGCTTCAGGAGAATTGGTGGCCATCAACGAGGAGTCGCTGAGCACCTATGGGGCTTCCATGGATAAGGTTGCGGAGGTATCGGTGAAGGGTCTTGCTTTAATGCCCAACAAGATTATGGACACCACGTCGGGGCTTTTTGTCCTTGGCAAGACGCGAGGCCAGCAGCAGGCGAATTTCCCGAAGATCCTGCACCGCATAGATCGTTCGGGAGCTAACTTCACGTCTCTGGACATCGGCCAGTTACCCACAGACCTGAGTGCAGCGGAAGCCACGGTATCGATGAGACGAGGAGCCTTCGCGTGGAACGGGGACTCAGGCAAGTTGGCCTATGCGCTTGCGAATCCTTTTGAAATTGCGTCTTTTCGATTCAACGGGCAAGCAGGCGTCTGCGCCAACGGGACCGATTGGGACGTTCGCTCCACTGCGAATCGAGAACAGCGGAGCCCCCGCATGGACCGATCGCATCGTCGAGATGACTTTTGCTGCGGGATCGGGGTTCGTTGTCCAGTCCATAGAGAGGGACGGCAGCTCAGGCAAGAAGCACTCCTTCTTGACCGTTCTCTCACCTGGGACATTGGAGGTGCTTGCCAGGATACCTCTGAAAGGTAGCGGCGTCTCCGGGTTCCTACAGGGTTCCACTAGAGATGGTCTGCTCTACTTCCAAAGCGTTGCTCCCGATACTGGCATCCAACTTTCCGCCGTTCGGTTGAACCTCTCCAAACAACGTAACTAAGCGAGAACTACTCCGCGTCCCCCAGCAGCTCCTCAGGGCCCAGATCGTCTCCAAGCTCCCCCGGAAACAGCGCCTTGGTCTCTTCGGCGTATCCGGTCAGCGAGTCTATTGAAAGATCTCCATCCAGCGACGCCGATTCTTCCACCACATCCCCGTCTAGCGTCGGCTATTGAATCTACAGCAAGAATGGCGTTCTCACGCGGGGACGCCTCTCTTGTTGATCGTGAAAGTTGGGGGCGCTCTTACAAACCGTACTCTTGCTCGATCCGGTTCACCTGCTCAATGATCCGGTGACCCATTTCGCCAGGTTCCCCGTCTGAGAGTTCCGCCTTAACCAACCGCTCACTCACCGAAAAGCCGATGCGATTGGCGATGCGGCACGCTTGGCTGACAAGCTTCGAGATCGGCGTGACCGGATTACCGTCCGCTCCATGAGATAGGGAGACGTCCACCACGTCCGGCGGCAAATTCCATTGAACGGCGACCCAGGCGCCGAACTCGCGATGATCGAATCCGAACGCTGCCAGTTCGAGTTGACTGAGGCTTTGATTTCCTAAGTTCGCGATGTCGGCGATCTCAACATAACTTTTGGGAAACGCCACTAGCAATCCAAGTCTGCCAATGTCGTGAAGCAGCCCGTAGACATAAGCCGTGTCGGAATCGACGTTCCTTCGGCTGGCAATCTCCGAAGCGGCGAGAGCGGTCGCCAGGTTATGGCGCCAGCAACTCCTCAAAACCGGCAACGTCGCCACGGGCCTGAGAAACTTGGTCATCGCCAAAGTGATCGTCAACGAAGAGAAGCGCGGAATGCCAAGCAGCGTCAGCGCCTGCAAAATCGAATCCGTGGGGAACCGGCATCCCATGGCTGCCGAATTCGCCACTCGCAACAGTTCGACACAAAAGGCGGCATCGGTCTTCAGGATGTCCATTACCTCGCGATAACTGACATTCTCTTTGCGCAGCAACAAGAGCAGACGAATCGCCACCGGGGAAAACGGTGCCAGGTTTCGGATCGCAGCTTTCGTTTTCGGCTGCGGAACCCGATAGCCAAGTTGTAACTGCGCTCCCAAGGTTTCGCGTCTCCCGATTGCCTCATCGTCGAGACTCGTAGGAATATGAATTTTCGAGTATCATTGTCCCCATGAGCGCATCCTTTCAGGTGACCTGCCCCTGCTGCAAAGCCGAACTTCAAATCGACCCCGAAGTTCACGCAGTTCTCACCTATCGGGAAGCGGAAGCGCCCCGAGAACTTTCGGACATGGAAGCCGCGATGGACCGGTTCAAAGGCGAGAAGCAACGCCGCGACGATGCCTTCTCAAAATCGGTCGAAGCCGAAAAGAACAAGATGAGCATTCTCGATCGCAAATTCGACGAATTGCTGAAGCAAGCCAAGGATTCGCCCACCGACATCAAGCCCCGCCATCCCTTGGATTTCGACTAAATCCTCCCCCCGCTACAATAAGGCGTGGACTTCGCCCGTCAGGTCAAGGAATCGGTCGACATCGTCAGCATCGTCGGCCGCTACGTGCGCCTGAAGAAGGCCGCATCGAATCGATGGACCGGGCTCTGCCCGTTCCACCAGGAAAAGTCTCCATCCTTCTCCGTCAACAGCGCTCTGAACATCTATAAATGCTTCGGCTGCGGCGTTGCCGGCGATGTCTTCAAATTCGTCCAGGAGATCGAGCGCGTCACCTTCTGGGAAGCCCTCAAAATGCTCGCCGAACAGCACGGCATCCCACTGCCCAAACGCAGCGACGCCGCCGATGCCGACACG
>CAZCPL010000025.1:0-2716 GCA_964500255.1 uncultured Solibacteraceae bacterium | reverse complement strand
GCCGACACGAGGCTCCGCGCCGCTTGCTACCAAATGCACGAAATCGCCACGGAGATGTTCCGCAACCTCTTGCGTTCGAATGCCGGCCAGCCCGCACGCCAATATCTCGGACGCCGCGGACTCACGCCCGAAATCGTCGATACTTTTCAACTCGGCTACTCCGATCCCTCCGGACAAGTGCTTTTGAAGAAGCTCCAACAGGAAGGCTTCGCGCCCGAGCAATTGCGCGAATCGGCACTCGTCCGCGAACGCGATTCCGGCGGCTTCTACGACTCCTTCCGCGGACGCCTCATGTTTCCGATTCACAATGAATCCGGCAAAGTGATCGGCTTCGGCGGACGCGCCCTGGACGACGAGGATCAGCCCAAGTACCTCAATTCCAAGGATTCTCTGCTCTACAACAAGAGCCATGTGCTGTACAACATGCATCGTGCCAAAGAGTCGATCCGCCGCAATCAGCGGGCTGTTCTAGTCGAAGGCTATATGGATGTGATCGGAGTCCACTCGGCCGGCATCCACGAGGTGATCGCCGTCTGCGGAACCTCGCTCGTGAATACGCAGGTGCGCGCCATCAAGCGTCATACCGATGCGATTGTCCTCAATTTCGATCCAGATTCCGCGGGCGTTCGTGCCGCCACCGAACGCATCCCGATGCTGCTCGCCGAGCATCTGAAGGTCCGTATCGTCGACCTTCAGGATGGACTCGATCCCGACGAATTCGTCAAAAAGCATGGCCCGGAACTCTACCAGGAACGAGTTTCCAAGGCTGTCAGCTACTTCCCCTGGCTCGCCGATCAGGCACGCCGTAAGCATGGCAGCTCCGCCGAAGGCCGCGTCGAAGCAGTCAAGAGTCTTCTGCCCGCATTACAGGACATCCCGGATTCAGCCGAGCGACTGGCCGTCGCAGACGAGCTTGCCGACCTTCTGGGATTGACCCCCGAAGAACGCGTCCGCACCGGCTTTCGCAAGGCTGCACAAGACCGCAAGAGCGCGGTCCCGCACTCGGTCCAGCAATCGAAACTTCCCGCCCGCGAAAAGATCTTGCTGCAGGCATTGTTGCAAAGCGACGGCGCGCGCGCTGTCGTGTTGCCTCGGCTCAAAGACGAACACTTAGCGTCCTTCCGCTCCAAAATGGTGTTCGACGTATTGCGCCGGATGATCGAAGCCGAAGCCCACGTTGACTTCGCAGGCCTGGAGGGCCGCCTGGACAATGCCAACAAGGCCCTATTGCATGAATTAGTAACCGCCGATGAGTTGGAGGAAGGCGAAAAAGGGGCGACACACTTAGATCGGGCGTTGGCGTGTATCCTGCAAATGGAAGGTGCTAAGATTTCCGGCTCTAAGAACGATTTGAAGACGCAGATTCGAGCCGCTGAACGCTCTGGCGATTTCAGCCGGGCTCTTCAGTTAATGCAAGAGCTGCAGGAGTTGGAACGCAGACCAGCAACGGAATGAATATGAACTCTGATTTTCAAAACGTCACCGTGTTGTACACTGAAGTTGTTATCGGGCTCGAAGTACTGGGCGTAACGGGGCGCACCGGCAAATCGAACGATCTCTCTGGGTGGAGAGATGCGAACATCGAAACTTTTTGCAGGGGGCGACACTTCCTGACGGGCAACATTGTGATGGATGGTCAGTGATGGATGGCAAAAACAAGAGCTATCTGCTTGAGGACGATGTAGCGGATCTCAACGACTTTGGCAACGGTGCCAATTGGCGTGATGAACTGCTCGGCGATCTCGATGCGACCGGCATTGAGGTACTCGAAGACAGTCCGCGCCTGGACTTCGAAAAGAAGACGGATGAAGACGGCGAAGTGGTCGAAGACGCTGTCGACAAGACCAACGATCCTGTCCGTATGTACCTGCGCGAGATGGGGACCGTCCCGCTTCTCACCCGCGATGGCGAAATCGAACTGGCGCGCCGCATCGAACGCGGGGCACGCAGCGTCGGCAAGGCTCTGGCCCGCTCTCCGCTTGTGATTCGCGAAGTGCTGGCACTGCGCGACATCGTCCTCGCCAAGCCAGAAAAAGTTGCCGAAATTCTCGCCCTGAAAGACCAGGAAACGGACGTTTCAGCGGTGGACGGCTTCGCGGATATCGACGACGACGATGACGATTATTCGGTTCCCGCGCAGCAACTCCTCGCTACCATCGAGGAAATCGAAAAGCATTACAAGAAGGCTCAGGGCTTCCGCCAAAAATTAATGGCGGTTTCGCGCAGCCTAAAGCCCAAGGAACACCGCAGGCTTCGCTGGAGTCTGTCGCGGACCCTCATCAGAATCGCGAAGATCGTCCGAGCCATTCAGTTTGACGCCCACATGCGTCGCACCTTTATCGAGCAGCTCCGCGCCAAGGTGGAAGAGCTGAAACCGCTCGAAAAGGATGTCGCCCGAATTCAGCGCGCCATCGAAGATGCTTCCGCGGTTAGCGCCCAAGCGGCCAACGGCCCGCAGGTCAGAGAACTCCGCAAAGATCTCAAAACGATCCAGGTGCAGATTCAAGACCTGGAAACGGATTGCGGAACCACCTCCACAGACCTTCGCCGGTCCGTTCAGATCATCGAGCGTGGCGAAGCGGAAGCCGACGCTGCAAAGAAGCAGCTCATCGAAGCGAATTTGCGCCTTGTGGTCTCGATCGCCAAGCGCTACACGAACCGCGGCCTTGCGTTCCTCGATCTCATTCAGGAAGGCAACATCGGCCTGATGAAGGCG
>CAZCPL010000024.1:35539-37914 GCA_964500255.1 uncultured Solibacteraceae bacterium | reverse complement strand
ACCGGGAGCGGGCAGCGCGCTGCAATTGTCGATGTACGGTCACGATCAATACACCTATCAATACGACAACGAAATCGGGCAGCCCTGGAAGAATCCGCAACAGTGGATGAAGATTTCGTATCCGTTCTTTCACGCCGATCGCATCAAGACGCCGACGCTGTATATGGGCGGGGAGAAGGACTTCAACGTTCCGATCACCGGCAGCGAACAGATGTACCAGGCGCTGAAATCGATTGGAGTTCCGACGCAGTTGATTGTGTATCCGGGCGAGTTTCACGGCATCGCGCGCCCGAGCTTTCAGAAGGATCGTCTGCAGCGGAACCTGGATTGGTATGAGAAATACCTGAAGCCGGGAGGTCCAACTCCGGCGAGTTCGGCGGAGGCGGCGGGGCGGGCGAACTAGCCAGTACGATATCGAACGGTGAAAAAGGTACCCGCTTCACGGCCAGCGAAGAACACGAGAAGTTGGCGGTTTCCTGTAGCTGGCACTGGCACGCGACGAGGAAATCCGAGAGCTGGAAATGGCGGATCTACAAGATGGATCGACCAGCGGCCAACTTCGACCATCCTTTGCGATGCAACGCCATGCAGTATGAATTCTGGTATAACCGAGGGTATGAAAATGGCAATTTCCTTGGCGGAATCCCTAATGCTGCAGGCCGACAAGGCTGCTCAGGAAATGGGCATAAGTCGCAGTGGACTGATCGCCGAGGCTTTGCGCGAGTTCCTGCAAAAGCGGCGGGAAGCTGAAATCACCAAACAGATCAACCTCGCCCACGCAAACGATCCCGAACCGGCAGAACGGAAATTGGTGAACGTTTCAAGTCCAAGCTCCCCAGCCAGGACCCATGGTAAGAGGTATTCGTCAGGGAGATGTCTATTGGATGGATTTCGGGCTGCCAAGCGGCTCGGCACCAGCAGACCGGCGGCCTTGCGTAGTCGTGCAAAGCGATCTCTTCAATAACACCCGGATTGCAACCAGCGCTGAAGAAAGGTGACGCCAATCTCCCTAAGCCAAGCGTTGTCACTGTCTCCCAAGTGGTGACGGTCGACAAAGCCGACCTTGAAACTCGCCTTGGCCGCACCCCGTCTACATCTCTCACGAAGATCCTCGCTGGATTGAGACTCGTGTTCGAAGGTATCGACTAAACTTCAAACACCCGTTGCAGCTTCGGAACCCCATACTCCGCGCCGCCTGTAAACACCTCAAGGTTCGGGCGCATCCGCACATGGCCTTCGCCGTGCATATGTCCACACAACACCGTGAACTCCACATCCGCGAACTCATCCGCCAGCGCGAGCAGCGCGTCCCCTGCCGCCGCGCAACTAAAATGGGGCAGCCAGTTGCTGTCCGAAAGCCCACCCTGATGCCAACAAGCATCCTTGAAAGGAGGCACATGCGTCGCCACAAAAATCCGCTTGCACCGCTGCGCTGCCGTCGGGATCCATTGGCGAAAGTGATCCGCCGCCTCTTCCCCCAATTTTTCCAACACACGCAGTCGGACGAAACGATTGGCGTGGACCAACTCGCCGATCAGCAGGTAGTCGTTCAGCATCACGTTGGAATTGGCATAGTCGCCCAGACGCCCGTCGCCCCAACCGTCGTGTCCGACCAGCGCAACCTCATCGGAAAGCAGCAACGCGCCGCTCTTCACCAGCCATCCACTCACGCGCGACGCCTCTTCCCGAACCTCTACGATGGTCGAGCGATAGTAGTCGTGATTGCCAAGGACGAAGTAAACAGGCTTGCCCACTCGCTCGCTCACCTCGTCCAGCAGCAGGCGCCAACTGTGCGCTTCCCCAATGTCTCCTGTCACGATCAGGCAGTGGGGCTTTGCTTCAACAACGGAAGCGATAAAGCGATCCACAGCTTTTTTGCCGGCGAAGTCGAGATGAAGGTCCGTTGCCCAGGCGATACGCACGTTCGTCAGAATAACAATTTAACGAAACTAAAGCCTGGAAAACCAAGCGCGCGCTAGCGTCCGCGACTTGCGCGAAACGCATTGAGATCGATAATCTGCGCGACGTGGCCCGCAGGAAAGACCTCACACGGAATCCCTTGCATCTCCCGACTGCGGGCCGAATGCGGATTCGCAAAGATCAGTTCATGGCTCGAAACCCGGCCAGCCGTATCCACTTCCACCCACTGCGTGCGTCTCATGAATGGACGCGTCTCTCCGGGGCGAAAGACATCCTGCACCCGCACTTGAATCCCCACCCCGGAGTGCAGACTCGCATCCCAGGCATTCTCCAGATCGTGATAAGTCCGCGTTGCCCGAAGCACCGAAGCGGTTGCCGATACGGTGTTCCCGTTGTGGGCGAAGATCCTGTAGCGGAAGTGAGAAGAGATATCCGGAAGCACGCGCGCCGCCGCC
>CAZCPL010000024.1:20693-35439 GCA_964500255.1 uncultured Solibacteraceae bacterium | reverse complement strand
GAAGATCCTGTAGCGGAAGTGAGAAGAGATATCCGGAAGCACGCGCGCCGCCGCCCGTGCCACCCGGTTCTCGGCCAAAAATTGGTTCACCTTTGCTCGCAAACGAGCGATGTCGGCGTTGTTGCCAGGAAAGGCGGACAGCAAGCTGTCCAGCCGCGCCATCACAGGTGCCAGCGCGTCGCCTACCACCCGGGATTCCCGCGCGAGGTTGATCGCCCGTTCGACAATCTTCAGGTATTTCGGAAACTTGCCGGCCTTTGCGAGATCGCCGACATAGGGAATCATGCTGACACCGCTGATCGCGGCATCGAACCATTGGCCTCGCGCCAACGCAACGATCGCACCGACAGCATCGGATGCCGGAGTCGGATCTACGAATCCGGCCAGATCCAAACAGAGTTGAAACAAATCAAGCGAAAGCGCACGGGCTTCTGGATGATGGAGCAGGTTATCGACTTGAGAGGGACGAGTACTCATAGCGTTGGGACACTTCTCCTTGTCCCCCTACGCGCGTTCTATGCCTAAACGGGTTCAACTAGTCGTCGCCGAGATCGCTGGCACGCCCCGCAACGCGAACCGCACCATCACCGTCTAAATGGAGTGCAACGGGCAAACTGATGAACCGTTCGCCCGTCATCCGGTGGATCTTCGGACACTGTTGCACGACCGTGCCGGTGATGGTCTTCACCTTCAATTCACCAGTCTTGGTCAATTCCAGCTTCTCAGCGCCTTGATAAACAAGAGCGATGTCGCTGAGCTTCGCTTCTTGCTGCAGAAAGAAATGAACTTCAAGTTCTCCGGTCGCGTCCACCTGATAAACCAAGTCGATTCCGGGATACACGTTGCGCCGCACCAGCCGGGCGTAGTGGGGAATGAACAGTGGCCCGTCGATCTCGGCTGAGTTCCGCGCCGTATAACGGAAGTCCAAGGCGCTATATCTTGTGTCGCGAGCGCCACGCAAGGCAACCGACAAGCCGTTCGAGTCCACCACCGTTTCCTGCGTAAACAATGCCACGCCACCCTCAATGAACGCCACATACTGCACCTGGTCGGTGTAGCGGCCGAGATTCGGCTCAAACCGATACTTCCAGGCTGGCGATTGCAGTTCCGGAAGCGGCGGCGCGATCTGCTGACGGGGTTCTGCGGCGGCGACAAGTTGGAGAATCAAAGTCAGGGCTAGCATGGCGTGACACCAGCGTAGGAATCTCATCCGTAGCCTGACAGGGCACTACTGTCCAGTACGGGCCAATACACGAGTACTGCCTCGTTGTATGCTGGAACTCGCGATGCTTACCCGCAGACAACTACTCCAGACCGTCGGTTCCGTGGCCTTAGCACAGGGGTCCCAAACCCGGACCAACATCGTCTTCCTGTTCACAGACGACCATGCGTTCCAGGCGATCTCCGCCTACAAAAACCCCCTCAAGCTCAACCAGACGCCAAACATTGATCGGATCGCCCATGAGGGCATGATCTTTCGACGTTGTATTGTTCCGAACTCCATTTGCGCTCCCGCTCGGGCGACGATCCTTACGGGGCTCTACAGTCATAAGAACGGCGTTCCGGACAATCGGTCGAAGTTCGACGGCTCGCAGACCACTTTCCCGAAGTTGCTCCAGCAGGCGGGCTATCAGACCGCGCTGTTTGGCAAGTGGCATCTCCAGTCGAATCCCACAGGGTTCGATGTCTGGGAGGTATTGCCGGGTCAAGGTTCCTATTACAACCCCGACTTCATCACGGAAAAAGGAAACATCCGGAAAGAGGGATACGCCACCGACCTGATCACTGACCGTGGCCTCGAATGGATCGATACCCGGGACAAGAGCAAACCCTTCTGCCTGATGCTGCAGCACAAGGCGCCCCACCGCAATTGGATGCCAGCGGCCCGGCATTTCGATCTCTATGAGAACACCGTGTTCCCGGAACCCGAGACGCTCTTCGACGACTACCAAGGACGCGCCACTCCAGCCTCGAAACAGGAAATGGAGATCAACCGTCACATGACATTAGATTCGGATCTGAAAGTACCGGAAGGAGATAACTGGGACTATCTGCCTGAGTATAAACGGATGAATCCGAAACAGAAAGAGGTGTGGGCCAAAGCCTATCGAGGTCGGCTGGAGGAGTTCCGCAGACTTCAACCGAAGGGTAAGGATCTGGTGAAATGGAAGTATCAGCAATACATGAAGGATTACCTCCGATGTATTGCAGCTGTTGATGAAAACGTCGGTCGTGTACTGGAGTATCTAGACAAAAATGGACTGACGCAGAACACCCTGCTTGTCTACGCGTCTGATCAAGGATTTTACCTTGGCGAGCACGGCTGGTTCGACAAGCGCTGGATCTACGAGGAATCTCTGCGAACGCCCTGCGTCGCCCGCTGGCCCAACCATATCAAACCGGCAAGCTCTTCAGATGCAATGGTTTCCAACCTGGACTTCGCGCAAACGTTTCTAGAAGCTGCGGGAGTTCCCGCGCCGGCGACGATGCAAGGGATAAGCCTGTTTCCTATCTTTAAAAACAGTAAGCCAAGCCGTTGGAGAAAAAGCTTTTACTATCGCTATACCGAGCCCGGTGTTCATGAGGTCGCGCCCCATGAGGGCGTGGTCACCGAACGCTACAAACTGGCATACTTCTGGGAAACCAAGGAGTGGGAAATGTACGACCGACAGCGGGATCCGAAGGAGATGAAGAGTGTCGCCAACGATCCAAAATACGCCAGTATTCGCAAGAAGTTAGAGTCAGAATTGAAACGATTACGAGAAGAAACAGGAGCGCCGGTCAATGCTCCTGTCATTTGACGGCGACGTCCTTGACCGCTGGCGAGGAACTGCCATGTCGATCCAATGCCGTCGCCAGCGCTTGTACATCGGCAGCAGGATTGAACTCAGTATCGCTCTGGACCGGCACAGCCTCTTCGGTCCACCTGGTTCGATCACGCTTCACGAGTCCAAGACGATATTCCCAAACGAGGAAGATCATCCGCCAACCGAGCTTCCAGGCTTTCCAGAAGCTGCCGGTCACCGAAGATTCGCCTATCCGGGGACGATAGTTCATAGGGATTTCGACGAAGGGGATCCCATGCTGCAGGACTTCCATCAAGATCTGCGGTCCGAAGTGCGAGCCGGGGATCGTCAGGTGCGGCCGGATCAGGGCAATCGCCTCGCGGCGAATAAGCCGCTGGGTACATCCCATATCCGTTAGGATCGTCGTGTTGAAAAGCACCTCTGTCATCTTGGCCACAGCCCAATTACCCCAGCGCAGGAATAGTCCCATATTCGCACCGTTCCAGATGAACTGACGACTGGTTCGAGTTCCCAAGACGACAGGGACATCTTCGGAGTAGGCTAACAGCTTGGTGACGTCCTGGCCGCTGAAGGTGCCGTCCGGTTCGGCAAGAATGATCAGGTCCGCATCGCAGTTGTCGATACCGCACATCAAGGCAGCGCCATAGCCCTGACGGGTCTCAAAGATTTCTCGAGCGCCGGTGCCGGCCACCTCTTCGGATGTTCCTGGAGCGGCGTTGTTGTTCACGACGAGGACTTCGTCAACCAGTCCAGTAGAAAAGTAGTCACGGATTGCCGCCCGAATTGAGTCCTTCTCGTTGTAAGTTGGGAAGATTACGGAAATTCTCTTGCCGCGGTACATGGTTACTTGGTGGCCACCACAAGGAACTGCCCTGCCAGTGGGCGGTAGGGAAGCGCGAGGTAAAGCCTTACCATCCATTCGGCTTTCGGCCAGCGGGACTTCATGGTGAACGGCGTAAATCGGGGTTCACTGTGGACAACATTGAACCCGGAAGCCGCCAGCAAGCCGGAGAATCCGATATCGGTGTAGGCCGCTCTGTGGGTATAGTCGTCGAAGTAACGCCGAGGTTCCAGCCGGAAATTGGGCTGGACGGCGATCAACTGGCCGCCCGGTTTCAGAACGCGACGGGCCTCCGCGAGAATCTGCTGCCCTTCGTCGATAGTGAAGTGCTCGAAGAAGTTCGAGGCGAAAACCGTACCGAGCGAGTTGCTCGGGATGGGCAGCGGATCGAGCGCCGGCTGGATCAGCGGGCGGACGCCGTCGCCCCAGTGCGCGACCAGTTCCGGGTTGAGATCGAGCGCCCACTTCTGCCCCGATTGAATGAACCGCGAGAAGTCACCGTATCCAGCGCCAAGATCGAGCGAACCGGCGTCCTTATCCACCCACGTCTGCAGGTAGCGGCACAGTGCCCGCCAAACTTTGGCCCGCTCCGGGTCGAAGGCGAACCGGGTCTGGTGGTAAACGCTGGTGTAAACTTCAGGGCCTGCTTGGATTTGGCTCATAGATGTAGTCCCCGTTCAGAAACGCACCATCCAGGTGTTTCACTAGGTGGTAGTGCTTTCGAATGGCATTCAAATGGGATTTAGGTAACGGATTGACCTCGTCGTTTAGCCATTCCGGCGGCTCCGCTGCCGCGAGGTCAATGGGCAGGAGGATGGTGTCGAAACGTCCAGCCTCAATGTCGTTCAAGACAGGTCTTGGATCGATGCGGCCAGCATCGACAAGCAGCGTGTAGATCAGCGTCTCGACCTCGATCGCACCGCGAAGCTGCATGAGTGTGTCATAGCTGCCGCCCAGCACTCTCGAGCGTTGGGGACCCAGATACGGCCGCAGTTCCGCAGTCGCTTTGGTATTCAAAGAATCGAGTAGGCTGCGCTCTACCACCGTTCGGACGGTCAATGTCAGGTTCAACCCTACAAAAAGTAGCAGCGGCATCTGCAACATCGTCAGCCACGACCTTCGATTCTCGATTAGCGCTTCGAAAAAGCCGGATTGATGTAGCACCAAAGCGGCGGCAAAGGCCAAGCCCGTAGTCATTTCGACCTGATAGTTCAGATCACTGCCGATTTTGGGAGCCGTCAACAGCCAGACGACCGCAGCGAGAGCAATGTACAGAAAGAGCGGATAGGTGCGTTTCGTAATCGTGCGCCAGCCGCAGAGTACGACGAGTAGCAATCCACCGGCGGTCAGCCCGAAGTATTGCGCCTGCTGCACGAGCTTTTCTGCGCTAAACGGGTTCAGATTCGCAAAGACGGCATTCTGGAGATATTGCCCACCTGTTGCCCAGTGCAGGATACCAACGGTAGCTATACCACCAAAGGCGGTAGCGGCGATCCAGCGGAAAGCGGTTCGACGATCTTCGTATAGCAGTGTCAAAGCGATCGCCGCGCCGACAGCAAGAGCGGTCTGTTTGGTGAAGACAGCCAAGACTACCAACCCCGCAGAGAGCCAAAAGCCGGATCCCTTGCCGGATTCCCGCCAACTCAGGAAGCGCTCGAACGCCGCAAACGAGAACGCAACGGCCAACATATCCACCTGTCCGGTGGTTCCCCAGTAGATCGTATTGGCGCAGACGCCAGCCAGCACCACACCTGCCAAGGCGGCAAAGGGATTGCCTGAGACCAGCACTCGGAGCATTCGCCAGCCGCTCCAAAGCGTAGCAATCAGAGCGGCGAACGAGATCAGTCGGCCACCGGAGTACAACGGCATCCCGGCTAGTTCGAGCAAGGCGTTCAGGCCATAGTAGATAGGGCCGTACGGCGAAACCGTGTAGGGATAGTGAGAAAAGTCGTAGTAGAGGCCCTTGCCCCCGGCAAGCATATGGGAATGGATCGCCACAATGCCTTCCACCGGAGTCAGCGCGTTGCGCGCCAGCATTGCCACGGCGAACGCCGCCACCAATCCCACGGCGGCAACAATCGACATCCAATGCAGGACACGATGCAGCATCCGCTGGCGAGTGGTCGCGTCGGAAGTTGCCAAACCGGGATGTGCAGGGATCGCGGGCGAGAGCATGACTCTCTAGGTCTATCGGCTTGGCAGGATCCGACCTTTACTTGACCTGAAAAGCGAAACGGCGGCGTTCCCTATCCGGGAACACCGCCGCTCCAAAGATCGAGTTGAAATCTAGGCGCTGAAGGACGAACCGCAGCCGCAGGTGGATTTCACTTGCGGATTCTCGAACTTAAAGCCCGAACCTTCGAGCGATTCCACGTAATCCACGCGGGCGCCGTCGAGATAGAGCAGGCTCGCCTGATCGACGTAGACCTTCAAGTCTTCAAACGTGTACACCTTGTCCAGTAGGCCGGGTGCGGTCTCGAAAGCCATGGAATAGCTGAACCCCGAGCAGCCGCCGCCGACTACGGAAATACGCAGTCCGGTAGGCTTGGGATCCTGCATCTCCAGAATCTCACGTACCTTAATGATCGCCGTGTCGGTCAGAGTGACGGCAGTCTTCGTTTCAGTTGCGAACATGAGTAAAAATTGACCTCTTATAAAATTGTAGCACCAACCGTTGCGATTCGTTTCCGAGTAGTATATGAAAAGGACTTGAAACCGTAGACATGGTGTTCGCGTCTGTCGGGTTGTATGAACTCCGCAGCCAGCTTCCCGTTCCCGGTCATGAGTGAGCCGGTTGCCAGTGGTAAAGGGCAGAAGACTCAAACCAGAGCTCGAGTGGATCACCGCAATACCGATGAAGCGGCCTTGGTTAGCCGCGTACAGGCCAAAGACGAACTTGCGTTCCGCGAGATCGTTGACCGCTACCAGAACAAAGTCTACTCCATCATCTACGGTATCTTGCGCAACCATAACGATGCGGAAGATATCGCCCAGCAGGTGTTCGCGAAGGTCTACTTTTCAATCAAGAACTTCGACTCGCGAAGTTCGCTGCTGACCTGGATTTACAAGATCACGGTCAACGAGTGTTACGACTACCTGCGCAAGAAGCGCGTCCGCAAGCTCGTCTACGAGAGCGACTTCACCGAAGAAGACGCGAACAAGATGGAAGGTGGCATTGCGGTAGACAGCAAACCGCAGGCGGATGATGCGCTGGCCAAACGCGACTTAGTGCTCAAGCTGCTCGAAAAGATTTCGGCGCAAGACCGCCAGTTGATGCTGCTCAAAGAAGTGCAGGGTCATTCGGTCGAAGAGTTGTCCCAGATGACCGGAATGAACGAAAATACGATAAAGGTGAAGTTGTTCCGCGCACGCCAGAAGTTGCTCAAGGCCGCCCAGAGACTGATGGGCAAGAGTGCTTAAGCCGATTCATGTGATGATGGAACAGTCGGTTTCGGTGATCCAGATCCAGCAAATGAATCAACCCAAAAAACGCTGGACGGATCGAGTGCAAGGCAGGAAATTGAGGGAAGATTTATGCACGAGCCGGATGGTTACGAATTGAACGACGAACAACTTACGGAACTGCTGCGCGAACTGCGTTGCCCCGAAGATGTCGCGCCGCGCCCTGGCTTCTACGCCAAGGTGATGGATCGTATCGAAACACAGCAGAAATCGTCGATCTGGTCCATCTTTCTGGAACCCGTCTTCAGCAAGCGTCTGGCGTTTGCCTCGATGGCGATGATCGTGCTGTTGGGCATCACACTGTTCAATGCCGCTCCGCAGGACGAAGAAGAGATGTTCGACTCGGGGCTCGAGCCCGTCGCGTCCTACAGGGAAGATCTGCCTGCCCCGGCGCTTGGCCGTCGTATGGATGCCCTGCGTGCGGAACCGGTCGCCAGGATGGATGCGGAACAGGGCCGCAATGTGGTTCTTGTCGATCTGGTGAGCTACCAGGAACAGTAATGATGACTGGCGACCGGATTTCCTGGAGTAACCCGAAGGTCCTCGCTGTCCTTTTGCTGGTATTTGTCAGCGGAACGCTAAGTGGTGCCATCGCGTTTCGAATGGTTCGAAGCAAATTGCGCCCACAGCCCCCCGTCGCTGCGGCCCCTTCGTGGAACAACAAAGAAGGCTTTCTCAACCGCTGCAAGAAAGACCTCAACCTCACGGATGAGCAGGCCGTCAAAATGGCCAAAGTTCTCGACGATTACAAGATGTACTATCAGAACCTGCAGGAACAGCTCGAAGAAGTTCGTTCCACCGGCAAGAACGACATCCTGAAAATCCTCGACGAAGTGCAGCGCCAGAAGTTCGAAAAGCTCGTCGCCGACTCGAAGTAGCCAAACTCAATCACAACCATGTCCGAAAGTGGCTAGTGCTCAGCCCACAGCCGTTGGATACTGAAGGCGTGGATCCCGAACACTGCTACCTCGTCATGCGGAGCCGCTACGCCCGGTACGACGGCCAATCCTTCACCGGCGTCCTCACCACCCACCTCGCCGAAACATCGTTCCAGAACGTTGGTCTCACCGGCAAGCGCATCGCGACCCTGCGAGTCTTGGCAACGGCCTTTACGGGTGAGTCCCTTGACCTCACTCACGGGCTTCAGACGACCGGCATCCGATCTCGGCTTGCACTAAGCAGCGGGCGGCGTCGGACAACGGGAATCGGAAGCCAAAAGGCAGAAGTTTGGCGTCCGTGGCGCGCCTACGTGGCGATGCACTTGTGGAGCACACTGTGATGCTGGGAATCCTGGTCATTGGCGACAATCATTTTATTGTCGAGGGTCAGAAACCGGATGCCGCGCAGGCACGGGCGTTGGCGCGTCAATGGACGATCATCGAACTCGGCGGCGCAAAGTCACCGATACCAGGCTGGGAGATCCGCAACAAAGGCTTTCGCGAAGATCTCGCGTGGGCCGTTGTTGTGGCGGATGATTGTGACCATTCCGCTGCGGTGGTGCTGCTGCTGGACGAACTCACAGCGAGAGGGATTCATGCCAGTTACGCCCAATAGGGGCAATGTCAGTGAGAGAAATGGCTTCAAAGGTGAAGCCTCGAAACTTCGTACGGGCTGCGAAGCATAACAGACCGCTAAGACTTTACTTTGCGCGGGATTTCGACCCTCTCGACGGACTTGACGTCGAACCCAGCGTCCGAAACCTAAGCCCGAAAATCGCGGAGTGGATGGAGTTGAGGAACTATTGGGGCATGAAGACGTTCGCGGAAGGGGGATGGGCTTTCATCCGGCACCAATTGCTTCCGGCCTACACACTGGTCGTGGCCCTTGGCGTATTCGATCTGCTAACGCGAAAGCGGTTGCACCCGATGTATCTCCGGGCGGTTGCTTGCTGTTTCCCAATTCACCTGCTCCGCGGGGTCGATCACGTTGCGGATCATCGGCCGATAGCCGGGAGGGCCCCTTCGCATCCCTGTCCATGATCTTTCCGATTTCGCGGGATCGCTCGCCGGTCACCAACCAAGCGAAAATGGCGCGGTCTCACCCAGTTTCGCAAAAGCGCGACGCAAGCACGAGTTGATTGGCTCAGAGCTTCAATACGGACCGCTGTGCCCTTGCCCGCTATTTGCGGACGGAAAAGTCCCAGACCTGCAAGCTGTACTTCCCTTCGATCGCGGGTGAGTATTCGATGAGCGCGTACTCGCCCGGTTCCATTGGCTTGATCGGCCAGATTTTGTAGAGCAGTTCCGCGCCGACCTGCCGTCGAAAGCTTTCCACTTCTACCAATTCCTCAGCGATCTCATTCACAACGGGCAGAATCTGGATCTTCTCCACAATGCGTGTCTTGGTTTTGTTCTTGCCCATTCCAGGCAGCAGCTTGATGATGGCCAGGCGCTCTTCTTTCGCCAGGCGGAAGTAGAACTCGGGCCGTTCTTCCCGGATCACGAACTCCGAGGCCTCGCCATCGATCTCAAGCACCGCTTTGCCCGACAACAGTGGAATCGGAGACATCATCTTGAGAATCGAACGCTTCTTGTCCACCGTATACTTCACTTCGCCAACCTTGACCGGCTCCAGTTTCTTGTCGTTGATCCAGTAAACGCCGGGTTCCGCCGGGATACTTGCGATCTCGCGTTCCTGCTGGCGTTCGGCGGCGCGTTCCTCTTTATCGGCCGTATCTTGCTTCTTCGTTTCTTCTTCATTGCGCGCAACTTCGGCCCTGGTGCGCTTGAGGTCGACGAGTTCCAGCGGGATCTCTTCCCAATCGCCGCGTTCCACCGAGTAATACTTCACGCGGTCCTTTTGAAGCTCATACTCGCGCACAAGGTGGAACTCACCGTCTTTCATATACAAACGGATGTTCGCAGCCGCCAGGCAAATAGCCAGTGAGATCAACGTCAAAAGCAACAAGCGCCGCATGACTTAATGATGCCACCATAGGGGAATGCGTTTCCGAACACTTGGACGAACTGGGATTGAGGTCAGCGAGATCAGCTACGGTGCCTGGGGCATCGGCCAAAAGCAGTGGCTGGGAGGCAGCGATGAGGAATCGCTTCAATCTCTGGAGCGCAGCTTCGAACTCGGTCTGAATTTCATTGACACGGCGCTCGCCTATGGCGACGGACATTCAGAAAAGCTCGTCGGGGGAGTGGTTAAGAAGGCTCCGCACCGAGTGAGCATCGCCACCAAGATTCCGCCAAAGAACCGCATTTGGCCCGCAAAACCCGGCATCGGCATTGAGGATGTTTATCCTTACGATTACTCCGTCGCCTGCACAGAAGAGAGTCTGCGCAACCTCGGCGTCGAGACGATCGACCTGCAACAGTTCCATGTCTGGAACCCTGAATGGCTCGAAAGCGATGAGTGGAAACGCGCGATCGAAGACCTCAAGGAGTCGGGCAAGGTTCGACACATGGGCATCTCGATCAATGATCACCAGCCCGATTCGGCGCTCGGCATCGTCAAGACAGGCCTGATCGAGACCGTGCAGGTGATCTACAACGTGTTCGATCAGGGTCCGGAAACGAATCTGTTTCCGCTCTGCCAGGAACATAACATCGGCGTGCTGGCCCGCGTGCCGTTGGATGAAGGCGCGTTGACCGGATCGATTACAGAAGAGACCGTCTTCGAACATAGCGATTTCCGCAGCTTCTACTTCCGCAAAGACCGCAAGAAACAGGTGGTGGAGCATGTCACCGCCCTGCAGGCGGATCTCGCGGCACTGCCCACCGCGGGCAAGAACACACTGGCGGAAACGTCGCTGCGTTTTGTGTTGTCGCATCCTGCGGTCTCGTGCACGATTCCCGGTATGCGCCGCAATTCGTCGGTGATGTCGAGTTGCGGCACTTCCGATCAGGGCGCGCTCGACGCCGAGACGATGGCCGTGCTGCGCCGCCACGCCTGGAACAAGAACTTCTACCAATAAAGTGCAACTACCCGCCGACCTGCGTCTCGCCATTCTCGAAGCCTGTGAAAGCGTCCCTCGCCGTGAGCTAACAGCCGCGGCGCAGGCGCTCAGCGAGAGCTATCGCAAGATCGAAAAGCCTTCCGCGAGACGCCTCACCAACATGGATGCGCTGGCTTACGCCGCGACCCGTATGCCTGCCACCTATGCCGCACTGAGGCGGGTGTTTTCAGAACTCGAAGGCGAACTCATCGAATCCCTACGGGACATCGGCGCGGGAACCGGCGCCGGAGCCTGGGCCGCGCAGGACGCCTTTGGGCCTTGCGATGTCGTTTGCGAAGAGAAAGACATCTCCATGGCCGTGCTCGGAAGAAAGCTCACACCGTTCGCCAAGTGGGATCCTGCGCCGTCTTCCACCCCGGATATTATTCTGCTCTCGTATATACTGGGCGAGGTCGAAGATCCTTTGAATTTCGCTCAAAAGGCCTTCGAACAGGCCGGCCGCTATCTGATCGTCGTGGAACCGGGAACCACCAAGGCATTCAAGCGCGTCAACCAACTCCGCGGCCTGGGACCCATCGTTGCTCCTTGCCCCCACGCGCTTCCCTGCCCGATGCACGCGGCCGGCGACTGGTGCCACTTCTCGGCCCGGGTTGAACGGACGCAGTTGCATCGCCAACTCAAAGGCGGCGAACTATCGCACGAAGACGAAAAGTTCTCGTACCTGATTTTGGCCAAGCAGCCTGCGAACCACCGCGCTACCGGGCGAATCGTACGGCATCCCAAAATCGAGGCCGGATTCATCAAACTGTCCGTCTGCAACAGCCAAGGCAAGGTCGCGAACATCGGCGTGGGCAAACGCGACAAAGACGCCTTCCGCCGCGCACGAAAGTCCGAATGGGGCGACGGATGGATGTACGCGCCTAAACCGGAACCTGAGGCCTAACTATGCTAAAGTCGCGCTCATGACACGTCGCGAACTGCTCTATCTTCCGGTCGCAATGCTCCCGTCGGCCTGCAACCAAGGGGAGTTATTGGCCCAGGTCGAAGAGAAGTCCATCGCCCAGCTTGACGGCATTTCGTCAGTGGATCTCTGTAAAGCTTACGTCAAGCGAATCGAACGGTTCGACCGCTCGGGTCCGAAGCTGAATTCGGTGATCGAACTCAATCCCGATGCCATGAGCATCGCCGCCGAACTCGACCGCGAACGCATCGCAAAAGGCTCACGCGGGCCGCTGCACGGCATCCCAATTCTCATCAAAGACAACATTGACACGGCGGATCGGATGCAGACAACCGCTGGTTCGCAGGTGATGCATCTGTACGTGCGGCCACCCGCGGACGCTGGCATCGTACAACGGCTGCGTGTGTCTGGTGCGGTGATCCTCGGCAAGACGAACCTCAGCGAATGGGCGAACTTCCGTTCGAATCGTTCCACCAGCGGCTGGAGCGGACGCGGCGGACAGACGCTCAATCCTTATGCACTCGATCGCAACCCATCGGGATCCAGTTCCGGATCCGGCGTGGCTGCGGCCGCCAGTCTCTGCGCAGCCGCGGTCGGAACCGAGACCGATGGTTCCATCGTTTCGCCCTCGTCAATGAACGGTTTGGTGGGCATAAAACCCACCGTAGGACTTCTGAGTGGCTCCGGCATCATTCCCATCTCGAAGACGCAGGACACGGCGGGCCCCATGACGCGAACGGTTCGCGACGCAGCCCTGCTGCTCACCGTTATGGCCGCACATCCTCAAAAAGAAGACTACACGAGAGCCTGCACGGGTCCGAATGGAATGCAAGGCATGCGGATCGGCGTTTGCCGGCAGTTGTTGGTCAACAATCCCGATGTCCGGAACATGGTGGAACGGGCGATCGCGATCTTGCAACGGGCCGGGGCGGAAGTTGTGGATCCCGTCGAGATCGCGACCCTGGGCAAGTTCGACGCCGAAGAGTATCAAGTGATGCTCTATGAATTCAAGGCAGGTATCGCCGAGTATTTCGCCAAGCGCGGCGGCGACTTCAAATCGCTGCAGGACATCATCGCCATGAACGAACGGGTTCCCGATCGAGAGTTGAAGTACTTTGGCCAGGAAACGATGATCAAAGCCCAGGAAAAGGGCGGTCTCGATTCCCGTGAATACCTCGACGCACTCGCCAAATGCCGCCGTATGAGCCGCGACGAAGGTATCGACGCGACGATGGCCAAACACAAACTCGACGCGATCTTCACCTCTACAGACAGCCCCGCCTGGCCCACGGATTGGATCAACGCCGATCATTTCACCGGCGGCAGTTCCACGATTGCCGCCGTCGCCGGATATCCGCACATTACTGTGCCGGGCGGCTTCGTGCATGGGCTTCCGGTGGGTGTCTCATTCTTTGGCGGAGCGTTCACCGAAAGCAGGCTGATCCGCATCGCACATGCTTTCGAGCAAATCACTAAAGTGCGGCAGAAGCCGCGTTACTTGCCCACGGTCAAATTTGCCGACTGATTCGGTTGACCAATCTGCGATCCGTTTGCGCTTAGAAGTATGGAGGCGTGCTCTTGGAATTCAAACGAGTCTTTCGTGTTCAAGGGATGGACAGCAATACCAATCCCAAGTTTCAGATGGTTCCATCCAATTCCGGTAAGCGCTACGTCGCGCTGCGGGATGGTGCGGGTGCAACGGTCATCAGCGTGGTGCCAGCCATCTGTACCATCGTCGAGATTCGAGAGAACCAGTTGCCTGCGGACGATCGCGCGACCGGTGCCCAAGCCGGAGACCGCTACTTCTGCATCACTGGCACCACCAAAGGCGTCGGCCTAATCATGGTCACCAGAACCGGCCTCCTGCTTCCCTTGTTTCTGGAAGTTGGCGTCAAAGACAAGCGCGAGCAGTTGGTCATGTTCCACTTTGTGAGCGACAACGCGCGCCATCGCACGAGACGTCCGCCAGCAGTCATCGGTCAATGGCTGCCGGATATCAACTACATCTGGAAACGGCAGGCAAATGTAGTGTTCGTCCGGCACGGATCCCAAAACCTGCCAGTCGCGCAGAACCTTCAAGCAACAATCACCCATCCCGAAGGGCAACTCGGTACCACTGGAACTCTGTTGGGCACCCTGGGAGATCAGACCGTCAACATCAACGTGTTTTTCATTTGGGTGTTGCAGAACACCAACGGTACCGATACAGACGCGTTGACCACGATCGGCACGGCTAACTCTGGCGGACCCGGCATCTGCATGTTCGAAGACGACGCGGGCTCTGGACAAATGCTGTCTTTCGCGCACGAGTTGGGCCATCACATGGGGCTTGACCATCCGGGCCATCGGCAAATCGACCTGATGTGGGATTTCTCCGGCCAGCGCGGTCTGAATCTGACAAAGGCCGACGTGAACACGGCGAACCCATGATTGTACTGCTTGCCTCTTTCCTGCTCGCGCAAGGCGCACCGAAACCGTCGAAAGCCTCGGAGGTCATGCGCTGGGCCTCCGTCGCGGGCACTGCGGAATGCAAGGCCCTGGCCGGTGCACTCGGCGACCCATCCTACGACATCCGCTTTCGGGCCGCATCCGCTCTCTATTGGAAGTGCGACCGGAAACAAGCGGCGGCCAACGGGGGCAAAGCGCTCTGCAGCGCCGTCGAACGCCAGATCGGAGAAGCCGGGGCAATCCTGCTGCTCGGCTATGCCGCGCAACGTCCCGCTTGCCTCGATGGCATCGCCAGCAAGAAAGGCTATGTTGTCGTCTTGGCA
>CAZCPL010000024.1:0-20683 GCA_964500255.1 uncultured Solibacteraceae bacterium | reverse complement strand
GCCCTAGCCTCGCGTGTCGCGGCGGCTCGCCTCGATCCAGCGGACGCCGCGAGTCTGCGGTCGGACTTTGACAAGCCCTCGCTCGACACAGCCCTCTTCCTGCTCAAAGCCCTACCCGATATCGAAGACCGAGAATGTCAACTTCTGACCTTGCACTTTCTGGAAGACCACAGGGACGCGCCCGGCGTTGTCTCAAGTGGCAGGCGCACCATCTCGGATATCGCGGTGGAAAGCCTCGCCGCCAGATTTCAGTTGAAAACCAGCTTCGCAACCAAGCCACCCGGATCCCGCTATAGCCAAGCGCAGCGCGACGAAGTGCGCACTCTCGTCCGATCGCTGCTCGAGACCCACAAGTAGGAATCGGTGACAATAGAAGGTTGATGACCGCGGCAACAGCGTTGCTTCTCTTCACCGCAGCGGACTTCCGCTTCGCCATCGTCGGCGACAACACCGGACGTGCCAAGCCGCGCGTCTTCGAAACCGTCTGGCGCGAAGTCGACAAACTGAAGCCCGCCTTCGCGATCAATATCGGCGACGCGATCGAGGGGCAGGACGACAGCAAGGTCGATGCGGAATGGCAGGCCTTCGAGCCTCTCTTCAAGAGCCTGGGCAAGTATCCGCGCTACTTCGTTGCCGGCAATCACGATATCTGGTCGGCCAGATCCCGCGAAGCCTATGAGAAGTTCACCGGTCGCCCGGCGACGTACTCTTTCGACCATCGGGGCGTGCATGTCACCGTGGTCGACAACAGTCAGACCGAGAGTCTGAGCCCCGAGCAAGTCGCCTTTCTCGAAAAAGATCTCGCGGCAAATCAGAAAAACGAACTTCGCTTCGTTTTCTTCCACAAGCCCTTCTGGTTGATCCCTCTGAAGCTCCGTTCGCTGCAGATGCCACTACACCAGTTGATGAAGAAGTATCGCGTACACTCCGTGTTCAGCGGGCATGTTCATCAAACGCATCGTATCGAGCGCGAAGGGATCGTTTACTGGTGCGTGCCGAGTTCCGGAGGCGATCTGCGGGGCAACAACTCGTTCGACCAAGGCTGGTTCTATGGATACTTGATCGGCGATGTCTCGAACAATGGCGTCAAGTTCAGCATCCGCCAACTCTCCGCCCCACATGGCGAAGGCCGCGTCCTCGACGCCGCAAAATGGGGCGAGAACGGACCCGGAGCACCCGCGAGATGAAGATCCTCGATGTGGGATGCGGTATCAAGAAATACCCGGGATCGATCGGGCTCGACTGCAACCCGCGCAGCAACGCAGATGTGATTGCCGATCTCGACAGCTTCCCCTACCCGTTCGAGAGCGCCTCGTTTGACGAGGTCCGAGCGATTCATGTGATCGAGCATGTCGGCGATGTGATGAAGACCATGGAGGAGTTCCACCGTCTCACCCGGAAGGGCGGACGGGTTTTGATCGTCACGCCGCACTACACGGATTTCAGTTCGTTCTGCGACCCCACGCACCGCTGGCACCTCAACAGCTACAGCTTCCGTTACTTCGGCGAAGACAACGCCGGATACGGCTACTACTCGCACGTCAGATTTCGTGAGATTTTTGTCCGCGTAAAGCTACTTAACTTATGGAAGCTGCTCGGATTCGAGTTTCTCGTCAACCATTCGCGCGTCTTCCGCAAATTCTGGGAGCATTACCTCTGCTTCGTGGTCCGCGGCAAGGTGATTGAATGGACGCTCGAAGTTGTTTAGATGGCTTTACCGAATCTCTGACAATCTGCGGCATCGTGCACGGCAGCAGCGCTGGGATCCCGCTCACGCGCTCGGGAGACGTGGTGAGGACCTGGCGCACCGCTACCTGCAGAGCCTCGGCATGACGATCGTGGCGCGCAACTTCCGCACGCCTTCCGGTTCCGGCGAACTCGATATCGTGGCACGCGACGGCAACGCACTGGTGGTTGTCGAGGTGAAATCGCGCACCAACACCGAGTTCGGAACTCCAGACCGCAACGTCGACTGGGACAAAGAACAGCGCGTGATCCGCGGAGCCGAGGAGTTCGCGCGACGATCGGATCTGCCCTTGCAGCAGGTCCGTTTCGATGTGATTACCATCGTTTTCTCAGAACCTCCTAAGCTGAAGCATCGCAAAGACGCCTTTCATCCGAACCAACTGGTGTAACCTAGGGGTTTGACCGCACGCCTTTTCTTTTGTATAGGTTTGAACCTCACAGGAGTTGACGGTTGCCTCGCCAGGCACGGAGCGAATGTGCCGGGCTGCGGATGCTGATCGAACCTGAGGTTGTTGGGCGCGCTCGCAACGGCGATGAGAAGGCCTTCAATCAGATCGTGCAGGCGGTTCGGAAACCGATTCTAGGTACGATCCGAAGGTTAATTGGCAATCCGGACGATGTGGAGGATGTGGCTCAGGAAGTTCTGGTTCGGGTATTTTACTCGCTCGATCAACTTCGTACCGATGAGGGATTCGAGCCCTGGTTGTACCGGCTGACGGTGAATGCCGCGTATGACTATTTACGGAAGAAACGTCGGCGTCACGAGTCGCGGATGTCGGATCTCGGTGAGGAACAAGTGACGCTTGCCGAAGCGGCTGAGGGTACCAAAATCAGTGCCGATGCGAATCGCAAAACGAAGGCGCGGGAATTGGTAGACTCTTTGCTAGCGGGCGTTTCCGAACAGGATCGTGTCCTGTTGTTGCTGAAAGAAGTAGAAGGGCTCTCTCTTAAGGAACTGGAACAGATCTACGAGGTCAAAGAGAACGCTTTGAAGGTCCGGTTGTTCCGAGCCCGCCAAAGAGTCCTGAAAGCGTTTGGAGAGAAGAAAGGGGAAGAATGAACGAGTTTCCAGAAGATCTCAAACAGGTGTTTCGCAACTATCGCGACGCCCATCCGGATACTGAAGTGAGTGCCAATTTCACCCCGATTCTCTGGCGGAAGATCGAATCTCGGCGGCGCATGGCCGGCTCGATGGCAATGCTCCGGCGCCTTGCGCAGGCATTCGCAGGGGTTGCAGCGACGGCCGCTGTCATCCTCGGCGTTTTTGTGATTCCCCATCTACAGGACCGCGCGGAAATCCAAAGCGTATCTTACGCTGAAGTGGTCGCCAACGACGATGCCCAACAGGAAATGGCCAAGGCCTTCACGATTCCTGCGGCTTACGAGCCACCTGTTGTGTTACCCGACGAGGCTCCTGAATAGATGATTCTGTCCCCCAAAGTAACGTTTCTTTATTCGGTGCTGATCTTCGCCAGCGGCGGGGTTCTGGGTGCGCTGACTCACCGTCTTTACACAGTGAGTTCGGTCACAGCTACCTCCCAACCTGTGGGTGGTCCCGATGAGTGGCGTAAGAAGTATCTGGCCGAGATGCAGTCTCGCCTTCGCCTCACGAGCGAACAGAATCTCAAGCTGAACATTTATCTCGACGAAACCCGGAGCCGCGTGCGCGAAGCGCATGCCAAATCCAAGCCAGAGGTCGAGCAGATCAAGCGCGAGCAGCGCGAGAAGATCAAGGCGATGCTCGACGAGAAGCAGAAACCCGAATACGACAAGCTGCTCGAAGAGCGCGATCTTCGTGAGCGGCAAAAATCCGCCAACAGTCCTGGAATCTAATTCAACGCAAACAGCAAAAAGCCCCGCTGCCACGGTCTTTCCGTTTCGCAGCGGGGCTTTTCGGTTTCTGATTAGCTGTGAGATGCAGCCTAGAGGGCGATGAAGCGCGAGAGGCACTTGCGGCTAAGCCGGAACCTGCCCGCCCACTGTCAGCGTGGTCTGAACTTCAGCGGAAAAACAGCCTAAGAGTCGACCACCTCACGCGTGGACATCTGTGTTCTTGGACTACAATCGCTACCAGTACTCATATTGGACTGGACCACCTCCTTTCACAGTGATAAACCCCAATATAGGGCGAACTGTGATCGGAGTCAAGAGTTTTTTTCTGCCTTTTTTATCGCTCTGAAAAACGAGAAAGCGGGCGAAGGACCTTGATCCTTTGCCCGCTCCTTGAAAACTGAGAAGACTGCTTAGTTGACGGTCGGCTTGGCGCGCTTCGCGGCAATGTCCTTGGCCTTTTGCAGTTTCTTTTGGAAACGGTCGACGCGCCCCTCGGTATCAATCAGCTTTTGACGGCCGGTGAAGAACGGGTGGCACGACGAGCATATTTCCAACCTGATGTTGCCCTTGTGCGTGGAACGCGTCTGGAACGCAGCACCACAAGCACAATTGACAGCTACCACATCGTATGCCGGATGGATCCCTGCTTTCATGTCCTGTTTTCCTTTCTGTAAGATTTCGCGAGACGAACAACCGCCTCTCCTGTTAGTATAACCCGGCGGGGGGGTGTCACCACCAACCTCTTGGCGCATCTAGTAAAATAATGGAGTACTGCGAAGATGGGCATATCGGAACGGAAAGCACGCGAGAAAGAAGCATTGCGGCAAGGCATCCTGGATGCCGCCACACAGCTCATCGTCGAAAACGGCCACGAGAACCTTTCGATCCGTAAGATCGCCGAGAAGATCGAATACGCACCTTCTACAATCTATCTTTACTTTCAGGACAAGTTCGAGATCCTCGCCAGCATCTGTGTCGAGGTGTTCGAAGACCTCACAGAAAGCCTGGAAGCGATCGCCAACGAAGAATCCGACCCCATTGTCGGACTTCGACGCGGGCTTCGTTGTTACATCGACTTCGGCCTCGCCAATCCGTCCTATTATCAGGTCACGTTCATGACACCCATGCCGAGCCTTGAGGACAAGCAACTGCACCCGACCCCCGCTGGCGAGTTGAGTCCCGACCAAGCCGGTATTCGCTGTTACGATTGTCTGCGCAAAGCGATTCAGCGAGGCATCGACGCCGGTTCGCTCAAGCAGAGTGACACGCACCTGCTTGCTCAATCCACGTGGCTGGCCATCCACGGACTCACCAGCGGACTGATCTGCATGGGCCACGACACCGAATTCCCTTGGGTGGAACGCCAGTTGCTCATCGACGGCCAAATCGATCTCTTGTTGCGCGGGATGCTGAAGCAGTAATTGCTCAGCAGCCTCGGCCCATTTCTCTAAAAGCCAAAAAAATCGGGCGGCCAATCCTCTTGCGAGAACGGCCGCCCGGAAAAAGCACGGAACGAGTGAAACGGTCTCGGGCGTTAGTTGCCCGGACCAGGGATGGGTTGCTTGACCAAACGGACAATCAGCGTCGCCGTCGAACGGCGGCCCTTCGAGTCCGTGACTGTGAGATCGAAGTAATAATCGCCGATGAGCTGGTTCAACTGCACGATCGTGGTTGGCGAGTTCGGAGTCTGAATCGCCGCCTGTCCGTTGCGAACCGTCCACTGGAAGGTGAGCGGGCCGTCGCCGGACGGGCTTACCGTTTGCGAAGCGTCGATTGTGTTTTGACGAACGTTGGTCTCGAGGATCGGTCCGTTGGCGAACCTGATCACCGGGGCCAAACCATCGCCGATACCCGGATTTGGGGGCAGCGGCGTGACCTTCACAAACACTGTTTTGGTATCGCGGGAGCGAGGACCTACCGCAGTGCAGGTGTAGGTTGTATCCTGGGTCGGAAACACCTGGGTCTGGGCTGTGATGTTCTGTCCGTTGTTTGGCTGAATGTCGATGGTCGTCGCATTCTCCGCCAAACAGGTCAGAAGGACACCGGCGCCGGGCTTCGGAGAAACCGGGGGATTCGCAGTGAACGAGGTGATCCTCGCCGCCGGAATCACACTAACGGTCGCAACCGCTGTGATGGATCCTGTGGAGTTCGAAGCGGTGAGAACGTAAGTCGTAGTCATACGGGGAGTGACGTCGCGGCTGCCAACGGCATCCACATCGCCGACCGAGCTGATCGAGATCTGCGTAGCACCTTCCGTCGTCCAGGTCAGGGTCGACTTATCACCTTCACCGATCAGGGTAGGATCCGCCGTGAAGCGGACGATGCGAGGCATGCCGACCTTGTCGGTAACGGTCACGTTCGCGTTGCAGATCGATTGGGTCGTTCCATCGGTTCCGGTAGCGATCACGCGGTAGGCCGTGGTCACCTGTGGAGAGACCACAACTTGGCCACTCGGCTGCACCGCACCGATACCGGGCTCGATGGTCACGGACTGCGCATTCTCCGTCAGGTAGCTCAGCGTGGCGGACTCACCCTTAAAGATGGTCGCCGGGGAAACGAAGCAGCTTACCACCCGGACTTCCGGAACATCGACGATGACCGTCGCTGTGGCGTTCTCTTCGTTGACGCGGTTCTTAGCGGTAATGGTGTAGTTGGTCGTTGTGGTGGGGGTAACGGTTACGCGGCCTTCCGCCGCAACCTTTCCGATTCCCTGGATCGTGACTTCTTCCGCATTGATCACCTTCCAGCTCAGCTCGGAACTAAGTCCGCGGCGGATCCGATTGGGATTGGAGTTGAAGAAGAGGATCTGAACTCGCTCGTCAGCTCGGGCGGTCACACGAACGCGGGCCGATGCCTGCAGTCCGCTTTCATTGCGAACCGTGAGACGGAAAACATATACTTGACCAGCCGATGCCGTGAAGTTCGTCGCCGGAGAAGTGGATGCCGTAAGCGCCACCGTGGGACCTTGTTCCTGCAACCACTGATAAGTGAGCTTCTCTCCATTCGGATCATAGGAGCCCGATCCGTCGAGGCGAACCGCTCCGGCCGGGATCCCAATCTGATCGCCGCCAGCATCCGCCACAGGGGGCAGAGCCTGACCCGTTCGTACCGTGCGGGTGAGCAGTTCCCACCTGACGCGGGGTACATCTACAGGCACTGGTTTGTTGGAGGCCAGGAAGTTCTTCGGACGGAGCAGGTTGCCCCAGGTGATTCCGAAGACTGCGCGTCCGTTGGTCGAGCGTCCCATAAAGGTTTCGTTCACACCACCTTCCATTGTGAACGCAATCTTGTCATTGATGGGGAACACAAACCGGAGGGTTCCGCCCGGGCGATCGGCACCACCATAGGACCGGAGGTAACCGATATTGCCTTCGGCATACATGTTGCCCTTGATTCCGACGACACCGGAGACACCCGCCTGATCGACGATCCGGAGGTAGCGTTCCAACATCAGATTCGGAGCGATTGCACCGTTAGCTAGGATAACATTCGAGCGACCAATAATTGTGTTATCCATGAACCCCTTGGTGCCGAAGATTCCGACGCGTCCGCGCTTGAAGAGGTAGTCTGCAGTCATCGCTGCCTGACCGAGAGTTCCACCTTCGCCGCGGAGGTTCACATGCTTGAAGCTTCCGAAGAGTCCACCTTGGAAGCGGCCGATCCGATTTACGAGTCCGAGGTCAACCTGCGCTTCTTTCTGAGGACGGAAGTAGAGGTACTCGCCTTGTGCCTGGACGGCGAAGTTGTCGCCCATCGGAGCGAAGAAGCGTCCGCGTCCGGAGAAGGTCGTTCTGCCTTCGGAATCCGCACCGACGTTCAAACCGAGAAGTGAGAATTTGTCGCCGAGTCCGCTGCTCGACCGGACATCACTTGAGGTCGAGCTCTTCGATCCGGTTCCGCCTGCGTTGCCCGAAGCCGCGCCACCTCCACCAGGTGTACCGAGGTTCGAACCAGCAGTCCCGGAAGTGCCACCTGCCATTTGTGTATGTCCGCCAGCGGCGCCCGTTGCACCGGTCGCTCCTGTAGCACCAGCCGCACCCATGACACCGGCTCCGCTCGATCCCAGTTTCTGATCCATCGCGCGATGCTGATTCTTGAGTTCGTCAATGTCTTTCTTGAGGGATGCATTCTGGTCGCCGAGATCCTTCAGGCGCTTCAGAACTTCGTCAAGCTTGTCGAGGCGCTTGAGCACTTCGTTGCAGCAGTCGTCCATGCCGCCTTTGTTGTTCATCGCCCGGATCGCGTCGGCGGTTCCGCCGGCGGCTACGGTGCGGCCTTGGCCGTCCATCACGGTTACTACAACCCGACGGTTCATCCAGCGCGCCACATCGGTGCGGCTGTAGAACTTCTTTTCGCCTTCGACCTTGGGATCGCGCTTTCCCTTGGATCCAGTTTCAATCTGGCTGGCGGCTGCGCCATACTTTACCAGAAAGTCGCGAACCATCTGAGCGCGTTTCAAAGCCAGTTCCTCGTTGTAGCTATCTGGACCGATGCCATCGCCATGGCCTTCCAGTTTCACCTTGTAAGTCGGGTTTGCCTTTAACAACTCTGCCATACGAAGCAGGCTGGGAAAGCCGTCAGAGAGGACCGCCGAGTCGAACTCGAAGTTGATCTCTTCCCAATCATCTTTTGATGATCGCGTGTCAAGTCCCTGCGCTGAAGCCTGTGATAGCAACAGTATGAACGCTATCGAGACGAACGCGAAGCGGGTCAGAAAACGCTGAACCATATATGTTTTTTCGCTCCTGTGCTGACTACTGAAGTCTGGACTCAAGAAAAGATGCCTTTGACTACACTTCTCCCGAGATTTTGACAAGTCGTCATCAAACAGGATACACCAGAAATGTTTGCAGTGGAAGAGGGAGTTTTTGTTAATCAACAACTTGCAGGCAGACCATCGATAGGTAGTACAGGTAGGACTGCGACACTACTACCTATTGAATCAACAGGATATCCACAGCTAGTCCACAGAGTGGACTTTGCGTCCATGGGATACTAGGATTGAAGAGGAAAGACGGACTGGCGATCGCTGGCTTGCATCAGCAACGGTGTAGGCGGGAGGAAAGTCCGGTCTCCATAGGGCAACATGCCGGTTAATGGCCGGGGAGGTCCACTTCAAGGTGGACTGCACGGAAAGTGCCACAGAAAATATACCGCCTTGGGGATTCCTAGGGTAAGGGTGAAAAGGTGCGGTAAGAGCGCACCGCGCACCAGGTAACTGGTGCGGCACGGAAAACCCCATGTGGAGCAAGACCAAATAGGGGAGAAGAGGCGGCCCGCCTCGTTAAACTCCCGGGTAGGTTGCTGGATCGCACTGGCGACTGTGCGGCTAGATGAATGATCGCCCTCGCAGCGTAAGCTGCGAAGACAAAAACCGGCTTACAGATCACTCTTTCCTCTTCTTTTACAACAACCTATAGAACTGTAGTTAGAGTATTACATTTAATGTAATACTTTCAACAACATGACACATCTTGTTGATTTACATATGCTTAATACCAAATCTACTGCTCTCCGTGCCAGCGAGGATCAGAATCTGTGTCCACCGACATAATAGCTTTATTTTTCAACCACTTACACACAACCATCAAGATTCGACAATGCATTATTACTGTAAGTAATTGAAAATAATCATATTCGTCAAGTGGGGCCGAAATAACGGATCTTCGCTCTGACCACCCCACCACGGTGAGTGTAAACTACGACATCAGGCTGCTCCGGGTGCCACCTTTCTCTAGTGGTAACGGGTACCCGATCAGGCAAAATTGGTCGAGAGCCCACAGCACGACAGAGTCCTGATCCTTCCCTTCTGCGTACCGCACCTCCTTCAGCCAAGCGGTATACGGATCCATCACTCCGACCAGATGACTCCGCTGAGAAGGAGCAAAGCCAAGTGACTCGCCGAAGTCGCAACTCCGCCGCATCGCGTCCTCTAAGCGGCGGTCACCCGTGTAGATAAAGTTCTCGGTTTTCAGGTTGTCCAAGTTGGCTGGAATCCAATAAGCTGTCGGATAGTTGATGACCCAGTTGAAACGGCCCTCATTCACATCAGTCGGGTACAACACCTCAAACTTTGCCGTGGGATGGGTCAGGCGTACATATTCCATGATCTGTTCCGTATATCTTCCAATCAACGTTGGTAGAAACAGAGCCTCATCTGGATGTAATATAGGATCCACGTGATCATTCAAGATCAAGGCCAATGGGCGGCCATACGCCAGTTGAAACTGTTCCTTGGTATACGAATCGTAGAAGGTCATTCCCACTTCCACATCGCCTACTCGTTTGGGAAAATACCACCACTGCACCTCCCCAAACTGCAAGTAGGCCAACATTCCAACTTCCTGGTGAATGTCTGCCATATCACGGAACACCTCCCGCCAATATGCAACAGCTTCGGGCGAAAAATTGCACTGGATGGCCGGTGTGTTCAACAATACCGGCGTATCGTCCGGGTACCTTTGTGCGATACCGACCGAGGCATCAGGATCTCCGTGCTGCAATTCGGTCGAGAACGCTGAACACACCTGAATGCCATACCCCTGCATTGCCACCAGAAAACTCCGGCTCCAATCCCGGCAAGCCCGGTTGATGCGAGGACTGGAATTCAGATCCGTCCTCCAGTCGCCGTCCATACCCCCTGTAAAGGCCGAACTAGGTGCAGCGACAGCCACCTGGAATACACCTGACCCAGGTGTACCCACCACGCTCCAGTGGTTCCCATCTTCTCCCATCGTCCGCGAATACACGGTCAGAACGTTCCCGGACGCCTCCGCTCGGATGCCTGTATACCCCCGATTTAGCTCCAACTCGAAGGCCTTCGCTATGGTTGCTGGAGTGTCCGCAACCAAGTTCAGATGCTGTAACGTAATGGCTGTTTCTGGGCCATAGTCATCCCGAACCAAAGTCAAACTGGTGATCAGGTCTTGCTGCGGACTCCCTGTGAACGTAACCTCCTTAAAGGCGTACACATGATTTTTACGATACATCTCATAGAAAATCAGCGCACCCACATAGTAATTGTGCCTGCCGTGGAATCCGAGGGAATGGACCAGCCAAGCTGTCCGCTCTGGAGCCAATGGCAACGAATGATCCGTATCCCAGTCCGATGCCAGTGTTATCTTAGATTCAGTCGGAAACGTGGGCAACTGCGTCGTTGGGATCGCAGCTTCGAAGAAGTCGAAGTAGAAGTACTTCTCAGCCACGCCAACATGTTTCGCCGTCACCGTGTGAGTGCCCGCCGAAAGTTGCGCGATAGGACGCCGGACCAACACGTCTTCGCCAGCCAGCATTAAACTCTCCGCCAATTGCAACTGACCATCAACACGAACCTCAATCGGACAGCTATCGAAGGTGTAACGCGTGCCCAAATACAGATTATGCGGTTCCCCACATGTATAGGTACACGTCACCGAGGCTTGCGGCTCAATCGTAAGCTTCAGACTTCCACCAGAGTAGTTGCCCTTCTGCAGATGCCACGTTCCGTTGAACGATACCTCTGGAGAATCTACTTCAAACCGTTGACTTCCTCGCCCCGCGACTTTGTAGACCCGGTTGGAACCAATCACGGTCCAGTTCGAAATCACGGCAGCAAACTCCGACCGCTGGTAAGCCCCAGTTTGCAGTTCAGCTGCATAGGTCCAGCGGAGCTTGCGAACTGCAGTGGTCGGAACTACCGTAACCCCATCGCGATCAAGCAGATTGGCGAAATTCAGAGTATACCGCCACTTCGTCGGAGATGTCCCCCCCGAAAACTGCGTCGACGCCACATCCCAGCTCTCCGTACCCGCTCCGGCAACATAGGTGTATAGACCAATCCGATTCCCATTCAGGCCAGTCGTATTCCCAGCAACCAGATTGCGAACCCCACCCGTATTCCCCACGTAAGTCAATCGGATCTTCGAACCAACCCGCTCCGCACGGCACCAGATCGAAAAGGCCTCCACACTTGCCACAAGAGCATCGGTCACCGAACTCAAGGTGTCCGTGGCATAGCACTGGTACGTGTGATGCTCCCCCAAAAACCGGAACCCCACGTAGTCCCCAGCCGTGATGGTCCCTTGCAATTCAATGTCAGCGGTGGCACAGGAATACGAACCCTCCAATGGCGTAGCGTGATCCTTAAGAGGAACCCAGTAGATCGTATCCGCGGCCCCAGCCCACAATCGCAGATAGGGCCAATCCACCGTCGGAAACAGGTCTGAATCCATTGGCACGCAGTTCTCGCGAGTCTCGTCGTACGTCAGAGTCAACCCGCTGAGATCCCCATCCGGCAGGTATCGGAACGCAGGATGTTCAAACACGTTGTCCCGATTCCATTCCACAACGGCCCAGTCGAACTGCTGCCGCCAGGATCCAGAAACTGCGAACCCATTCGCACTTGCCGCACTCAAAGCCGCAATCGCGGATGGCCGAAAGAAGTAGCATTGCAGATCTCGATCCGGCCTCAGTTTTTCCAGCATGGTTACTTCTTCCTTCCTTCTATAGCCGGACCGTAACCGTCAGGTCACGCCCCGGGAAAGTGTTCACAGCCTGTGGCACAGCCACCACGTCCAACGTCAACGAGGCCCCTGCCTCAAGAATCGTCAGGCCTTGCCCATCGACCACATCCGACTCCGTGTCTCCATCTGGAATCACCAGCGTGCACAACTCCGCACCATCTTGCTTCAAGCGGATCGTCACTGCACCACCAACCACCGTGTCGCGCACCACCGCCCTCACGTCGCGAATCGAGTACTTCCGATCCACAATCAGCGGAGGTGTGGCGTTGTTCTGAATCGCCAAGTATCCGTCCACCTGCAAGGAGACCTGGCCACCAGACAGCGTCCTCAGGCCAAACGAGGTATTCCCCGACAAGTCGATCCGTGCCGTTTCACTGTCCCCGAAAATATTGGTCGCGAACAACTCCGAGGCACACACCCGAACGTTCGGTATCGCGATCCGGGTCGCGAAACTTCCGCTCGCGGGAGTACCAAAGAATCCGCGCACAAAAGGCAGGATCAAAACCTCCTTCCGCAGCCCATACACAGCATTGCCAGGATCGTGAGATTCCGGCATTGTCTCCGCGTATCCACGCGTAACTTTGTACGAAAGCCCAATAACCAAAACCTCAGTAATCTGCATCAGCTCTCGCCCGATCTGAAACAGTTGGAACACTTCGGCCGAACCGGCCACAGTCAACGTGATCGTCTCCGCAATGTCATCGACTCCTGAGGCAAGCACTCTGATCTCATTGGGATTTAACTCATCCCAGCGCCAAATCGACAGGGTTGCGGCTGAAATCGTCTGGGTGTTCTCCAACCCTGCGAATCCGATCGCACCCAGCTCAATCTTCCCGTCACCGATGGTTCCCATGCCAAAAACCGGTATCGGGGGGACACCACTGTCACCTACCCCACCACCAGTTCCAATCGTCCAGCGACGCAACGGCGACAACTCATAGGGAGCCTCTGCATTCAGAACGTTCGCCGCGCGCCCCAACAGCTGAACCACAGCTAGCGTCCGATTCGAAACCTCGAACTCCACCGGACTCACCGCACTCAGCGCCGCAAATTTCCAAGCGGAATCGCTCACGACGAACTTTGACGTCGCGTCCGGAACCACATCCCAAGGACGAACCGTCATTAGTTCAGTCTCCGTATTGGAAGCTACGACGCGTTCCTGCCCCGCGCCTTTACCTTCAGTGATTCGCACCGCTCCACCCCGGTGTTCGTTGGGAGCCATTCCCAGCCCCGTCGCGCCGATAACCGAGGCACCAAAAGATCCCGCCGCAGCCTCCGCAACCCGCTCCAACCTCCAATAGAAATTGGCGTGATCAAAGTGCTCATCTGGTGGACCGGCCAGAGCGGTCGTCGCGCTGCCGTTATCCGTGAATGTCGCGCCGATCGGCACATCACTTGCGATCCGCCGGAACTGAGAAGGGTTTGGCCCCCGATAAACCCGAAACGAGGCCGTCGCCGAAGAAAAGCTTAACCCTGTCAGAGTGACGACATTCGTAGAAGTCCCCGCTGGAATCCGCGCAGGCACAGAAAACGACAACGGACTCTCATTGCCCTCAGCGTCAACAGCACTCACGCCGTAGTAGATCGTACGTCCACCAGCCAGCAAACCTCCACTCACTTCGACGTTCGGATTCAATCCAACCAACGGAATCGAGGCTTTCGACAGGCCCACCTTCGATGGAGGAACAAACCCTACCCGCAGTGCGACCGTCGAACCGCCATCCGCACCGAACCGCACCGTCTCTTCCACCGAGAACTGCGGCTCGCCGTCCGGGCCAGCCTCATCGCCAACCAGCGGCCGCGGGATTCCCAACCCATTCGGGCTGCCTCGCCGCCCGCCTTGCCCGCCTTCGCCGCCCGCCGAATACCAGGCATCGTTGTGGATCTGCGCCGTGATCTGACAAGTCTTGAAATTCAACCCAGGAGACACACGCACGACCCGGAGCAACTGCCGCGCAAAACCCTCTTTCAGATACGTCATTGTGATCAGATCACCAGGCGCGATACCGAATCCGCGAACCGAAGTCTCAAACTCAACATAGGTGTTGCCGCGAACCGACTTGTCGAGTTGCAGTTTCGTGATTCGCGTCGCCTGATCGAAATTCGGAAGACCCAGCGCCATCAGCGCGCCGCCCACTTCCTGATCTGTCGCGATCGCATCCTCAACATCCACCAGCGACAAACTATCCTGCTGGTATTCGTTGAACTCATCCTGAAACTCAACGCTGAACCGGTTCGGACTCTCCGCTGAACTCCGCGAGAACAACCGTAGCGATGGTTCACCATTCGTCCGCTTCAGTATCCCCGAAAAGTCTGCGGATCCATCGCCAAACTCGTACGCAGGCCAGCCGCCAGCCAACGCCTCACCACTGTTCGACCCCTCAGGCGCAACGGGCTGTTGCTCCGCAATCTGATGTTCGATCATCAACTGCAGTGCACCGCCCGCGCCATACCGCAGAAATAGTGCCGATCCATTCCGGATCCCACGAATCACATCCGCCGCACTCCGCCGCTTGCGCAAAACAAGATTGCACTGATACCGCGGAACCATCGTCGCGTTTCCATGCAGATCCTTGACCGGAACCGGTTCGCCGCAGAATACAGCCGCACGCCCGAAACTCGCTAGATCCAACTCGCCAAGTGTCCACCCACTCCGGCGCAGCACATCCAACAACACCCAAGCAGGATTGTTCGTGAAGACATCGTCCACATAAACGCCCGCAGAATCGAAACGCGACAATCGAAGGCCGCGCAGCAATACCGTAACTTTCGGCAGTGACTTCCCATCGTTGATCCGGTTCGGAACCACCACCGACAGCACGGCCATACCTCCACGTGGCTCGCCTTCAGGAAACTCAGGGTCCACTGTGCCATTGCGCTCGCCACGGCTCACCAGGTGGTACCAACCCGTCGCGGTCATGTTCGCGCCACTTACCCCTTCGGGGATCTCCGCGTCGTTGACCAGCACCTTCACCGAGCCCTCAATTTCACCCATCCCCAACAACAGTTCCATCCGTGTCAGATTGCCATCGTTACGGGCTAAAATCACCGGAGGCTGGTACCAAGCCGTGCCATAGACTAGCGGAACCACATCGTTGTAGCGCGCCTCATTCTCGCTCACAGGCGAAACATGGGTGCCCTTCTCGCCATAACTGCGCACGAGAACGCTCGCAGGTACGAATCCATTGCCACCGAAACGCCCCTGTGCGAACATTCCACGCTCTTCGCAATTGGCCCGTGTATAGCTGCAATCAACATACTGTTGACCGCTACCATTTAAGTTCCCTGATCCGCCGGGCAAACCCACTGAATAGCCACATCGGTGAAAGGGTGAGTACTTGCCTTTCCCCCCGCCTGTCAGAGCAAGTTCACGCTGAGCCGCATCGGCGGGAAACGCCCACGGGCAACGCTTCTGAATCCGAACCTCTGGCAACAGGATCCTTTGATAGTTCAGCCGCGACCCAAAGCTCAGCCGACACTGTGTCTCCGTAATCTCTTCCGGTGGATTCGAAACGCCCTTGAACATCACACGGACATCCGATGCCGCCTCACCCGCCACAAAATCGAAGAACACGAACCTTACAGTCAACTGAGCGCCCTTGAAGCCAACACTCCGTTCAATTTGCGAGAAGTGGGAATCTGCGTTCGCCATCCGCAGCGACAGCTTGTTGCTGCCATCCAGGCCTTCGTCAAACGATGCGCGCAGATCGAACGCGTTGTGGCCAACCACTCGCGCCGAATACACAGAGCCGCCAACAGTCACCTGATGCGTGCTCCAACGTTCGACATCGCCATTGCGCAGCCGGCATTCGAACAGGAACAGCGGCGTCTCAGTCACTTCGAGTTGTTTCAATTCATGTACGGTCGGCATCTTCGTTACTCCACGCTCACCAGTCTCAAAATTCCCGCATTCGCTTGCGCATCCTGCGCGGTGACATCCAGCCCGTCATCCTCAAACCGCACTCGCGGATACACACCCGCATGATCGGTGCTCCGCCAGTAAGCTCCGGGAGCCATCTGCGCCTCCAGTTGCGGACCATACAAATCCACCTGCGCGCCGGATGCGAACTCAAAGCCCGCCACAAACGAATCGCCGGACCCGCTTACCGCACCCGACGAGTAAACTCGACGCCACTCCGCATCCAGCGCAAAAGTATTCCCGTCGCTCTGTCTCTTCACCGTCAGGCTCGACCCGCCAACGCTTCTCGCCCAGACGCTGCAGCAATACTGAAAGCCCGTCGGCCCAGCAATTGTTTGCCGCAGCGTCTGGGACGCTTGGCCGCCGTTCGTCACCCGGAACGCGGCCGTGCCCCCGAATGGGTCCGCGATGCCGGGTGCCACCACCAACATCGGGTCCTTCATCCATTCGGGTTTACTCGAATCCTCACTCCATTCGAAAAGGTTGCTGATCGGATCCAACAACGTAAACGTGCGCAAGCGCCCTTCCACGGCCTGATACAGCGCCGCGATCTCCGCCCACTCCGCGTTCGTCAATCCTTGCAGCCGCAACTCCCACCGCGTCGCGATGCCTCCGGCGTCCGCGTACTTCACTTCGCGCCCATCGGCCAGCGTGTTCAGCGCAGTTCGGAACACGTCCGTCCGCACCAATGGATATTGTGTATTCGCCCCCGATAGGAGCTGAGGAAACACCAGCATGACTTCAGTTCCTGTTCTGCCGAATCACTATCCGTGTCCGGCCCATCTCTTCGCCTTCCCATCGAACTTCGTTTTCGTCGCTTTCGAAACTGCAATTCTCATAGACCGTCGCATCCCAGGGATCTTCGAACTGAAACATTCCAGCTCGTCCTTGTTCACCAGCGAAAAACTCTCGAATCGCAGCGACCTCGGCAGCAGTAAGCATCCGCAGGTCGATCAACCATCGGCGCAATGCCGATGGATACTCTCGAAACCGCTGCTCTCCTCCGCCAACGAACTGTCCAACCCACGTCGAGTAAACCGTCCGCCTTCCGGCCGGATACTGCGCAATCGCGCCGCTTTTGAGTCTTGGAAACGGGTTCATATCTCAGCCACCACATCGTTGATCGCGTGCGACTCGAGCATCGCCAACCGCACCGCTTTCGCGATATCGTCGCTGCGATCCAGAAACGAACGACTGTCCATCGCGTTCACCTGAACGGTCACATGCATCGTAGAGGACGCCGACCCGCCAAGGATCCGTACTCGATCTCCAACACCACGGTCCACTGCAGCCAGTTCACCGCCAGCCAATCCAGCATCAAGCCGCAAGGAGTCAGGAGCCGCGTACCTCGTCACCGGATTCTCCACCGGCACCGAAGCCCCGCCTCCGAACAACTTCAGTAACCCGCTCACAATCGGCGAGATCCCAAAGCCGTTCAACAACGCACCTCCAACGCCCTTCGCCGCGCTCGCCACGGCGGAAGCCGTGTTCTCCGACACAGCTTTCGTGTTCAACCCAACCAGATCCGCCTGTGACTGTTGGACCGTCTTCAGCAGATCCAACTGCTGTGTGATTACCGCCAATTGATCGCTCACCCGCGAACGCGAAACCCGATCCGTCGGCTCATCGCCACTTGCAGGGCTCAACACCTGCACGATCTCCCGCTGCACGCCGGCCCAGGAATCACTCGATCCACCTGCCGGCGGTTTCACCAACGAATACAACTGCGACAATGCTTCTTCCCGTGTCACGCTTCACTTCCTTTCCTCAATTGCTGCTCCAAAACCAGAAAGGCGTCGCATTGTTTGGACCACATGTCCTCCCAAGCGACGCCTCCCATCACCTTCCACACAAAAAATGCCTCTAAGAACGCAATGCTCTGCGCCGTCACCAGCGATTTCGGACACTCCGTGACGCCAACGCCGCCGCCCGCCCAGACCGTCTTCGATTCACCAAGCCGCTCCACTGGTAAAAAGCCGCATCGCCTCTTCACATCGAGTCCCTGCGGCCGACATGTGTCGCACCTCCACGCGGCTTGGTTGCCCTTGTAAAAGTGGAATGCGACGACTAGTTTTTTTGCTCACCTTCAGACAACTGGATGCTCTGCTTGATCCGCTGCAGGATCTCGCGAGACAAGTCTTCCGGCCCTCTCTCGAACTGCGTGTCCGGAGATGTCTGCTCCCCGTTGATCTCCATGCCCTCAAGCGACTCAAGCCCAAAATCCCAGTAAAGTCGGTCCATCTCGCCAGCGAGAATCGCCGCATCCACCTTGTCGCCAGTCGATCCACCCGCATTCAGAAACTCCATCCGCTTCATCAGATCTTTCACCCGGCGCGTCAAGTCGATCCGCCGCCCCATCGACATCCGAATCACCCGATACTTGACGCCCGAATACTTCGCCGACCTATACTCCTCAGCCGAACGCCATGAATAACTCATCGTCGATCCCTCCTTGCGCGACGCAATTGGTAAACTTCCACTGCAACCGTGATTCACCATCGTCAAACTCCGGAACCTCAGGTACAACATTGTTCATGTAGAACCCAAACATTTGCCCCGCTTGCTGACCCAGTTGGAACATCGCAGTGATCGGCGAACGCTGCCGCGCCGCTTGATAAAGAGCCTTCGTCGCTTCTGTATCCATCTCGAAGATCGAAAAGCTCAACTTCACCGAACGCTGCCCACCCGCGATACACACCGCACCCTCAAGCCCAAACTCACGATCACGAGTATCGATGTTGTTCTCAACAACCAACTCCGCTTCGGTCAGCGTGTAAAAGCGATTCGCCGGAGTGCCAAGCCAGACCTGGCCCAGATGCCCCGGAATGATCGAGTAGTCGAATCCGCCCAGAGCCGGCTCTTCCGGAAACTGGGTCAATCCGCCCTGTCCACTCTCGAAACTCGAACTATCGAGAATATCCTTGGCGGGCCCTCGGAACTCGAACTCGTGAAAGTCCGCGTTCACTTTCACTCGCATCTGATCCACCGCGGCACCCGATACGATGCGATGCACTGTGGTCGCCGGACTCCAATAGTCGAACAACGAGGCGCTCCCCAAGTCCGTCGATGGCGCGTAACTCATCGTCGCTCCAACCGTCGTTCCAGAAACCATGGAACCTGTGAACGGTGCGTTCACCTGAACGGTCGTCGCATTGACGATCGCAATCACGAACCGCATCTCGCTACCAATCGTGATCGCCTGGCCAACCGACATGTTGTGCGTAGAGGCAAACTGTATGTTCAACCCAACCACGCCAACGACAGTGGTGGATGCGAACAGCTTGCCCGTACCTCCCAATGCCGCACGAAACAGAGGCCCGTACCCCGGTTCCCTGCTCTGATCCGTCCATGCCGTGAGGTATGTCGCCATCTCAAAACTCGAGCGTCGCCTCACTCCAGGAGGCAAACCCGCAAACGTACGGCTACCCGTCTTATCGCGCCTTTGCACTCGATCCGCCGCCTGCCGCGCGCGCAACCGCAGCGCGGGAACCCGGTGTTGCGCCTCGATCGAGGCCACTGCGCCGTACGCCGTCTCTCCTGCGACGTAGAACCGGTTGTCATTCGATGAAACATAACAACTCATTTTTGTATCCCTCTAATCTGTGCTGATCTCTACTTCGAAGACCACCTTCGCGGTCTGCAGAAAGTTCTTGCCGCCGTGCTTGACCGCGCCGAACGTCACCTCGTAACCGCCTGTATAGAACATCCCCTGTCCCAAATCGCCACGGCTCACATCCAGCAGGCTCGTGATCGCGTCCACGTAAACAGACAGCCGCTCTTCGAGTCCCTCGATCCGGTCTTGCGACGCTCGCGCTTCAACCGCCATCCGCGCAGTCCCCGAAAACGTCCGGAACTTCTCCCGCAACGAGTTCGTGAGCTTCTCACAGTAAATATGAAACGACGGATAGGAAACTCCGGTGCTCTTCTCCGCGATCTCCGCCGAAACGTTCCGCACCAGCAGCTGAGAGATCCCCAACCGCTGTTCCGGAACTCCCGCCTCTAAGGACAACCTCGCGATCTGACCGGGAAGTGCTTGCTCGCTTGACAACACCTCTCGAACCCGATTCGCGACAATACCCGCAAGTCGTGCCATCGGTCACCCCCTCGGCGTCGTGCGTGACGACGCCGCAATGTACACGTCCGCGAACTGCCCATTGCTTGGCATCTCGCCCGACAGCAACGAACTCGACGAGGAAGTCCACGTGGATCCCAGCGCCAAAGTGGAGACATTCTGCTGGAACGCATCGCCCCCCACCTCGCCAACATACACATGCCATCCAATCGCACCGGCAGGAGCCGCCCGCATCGTCACCGCAATGCCTCCGCCGTTCGCCAGTACAATCGCAACTTCATCGCTCGGAGCACTCACTTGCCCCTGCGCGTTCACCCAGGCAACTTGCACCTGATAGGAACCAGCAGCCCACTGCCCTGTTCTATCAGCTACCGTCGGATTTGAAGGTCTTGGCAAAGGATTCAGCACGAATCCCAGTCCAATCCGCAACAAAACCGACCGCGCCTCAGCCGACGCCGACACATAGTGCCGCCAGTTCTCGCGATACCGGTCGTTCACTTGGTTGTGGAACGCATCCCGGAACGTTAGCTCCAGCGTGCGCAACGCATGCCAACGCCGCATCGCCGGCGTCACAACCAGCGTCGACAGACCGATCGATCGCCTTTTCGACGC
>CAZCPL010000023.1:0-41880 GCA_964500255.1 uncultured Solibacteraceae bacterium | reverse complement strand
ACAGTTCGCCGCATTTGGTGACGATTGCGGGCCTGCCGCAGGTGCTGCATATGACGACGGCGGGAGTGATTGGCCTGTCGCTTGAAGACGGCAAGAAGCTGTGGGAACATCGCTGGCCTACCGCAGCCATGGTGCAGCCGGGCATCACGGTAGAGGGCGATGTGTTGATCAGCGACAACGACAATGGCGTGCGGCGGCTTGCGGTTTCAAAGGGTGCCGACGGATGGAAGGTGGAAGAACGCTGGACATCCAAAGGATTGAAACCGTACTTCAGTGATTTTGTCGTTCACAAAGGCCACGCCATCGGCTTCGATGGACGTCTACTTTCCTGCATCGATCTCAGCGACGGCAAGCGCAAGTGGAAGGGTGGTCGCTATGGCAACGGCCAGATGATCCTGCTACCCGGCCAGGACATGCTCGTGGTGCTCACCGAAGAAGGCGAACTGGTTTTGGTGAAGGCCTCCACTGCCGAGTTCTCAGAGGTCGCAAAAATACCGGCGATCGAAGGCAAGACATGGAACCATCCTGTTCTCGCGGGCGACGTTCTGCTTGTCCGAAACGGCCAGGAAATGGCGGCTTTCAGAGTCCCAGGCGGGCGTTGATCGAGTTGGTGACCTGTTCGAGAATCGCGGGGTTGTTCAGCATATTCCGCAATCCAACGCTTCCCGATGGGCCGTCGAGCATCTCTTCCGCCGCTGCGAGTGCCAGCGCATAGGCGATACGGGCGTTCTGCGAATTGAGATTCGACCAGTTCTGGCGCAGGTCTTGCAGCTTAGGCAATTGCTTGCCCGTTGCGAGTTCTTTGAGGGATTCACGCATCGCAGATCCTATACGCTCGCCGGAAAGCTTCTGCGCCAGGCCTTCGTGCAGCCACGCCGGCCAACGCCCGAGATTGGCGAGACAGGCATGCGTGGCTTCGTGCGCGAGAACCTGCTTGAGCCGGTCGTCGAATCGTCCCCCAGAAGGGAATGGAATGCGGATGCGTCCGTCGAATTGCCCACCGCTCCACTCGGCCGCATTCGCGCCTTTGTAGTAGTCTTCCGGGGATTGCACAATCGCGGTGAGGCGCTCATGCGAAGGGCATCCGACGATAGCGCCAATTCGCGCGACTTCGGAATCGAGTGTCGACAACATCGCCTTCGCTGTCTCATATGGCAGCACCTGCCCCTCATAGCGTAAAGCCACACGCAGGCCCACCAGCTTCTCGCCGCTCCTGTCATGCGCGACTTCGGTTTCCACAACCTTGATCATCGCGGCCAATTGCGGATTCGGCCGCATCGATTGCGCACCTCGCCAATGTTCGAGCGCAAGCTTGAGCTGATCGGATTTCCACGCGGCGATGCCCGCCATCACCATGGCATCCGGATTGCCCGATGCCGCAATGGGCTTCAGCAGTTCGAGCGCGCGAGCGGGCTGGTTCTGTTCGAGCAACGCGGATGCCTCTCGCATCGCACCGCCGCCTGTTGTTCCAGTGAGAGACTTGCGAAGCGACTCGACTTGGCGTGCCGTGATCATCTGCACAGACTCGCCGCCGCTGGCCATCTGCCGGGCTTGGTCGAAGCTCTCCAATCCTTCTAATGCGGATCCGGATATGCTCCCATACAGCGTCTTGCCATTCACTTGCGCGGAGACGCGATAGCAGGCTCCGCCAGCTCCCGCGATGCTCGACCGCACCTCGACCGTTGTCCCTAACGGAAGCTTTGCGACAAGCGATGCGTCAGGCTCGCATCCGCCACTGCGCAGTGGCGCGTCCGCCTGTTTCACACTCACCGCGAGCAGCAATGCGTAGAGGAGCCCCATAGTGGCGCTATCGGCAGTTCCAGTTGGACCTTGCATGGTACGGTAGTCCTGTGAAGTTCGCAAAAGGCGCTGTTTTTCCCTCGGAATACTCCTCTCGGATCGACGTGGAAACCGGCGCGACTATCCATCAATTGACAAATGGCGAAGCGATCAGCCATCCGTCCTATTTCCTGCAGCGGTCGTTTACTCCAGACAACGATGCGCTCGTGTTCACCTCCTATCGTTCATCGGGTGCCGCGCAATTGTTCGAGGTTGGATTCCCCCGGGGAGAGATCCGGCAGTTGACCGACGGTGCGCCGATTCATCCCTTTTCGCCCGCGATTCTACCTGGCGGCGAGATCGTCTTGTTCGTTCGTGGAGGCTCGATCTGGGAACTGAATCGGGTGACGTTGATCGAAAGGATGATTGTCGAATTCGAAAACGCGCAGTTCGGTGAATGTTCCTTTTCGAGCGATGGCGAGTGGATCACCGCGGCTGTGAAGCAAGGCGCACAGAGCGGCATCGTGACCGGCAAACGCGATGGATCGGAATGGCGCTTGATTCCGTTTCCGCGCACGGTGATTCATCCACAGTTTCATCCGCTGGAACCGGAATGGATCGAGTTTGCCGGAGATCCCGCGCCGCGCATGCATCGTGTTCGTCGCGATGGCACGGGACTCGACTGCCTCTACGCGCACAACAACGATGAGTTCGTGGTGCATGAGACTTTTCTGGGAAATACTGGCGACATCGTGTTCACGGTCTGGCCGTATTCACTGCGTCGCATGGATTGGTCGACGCGCAAGATCACGACGATTGCGGATTTCAACGCCTGGCATATTGCTCCGAACCGTGATGGATCGGCCGTGTTGTGCGATACCAATCATCCTGATTTGGGGATTCACTTGATCGATGTCGCGACCGGTTCACGGCGCAAGCTCTGCTTGCCCGAGGCGACCAACGGTGGGACGCAGTGGAAGAGGAGTCGATATGCGTTGGCTGCCGATTTCGCCGCCGCGCGCAGTGGGGCGAAACAGAATCTGAGTTGGATGGAGACGGCAAGCGATTCGGTGTATGGCCCGCAATGGACGCACCCTCATCCTTCTTTCTCGCCGGATGAACAGTGGGTTGCGTTTGCGAGTGATCGTACGGGTGTTGCTCAGGTTTATGTGGTGAGTGTCTGACGCCGCTATGATGGAGACGGGAGGAAACCAATGCCGACAGTCACCGCTGTAGTTCACAGTGATCCAGAGATCTTAGGGGGCTTCCTGTCTTTGTCGGAACCCGTGTGCCCTTTCGGAACCCGATTGACTGTCTCGAGAGAAATCACAGTTTGGAGGACTTTCTGGACTCATTCCCAACCGTGTCTCGAGACCAAGCCGTTGCGGCACTGGAGGCCGCGCACGAAGCGATGAGCGCAATTCCTCATACTTCTCGATGAACAACTGCCCAAGCAGTTGGTTCGGTACTTCGTCGGACACAATGTCCGAACGGTGCAGCAGCAGTTATGGGCTGGCGTGAAGAATGGCACGCTGCTCAGCAGAGCCGAAGCGGCAGGTTTTCCGGTGTTGGTTACTGGCGACCAAAGCCTTCAACACCAACAGAACTTCACAGGTCGCACAATTTCCGTGCTCGTGATGTGTGCCGCCAGTAACGCTCTGGAGGATTCGGTTCCGCTAGTGCCCATGGCTCTGCGAGCCATTGCAGAGATTCAACCCGGCACGATTGCACGTGTCTTCCCTGATTGATCGCTGGCTGACAAAGGCTGAACAAACTATCTGCGGATGTTCGGAGGACGAGAGCGGCCCGCGTGAAAAGTGGCCGCCTTAGCTCACTCTGGCTGATACTCAACAACCAACAACGTGATGTCGTCCGACGCGAACGCGCCCTCTGTGTAACGCCGCGCGGCCTCCACCAGGACATCGTGCAAGTGACGGCAATCGAGCGTCGCGTTCTCTTGTACGAGCTTAAGAACACGCTTCGATCCAAAGAACTGGCCGTCGAGATTCTGCGCGTCCGTGAGTCCGTCGGAATAGATCACGATCTTGTCCCCGGCGTCGAGCCGCGTCTGCTGCACACCGTATTGCGCCGACGGGATCAAGCCCACAGGCAGGCCGTTTGCGTCGATCGTCGCGGTGCGTCCATCGGGCTTCACAACAATCGGTGTGCAGTGCCCGGCATTGACCCAACTGAAGAGTCCGTCGATGTCGAGCAAGCCGTAAAAGAGCGTCGCGTAGCGTTCGCCTGCCGCACGTTCGCAGACGTACTGGTTGATCTTGAGCATCAACGCCGCCATCTGTTCCGGAATCGGAACGGCGGCGAGAAAAGCGCCTTGCAGGATCGACGCTAAAATCGCCGGTCCAACGCCTTTGCCACTGGCATCCGCGACCACCATTGACCAGACGTTTTCGCCAGCGCGATGAAAGTCGAAGTAATCGCCACCCACCATGTGCGAGGGAAGGCTGCATCCAGCCGCGCGGAACCATCCCGTTGTTGGAAAGTTCTGCGGCAGCATGTCCTGCTGGATGGTTCGCGCGATGTCGAGTTCTTCTTCCAAGCGCTGCTTGGTTCGCTCTTCGCCAAGCAGGCGGGCATTTTCGAGAATTGTGGATGCTTCGAGCGCCAGCGTTTGTAGCAGTTCGTTGCTGCCGGATGAGAGATCGGGAGTTCCGCCTTCGAGCAACAGCAAGCCTGCGGTGGATTCGCCGCGGGTCAGATACTGGGTCTCTTCGACGTTTTCGGCGCGTGCTCGGACGAGCGGCACGGCCACCACCGAAGATCCATCGCCGAGCGGCAAAGTCATCGACAGGAACTCGCGCCGTCCCATCACTGCGGCTTCGATTTGCGCGATGTCGATCGAGGGTTGCGCGTCCTTCAACGTGGATCCGCGAGAGTCGCGCGCGACCTGCACTTGCAACTGTTGCTTGGTTCCGCGTAACAGCAGGAATCCGCGTTCTGTGTTGGTGATGGTGATCGCGGCGTCGAGCACTGCGGCAAGCACTTCTTCCACAGCAAGCGAATTGTGCAGCGTACGCGCGACTTCGACAACCGCCCGAAGCTTCGCCAGATTGGCACCGCCTGGCATGGCCGACTGTCCCGTCTGGATCTGCTGCAGCAACCGCGTAAGCTCATCGTCATCGTAAAGAAAGGTGAGCTTGTAAGAGTCCTCAAAGCCGAAGTCGATACGATCCGAGCTTTTCAGAACATGCCTCGCCGCTTGCTCTCCGTTGACCAGAACGCCGTGGCGGCTTCCCAGGTCTTCGATGACGTAGAGTCCGTTTTCGATGACGATCCGCGCGTGTTGCCGCGAGATGCGGTTGTCGCGCAAGACGAGTCCGCTATCGCTCTGGCGGCCGATGATAAAGGGCGTTGACGAGATGAGCAACCGTGTGCGGTTGCCGCTGGGGTTAATGACGATGAGGGCGGCCGGCCGTGGCGTCATGACTTGGCGATGGAATTGGCGGAGGCTTCCTGCACTTCGCGTTCTCGCAGCACTTGGCAATGGGCGCAATATCCGCCGATTTCGGTGCGCGCGAGCACTATCTGAAAACCAAAGTGTTGTTCCACTTGGCGGCGCAGCTTTTGCAGGGGCTCCCCGAAAAATTCTTCGACCTTTCCGCAACGCAAACAGATGATGTGAGCGTGTTCGGCCTTGAGTCGCGTTTCGTAGTAATGCTGATCGCCGCCGTAATGCATCAGGTCGAGCTCATCGACGAGTCCACTCTCTTTGAGCATCTTCAAGGTGCGGTAGACGGTGACGCGGTTGAGTTTGGGGTCTTTCTGTTTGGCAAGTTCGAAGAGCGTGTCGGCATCGAGGTGTTTGCCCGATTTGTCGATCAATTCAAGAAGGATTTCCCGTTGACGTGTGAGCCTGACGCCTTGCAGTTTGAGCGAATCTTTGATGCCGGAGACAGCCACTGTCCTCTGAGCGTAACACTACTGGCTTTGGGACAGGCGCGTCAATGCGTCGCCGGTGACACGAAAGATGGTCCACTCACTGAGGGGCTGTGCGCCGAGGCTCTTGTAGAAGCCGATAGCGGCTTCGTTCCAATCGAGAACCGACCATTCGAGGCGTCCACAATCGCGTTCTACACTGAGCTTGGCTAGCTGGATCAGCAGAGCCTTACCAACGCCCCTGCCGCGAAATTCCGGATCGACGAACAGATCTTCGAGATAGATACCGGGCTTTGCAAGAAAGGTCGAATAGTTATGGAAGAACAGCGCAAAACCCGCAGGGTGCTCGTCGCAACTGGCAATGAGGACTTCGGCATAAGGGCGCTCTCCGAACAGCGTGGCGGTGAGCTTGGCTTCATCGGCGACCACCGAATCGAGCAGTTTCTCGTACATGGCCAGTGAACGAATGAAATGCAGAATCGTTGGGATGTCTGCGGGTGTGGCTGGGCGAATGCGGACCATGAGTTTTCTAATGTTACTCTAAACGAATCCAACACCGAACTGAACGCACACTAGCCGTGATCTTCGCAGGATTCTGCGCATTTCTGACGGTCTATGCCACACAACCCATTTTGCCGGTGCTGCGCAAGGCGCTTGGCATCAGCGAGTTTCTTGCCAGTCTCACCGTTACGGCCAGCACTTTGGGCATGGCGCTGACCGCGCCGATGGCGGGGCGAATTTCCGATCGCATCGGCCGCAAGAAAACCATCGTCATCGCGGCGTTCTGCTTGGCCGTATCCACCATCGCTTGCGCTTTCACCGAAACGTTGCCTGCGCTTCTGTTTTGGCGATTTCTGCAAGGCGTCTTCACACCCGGTATCTTCGCGGTAACGATCGCTTATATCCACGACGAGTGGGGCGCGAATGAGTCGGGCACCGGAACCGCGTCCTATGTGGGCGGAACCGTGGTCGGCGGATTTCTGGGACGCTTTCTTTCCGGGATTGTGGCGGCACGCTACGAGTGGCAGGTTGTCTTCATGGTGCTCGGAGCCCTGAATCTGGCGGCCGCGCTGATTATCTGGAAGTTCATGCCCGTGGAAAGCAAAAAGGGTGCGCCACCAACATCCGGATTTTGGCCGGCGGTTGGCGAGCACTTTCGAAATCCGCTGCTGCTGGCGACCTATGCAGTGGGATTCTGTGTCTTCTTCTCTCTGATCTCGACCTTCACTTACATCAACTTCTACCTTGCACAGCCTCCGTTCTCATTGCCGACTTCTGTGCTGGGTTCGCTGTTCTTCGTATATTTGACCAGCGCGGTGGTGACGCCGATTGCAGGCCGGTACATCGACAAGTACGGGCACCGCCTGGTGCTGGTGTGCGGCATTGCGGCGGGAGCCTGCGGCGCGCTTTTGACTCTGGTTCCGAACGTGGTCGTCATTGTGATCGGGCTGGCCCTGGTTTGCAATGCGGTGTTCGTGGCGCAGACTTGCTCGAATGGCTTTATCGGAATCGCCACAAAGACCAATCGCGCATTGGCCGTGGGCCTGTACGTGATGGTTTACAACATCGGTGGAAGCCTCGGTGCTGCCGCCCCGGGTCCGGTATGGAAATCCTTCGGATGGCCCGGCGTGATTGCGATGATCGTATCTGTGCAAATGGTGACGATCCTGCTCGCTTGGCGACTGTGGCCCGGGCGGCAGGAACCCGCGGCTGCAATCGCAAAGTGAGGCAGTGGAAGTTCGGCAGACGCGATCCGTTGGCGCTGGTTCGTCACATGATTGGTGCGCCGCGCACGGATCCTACTTTGGCTTTGCCGCCGCACGGCGACCGGCGTCGAAACGCCAGTCGGGAAACTCTGCTTTAGTTAGCTACTCGCGGAAATGATCGTGACCGAGAGGTGCGAGTGCATTCTCGTGGAACTTGATGAGTCCGGGATCTCCCGATTCGATGATTCCCACCCGGAAACTGCCCCTGGGCGGCTTCAATCGCTTAGGCATGGTGAAAAGTAATTCGTAGTCTTCACCGCCATGCAGGGCCAGATCGAGCGTGGATCCCCGTATGACGGGTACCTTCTCCAGCAGTGCCGACACGCCAGAGGATCTGCACAATCGGTGCAAGTCGATCGAGATGCCATCGCTGAGATCCATCGCGGCAGTGGCCCGGCCCCGCAGAAGTTTGCCGAATTCCAGGCGCGGCTTGGGACGCTGATGGGTTTCCCAAGGTTTGCCGAGCTTGCCGGAAACGTAGATGATATCGCCCACTTTCGCTCCGTCGCGACGCAGAGCTTTGCCTTTGGGAGCGGATCCGCAGGCCATGACGTCGCAGACGATTTTGGCGGATCGCGACAGATCGCCGCCTGCGAGTGTGACTTTGTGCTGTTTGGCGAGCTTCAGAAATCCCTTCAGAAACTTTTCAAGCCAACCTTGGTCGATCGTTGGGGGCAGCGCGATGGACATCAGGCAAAACCGAGGGTCGCCACCCATGGCGGCGATGTCGCTCAAGCTACGCGCCAAAGCTTTGTGGCCGACGGCGTCGGGCGGAAAGAGGTCGCGGCGGAAGTGGACGTCCTCGATCAAAAAGTCTGTAGTGAACAACAGATCTTCGTTCGCCTTGGGACGGTAGATGGCGCAATCGTCGCCAATGCCGAGTTCAATACGCTCGTCGCCAGCTTGTTTCCGGATCCGGTCGATGATCTGTTGTTCGTTCATTCCGCTGCTTTCATAACCAAGCCTGCCGGAAGCTCTTCGCCGAAGATCTTTCCCATTTGGCGGAGGTCCGTGTTATCGCCGCCGTCGAGATCGAGATCGGGGAAAGCGCGGCGGACGGAATCCAACGCCTGCGGCGCGAGGTCGCGGGTGCTGTCTCCGGTGAGGCGAGCCATCGCGAGTATGGCATCCTCTGCCCTAGGTGCCTTGGTGATCGCCTCGATCCAGCGGGTGGCGGTGGTGGCCGGAACCACCTGATTCATGGGACCGTAAAACAGCTTGCGCGCACCGATGCGAGAGAGGCACCAGAGCGCGGTGTCGACCATATCCTCTTTTTTGACACGTTCGATGAGGCCGTCGCCGAGTTGGGTTTTGGTTTGGACGGGCAACAGTTCGAGGCTGGCGGCGGTGCGCCAGAACTCGCGGAACAGGCTGGAATTGACGCGGGGAGGTTTCTTGTTGAACTTGGGCAGGATGTTGGGCGAGATGCGCTGAAAGACGTCGACTTGCTGATTGCGGTTGAGTCCGCCGGCGACGCGGCCCCAGAAGATCCACCAGTCGATTTCGTTCTGGACCTGGTTGGCGAAGGTAAGTCCGCTGGCGTAGACGCGGCGGGCCTGTTCGATGCGGTAGTCGTCGCCGGGGAATCCGAAGCCGGGGCGCAGGCAGAGTCCGCATAGATTGAGCCAGCGCATTTCGTGGGCGGCGCTCAACTTACGCTTGTCGGCGAGTTCGAGCATACGGTCGGCGAGCTTGCGGATCGCGGAAAGGGGCCAGGAATTGCGACCGAGTCCGATGGTCTGTTCGAGTTTGGCGGGGAGTTCCTCGGGGGCCATGCCGTCCTTGGTCGAAAACACATCGTCGATGAGCTTCAGCGCGTTGGCGAGGGCTTCGTCGGAAACGACAGCGGCGGCGCGCGCTTCAGTGGCTTGGGCCTGTTTGCGGAGTTCGAATTCGAGGCGCCAGCGGTGCTCGCTGACTTTGGAATCCGCCCACATTTCAATGGTTCCGACTTCGGTGAGCTTTGCGCCGAGCTTGATGGGCACGAGGCGCTCGCCGGATTTGCCGAAACGGATGACGGCATTTAGGGGGGCGTGCAGCTTCAAGTCTCCGGTGTCGAGATCGGCTTGGGCAAGGCTGAGCATCTGCCCGGCGACGTCGTCGGCACGGGTCAGAGAACTGTACAACTTGAACGAAACCGCCTTGTTCGCAACCAACTGGAGAGCCTCGCTATCCACTTCGAGCGTTTGGCCTTCTTCGGCTCCGCGAGGAACGAGGCAGAGAGCCTCGAGCGTGTCGGGATTGGATCCGGCAAGACCCAGATAGTAGCTGCGGGGCAGGCCGCCGCGGACGATGAGTCCTGCGCCGGTGGAACGGACGTACGAATAGTAGGCGGCACCGACGGCAACGGCGAGATCGAGGTCGCGGTTTTCGAGAACGAGCGGACGCTTGCCGTACCATTTCTCGATGACATCGACGACGCGATCGCGCAAAAGGTCGGGGATAAAGAAGCCGCCATTGAAGAGGATCGCATCCGGGGCGGTGTTCGAAGAGCTGAGGAATGCGGCGAGGTGTCGCGTAACAGCGGGGTCGGAAACATAAGGCAGACCGACCTCGCGGAAGAGACTTCGTTTTTCCTCTTTTGGCTTTTCATCGAGCTCGCTGAAGGGCAGAAATCCGTCGAGCGCGAGTTCGAGAGCTTCGGCGCGGGTGATTTCGGTACGCAGGGTACCACCGATGAGAGAGGATCCGGCACCGAGCACGGTGATGTCCACAGACTGCAGATTGGGATCGCTCAGCAGCTTCTCTTTGGCGGCCGCGCATTGGCGGCGCAGTCCGGACCTTTGGCGGATGGACAATTGTTGTCCGAGCTTCGCTTCAACGAGCCAAGCAAGGGTGAGATCGAGATTATCGCCGCCTAACAGAAGATGTTTGCCGACGGCGGTACGGGTGAATTCGACGCGATCGCCATTGCGGTTGACGCGGATGAGAGTGAAGTCGCTGGTGCCGCCGCCAACGTCGCAGATGAGAACATGCTGGCCATCGAAGAGCGCTTTTTGGGAGCGGGTGAGATCGTTGGCGATCCAGGAATAGAAGGCTGCGGCGGGCTCTTCGAGCAGCGTCAGTTTCTCAATGCCGGCCTCTTTGGCAGCGGCAACGGTAAGCTGGCGCGCCTCTTCATCGAAGCTGGCGGGGACGGTGAGAACCACTTCCTGTTCGGCGAGCGGCTTTCCGAATCGAGCCTGGAAGGCATCGCCCATGTGGCGAATGACGGCGGCGGAAACCTCGACGGGCGAGAGGACACGACCGCCTTCCTGGGCATCCCAGGGCAGGATTTTCGCAGTACGATCCACATCCGGATTCGAAAGCCACGACTTGGCGGAGTGGACGGACTTTGTTGGAACGATCGCGCCCTGATCGCGCGCGAAGGCTCCGACATGGGTGGCGTCCGGACCGAGATAGAGGAAAGAAGGCAGAGTGCGGCGCGGTTCGGTGCGGCCTTGCACGATAGTCTGCGGGATTTCGAGGACGTGGATAGGGGGGAAATCCGCTTCGGCGGCTTCGATGGGGTCTACGAAGGCGAGTGCGGAATTGGTGGTTCCGAGGTCTATTCCGACTTTCATTGGGCGAAGTTCCTTGCAGCGCTTGCGGCGACGTGGACGATGCCTGCGGACGAGGGCATCCGCTCCCCGAGAGAGGTCATTGGACTTTTTCCCTAACGTTGAATTCCAGTTTCCAGCGGCGTCCGTCTTTGGCGACGCACCAGATTTGCAGTTGACCGGTTTCGGTGACGATCGATTCCAGCGTGACGCGGGCGACCTCACCGCGATCGCCGTCGAGCGTCACTTCGATCGGGGACATTTCGAGCAGATCCTGGCCGACATCGTCGATCATTTCGCCGGCGGCATCGTTGTGGCGTTTGGCGGAATTGAAGAAGCGGAACTCGGCGGGTTCGCCCACAACCAGTGCAAATTCGCGATCGGCGGGCAACGTGACGCTGGTGCCTTCTTCCATCCCAAACGGCGCGACCGAGAGGGCCTTCACGGGCGGGCGATAACCTGGCACGGCCGGCATAGCGTATTCGATGCCAATGTAATAAGTCTTGGGAACGCCGCCACGGATCCGGATACCTTTGCCTTGGCGGGCGCAGCCGTAATACGCTGCTCCTCGCGCGACGGCGTGCATCAGATCTTCACCGATGAGCGGCTCGACAACCTTGCCATTGTTCCATCTGGCGAGCAGTTCGAGGATCCGCTCGCGGACCTTGGCCGCTCGCAGCACTCCCCCATTGAAGAGGACCTTGCTGGGCTGTGCACCGGCGTTTTTCAAGAAAGCCGCGAGGTGCCGAGTGATCGCGGCGTCGGCGGCATAGGGCAAGCCGGCTTCCACAAGGCCCGCGCGTCGACGCTGCGGTGTCTCGTCCCGCTCAACCGCGGGCAGAAAGCCGTCGAGAAGGATCGATTCGATATCCGCGCGCAGAATCTTGCTTTTGATGGTGCCGCCGATGAGCGAGGATCCCTTGCCCAGCAGAGTGATGGGCCATTCGGTGGATTTGGCGTTTTCCTGCAGCAGATTCTCTTTCGCCACGCGGCATTGCTGCCAGAGCGATTGAAACTGCAGGCGGTCGATTTTGCTCTTGATGGACTGTTCCACCTGACGGGCAAGTGCGAGATCGATGTTGTCGCCGCCGAGCAGGATGTGGTCGCCCACAGCGATGCGTTCGAGGCCGAGTTCGCCGTTCTGGTTGGAGGCCTGGATGAGCGAAAAATCCGTGGTTCCGCCGCCGATGTCGACAACCAAGATGACGTCGCCAGCCTGGACGTGTTCACGCCATTCCGGATGACGCTCGATCCATGCGTAGAAGGCGGCTTGGGGTTCTTCAATGAGAATCGGGGATTTGTAGCCGGCGAGAGCGGCCGCTTTTTCGGTCAATTCGCGTGCGGTGGCGTCAAAAGAGGCCGGCACCGTGATGAGAACGTTCTCGAACGATCGTTCCGGATGTTTGTCCTGCCAGGCTTGCTTCATGTGGGCGAGGTAGCGCGCGGAGGCGTCGACTGGAGAGACGCGCTCGACGCCCTCCGGGGCATCCCAAGGCAGAATTCGCGCGGTGCGATCGACACCGGGGTAGCAAAGCCAACTTTTGGCGGAAGAGACGAGGCGGCCGGGGTTTTCGCCACCGCGCTTTTGGGCGAGCGCACCGACGATGGGTCCGGTCACCGTTCCCGGTGGAAAATCCGCGGGGCCGGTGAGATAGAGGAAGGACGGCAGCAGCGATTCCGCTCGCTCTTCGTTGGGATTGACGAGCTGAGGAATAGGAAAAAGCTCTACAGGTCCCTCAGGACTGGTTGCGAACGCGAGGGCGCAGTTAGTGGTGCCGAGGTCGATACCGATCATTATTGTTAAGAAGCTACTCGATTTCCAGTTCAGCGGGGGCGACGATCTTCAGGTTTTGGCCTTGAGACAGTTGAGGAAGTTCGATCTGGGTGGCTTTCCAACCTTTGTGCCGCAGAATGCCGCCTGGGGCTTTGCCATTGGCCGGGACGTTGCCGATGAGCTTATAGGATCCGCTGTCGCCGGAGGTTTTGGTGTAGTCGCCTTCGACGCCATCGATCACAGGTTCGAGCGTGACGTATCGCTTGAGAGCCTCGCGGCTCTGACGGTGGATGTCGCGGACGGCGGCCCCGACTTGGTCGTCAGAATAAGCGGCGACATCTTCCATCAGAAAGTCGACGAGGCGGGCGTCGCGCTGCAGGATCGAGAGGAGTTGCAAGGCTCCATCGGCCGGCTTGAATTGAGGCGGTGCGGGTGCCGGCTTTGGAGCTGCGACGGGCTTGACATAGCCGCTGTCGCGGGCGATGTCTTCCGGTATGGGACCCCCACCGAGCAGGGCAAAAAACGCACGAAAGGCGGAACCGATGGCCAAAGGGGTCAATCCTCGATTTCTTGGGTACTCACTGAGCTTTTTCCGCTTGGAGCGAAAACCCTAGGATAACGCGACAGACCCGCGAAGGTGTTAAGTTGAACCTGGTTTCGGCTAGGACAAAAGATAGCTGCGGGTTCTCAAAAGAGCCGACGCTTATGATCGCTTTCCAGGTTAACTTTGTATTGGGGCGCAAGCCTCACACCTTGTTCCATAGGCCGATCTCGCCTGGCCGGCCTATGGATACAAGGTTTTTGTGTTATTACGCGCTAGAATCGTGCAATGAGCAACTTCTCACGACGTAAGTGGATGCTGAGCGGCGCAGGGCTTGCTTCAGCAGCAGCCTCCGCTTCCGCCTCCCAGTCCGCCCCTCGAAACATCGCGATCGCCTCCGCCAACGGGCTGATCTGTTGTGCGCGCGCCATGCAGATTCTGCGGGCGGGTGGGGATACGCTTGACGCAGCCATTGCGGGCGTAAACATGGTGGAAGACGATCCGAACGACGACTCCGTCGGTTATGGCGGGCTTCCGAATGAAGAGGGGGTGGTGGAGTTGGATGCCAGTGTGATGCATGGGCCGACGCGCCGTGCGGGAGCGGTGGCCTCGATTCGGAACATCAAGAACCCTTCGAAGGTGGCGAAGGTAGTGATGGAACAGACCACGCACATCCTGCTGGTGGGCGACGGCGGATTGAAGTTCGCCAAGGGCTGGGGATTCCCGGAAGAGAACCTGCTGACCGAGAAATCGCGAGCGGCGTGGATGATTTGGAAACAATCGCTGCGTGACGCTTCTGGCAACAGCAATTGGATCGGCAATGTGGAGGTTCCGACGCCGTCCCGGCGTGTCGCGGAATTGCGGCGTGTGTATCCCGAAATGAGCGAAGAGTTGCTGGCCTACGCATTGGACCGCGCGATGTACCCGCCGACAGGGACGATCAATTGCCTGACGATGAACGCGAAGGGCGAGATGTCCGGTACGACGACGACCAGTGGCTTGGCCTGGAAGATTCCCGGACGGGTGGGAGATTCGCCGATCATTGGCGCGGGTCTGTACATTGATCAGGATGTGGGCGGTGCGGGATCCACCGGGTTGGGCGAGGAGAACATCCGAGTGTGCGGGGCGCATACGATTGTGGAGAATATGCGTCGCGGGATGTCCCCAACCGATGCGTGTCTGGATACGCTGAAGCGGATTTCGCGGAACTACAAAGACGACAAGGCGAAGATGAAGTTCAACATCAGTTTCTATGCGCTGCGCAAGGATGGGGCGTTTGGATCGGCATCGTTGTTCGGGGCTCCGGGGAAACCGGGCAAGTTCGCAGTGAACGATGGCGGAGAAAGCCGACTGGAAGACGGCACGGCACTGTATACGAAATAGCTGTTTTAACGTTGAAACTGCTGGACGCCCGTCAGCATGGCATGCATCGCGCCATGGGCAAAGCGCTTTTGCAGGATCCGGACCACCGGTTTTCCGAGCCTTGCCAGCCAATGGCGGGGGCGCGATATGGCGAAGATATCGAACCAGACTTCGCCGTTTTCGAGCCATTCCACCAGAAACCGCTCTTCGCCGCGTTCCTCATGATCGGGGAGTGTGGCGAATGAGAATCCAAAGCGGCGGGGTTCATCGATCACGCTGACAATGCGCACCGGGCAGAGCGACCAGGCAATGCCCAGCGAGATCAACGAACCGATTGTCACGCCGACCGCAATCGGAGCGTCTTCCCAACAAAGCCTGACCCAACCGATTTCGTACATCCGCCAATTGAGCATCTGGCGGCGTGCGGTGGGGAAACAATCCGTTCCCAGCAGAATCCGGTTGTGATCGAGGTTGAATCCGTCAGGAGGCTTAGTGAAATCGAGCCCTTGGGTATAGTTGGGCTTGTCGCCGCGGCGGATCGCCTTGTTGAGTTTATTCTGGATCTTGATCGGATCGGGCTTCAGGAAAAAGAACACTTATAATCCCAGCACCTTTCGCCGCAACAGTTCCAGCGCCCACTGGGTAGCGAACTGTCTCAAGCGAGTCCGGTCTCCGGGAAATTGAAAGTGTCTTGCCTCACTTCCACTCTTATCGGCAACTGCGACGAAAAACATGCCAACGGATTGCCCTGTGGCGGATTCGGGTCCTGCTTCGCCGGTGATGGAGACGCCGTAGGTGGCTCCGGTGCGCTCGCGGACGTTCTTGGCCATCGCCTTGGCGACGGCGTCGCTGGCGGCGGTGTGTTCCGCGATCAGATCCGCAGGCACGCCGAGGAGGGCCGTTTTCATTTCGTTGGAGTAAGTCAGGAATCCGCCCTTAAAGTAGCTGGAGCTTCCGGAAACGGAAGTGATGCGCGCTGCATACATGCCCGCGGTGGCGCTTTCCGCGACAGCTACGGTAGCGTTGGCATTTTTGAGAGCCCGGCCTGTAGCCTCTTCGAGCGTCGCACCATCCCGCGAATAGATGCGATCGCCTAGCAAGGCTTCGATTGGCGGACCGACTTCATTGAGCAGGGCGTCGGCCTCTTCGACGGTCTCGCAGCGGGCTCGCAGGTGAACTTGGATGTCGCCCGCGCCGGCGAGGATGGTGGTGACCGGATTTTCGTACTTTTTGTAGACCGGCGAGATAAGCGCATCGAGATCGCTTTCGCCCATCCCTGCAACTCTAAGGAAAAGGGTGCGGATCACCTGCTTGGGCAGCAGGGCTTCGAGGCGCGGTTGGACCTGCGCGGTCCACATGGCTTTCAGTTCATGCGGCGGCCCGGGCAGGAGCATGACGACAGGGCCGTCGCCCGCAAGTTGGAACCATTGTCCGGGGGCGGTTCCGCGATCGTTGGGCAGCACAGTTGCACCATCGATCACGTAGGCCTGGCGTTTGTTGATTTCCACCATTTTGCGGTTGAAGCGCTTGAAGCGCTCTTCGAGCCAATCGCAGATTTCCTGAGAGAAGACGAGTTCGCGCCCGAGGGCGGCGGCGGTGGCGTCGCGCGTGACGTCGTCTTCTGTGGGGCCGAGTCCACCTGTGAGGATGATGAGCTTCGAGCGCAGCAGACCGGCCTTGATCTCATTGGTAAGGCGTTCGCGGCTATCGCCAATCACGCACTTCTGGACGACTTCGACGCCAAGATCGTTGAGCTTGGCGGTGAGAAAGAGAGAATTGGTGTCGAGCTTTTCGGCTCCAAGAAGTTCGCTTCCGATAGCGATGATTTCCGCGTCTGGCATGTCGTCCTTTATGATTGTCGCGCGTTCTGGCTGGGTGCAAAAGCAAAAGGGCGCAACAACTCATGGCACAATGGGTTTTCTACTCCGATGGACCTTCGCCGAATTTTGCTTGCTGCGGTGATTTGCTGGGCTGGCGCGACACACGCGCATGCCCAAAGCTGCACCTTTTCAATTTCACCCGATAGTCAAGAGTTCGCGGCCTCGGGCGGCACAGGACTTGTCACCATCAATGCAACTCCAGCGGGATGCACGACCGCTCGCACGGCGTCGAGCGCGGCGTCGTGGATCACGATCAACTTCGGCGGAACGGGAAACGGCGCGGGCAGCGTTAGCTATACGGTGGCTGCCAATACGGGTCCAAATACGCGCACCGGGACGATGACGGTTGCGGGACGCACATTTACGGTGACGCAGCAGGGCACGCCTTGCACATTCAGCATCTCACCTTCGAGCCAGAGCTTTACCTCTGACGGCGGCACAGGAGCGGTCACGATCGGTGCCGCACCGAGCGGATGTCAATCGGCACGCACAGCGACGGCGACAGCATCGTGGATCACTCTTTCGAGCGGGGCATCCGGGAATGGAGAGGGGACCTTGGTGTATTCGGTCTCCGCGAACAGCGGGTCTTCGAGCAGAACCGGAACGATTACGGTAGCAGGGCGAGCGTTCACGGTCACGCAGGACGCGCTGGCGTGCAACTACACGATCAATCCGTCGCAGGCGAACTTTCCGGCTTCCGGCGGCAGCGATCAGATCACGATCACGGCATCGCCTGTAGGATGTTCGACCACGCGCACAGCGATTAGCAGCAACAACTTCATCACGATCTCATTCGGAGCGGCAGGCAGCGGATCGGGCACCGTTGGCTATACCGTGGCCGCGAACAATTTCACGGTCGAGCGCACCGGCTCGATGACAATCGCTGGGCGCACGTTCACCGTTACCCAAGCAGCGGGTTCGTGCGCGTTCACATTGAGCCCTGCATCGGCAACGATTCCGACGGCGGGCGGATCCGGCGGCTTCAACGTCACGCCATCGAACCAGTCATGTTCGTGGACTGCGGTGAACAATGCCCCGGATCTGATTCAGTTCACCTCCGGGGACTCGGGTTCGGGCAACGGACGAATCGAGTATACGGTGGGTCAGAATGCCTTGACGATTTCGCGCACGGGTTCGATCACCGTTGGCACGTCCACCCACAATGTGACGCAGTCGGCGGGATGCCGAGTGACGGCGACGCCCACGGGCACAACGATCGCAGCTGGCGGCGGCACTGCGACGTTTCAGATAACGACAACGGGATCGGGCTGTAGCTGGACAGCCACACCGAATCAGGATTACATCACGATCAATAGCGGCGGATCCGGGTCTGCGAATGGAACCGTTAGCTACTCGGTTGCGGCGAACACGACTGGCATGGACCGTGTCGGCTCGATCAGCGTCAACGATTTCGGCTTCACGATTTTCCAATCGTCGAACTGCGCTTATGTTTTATCGAGCACGTTGACTTCCCTGCCCGCCGTCGGCGGTGCCGGAAGCTTTAGCGTGACAACAACTTGCCCTTGGACGGCAATTCCAAGCGCGGATTGGATCGTGCTGAATACGACATCCGGCACGGGCAACGGATCGATTGGATTTACGATTGCAGGCAACACATCCGCACAGCCGCGCAGTGGCACGATCACGCTGGGCAGCAGCGTTTACCGTATCAATCAAGAAGGCGTGGCCTGCAGTGTATCGATCAATCCCGCTGCGGTGAATGCGCCAGCAAGTGGCGAGACATATCCGGTGACCGTCGATGCGCCGGTGGGCTGCAAATGGGGCGCGTCTTCGACGGCGGCCTTTGTGTCCATTGCGACCGGCGATGAAGGCGGCTTCCGGTTTACCGTGTCGGCAAATCCATCGCCGACGGTGCGACGCGCTGTGATCACAGTGGCGGATAAGACGCTGAGCATCGCACAGGATGCCGCCGTTTGCGACTACACACTGACCCCTCGTTCGGCGGCTTTTGGATCGACAGGAGGGGCAGGATCGTTCACCATAGGCACAACCTGCGCGTGGACAGCTCTGACGCAGGCGAGTTGGATTGTGATCCCGCAGGCGTCGTTACAGGGTTCCGGCGATGGGACCGTGAACTTCAAGGTAGCGCGGCTCACTGGCGGCGAGGGCCGCACGGGCAGCATCCGGGTGGGCAGCGCGACGTTCACAGTGACACAGACGACCAGCCCTTGCGCGATCAATTTGAGCCAGCAGGATGTGGAGATTTCCGGCGCGGGCGGGCGCGCGGTAGTGCGCGTCTTCGGAAGTCCGACCTGCCGCTGGAGCCCGGCCCAGGATTCCGACTGGCTCAACATCACGTCGTGGTCGAGCGTGAACGGCACTGGTGTCGTGAATCTCTCGGCACCTGAGAATCCGAACCTTGAGCCTCGTGAGGCGCGCCTGTTGGTGAGCGCCACCGGGGCGGAAACACAGACGGTCAAAGTAACCCAAGGCGGCTTGACGCCATCGGTGCAGAGTGTGATCAACGCCGCCAGTCTCGTCGACAACGGCACGATCGCGCCGGGAACGTTGGTGAGGGTGCGCGGGGCGTCGATGGGCCCTGCGGAGATTGTCTTGGGGGATAAAGCCGGCGACACGTTGGCATCCGATTTGGCGGGCGTGCAGTTGCTGTTCAACGGCATCCCTGCGCCTTTGGTTTCTGTTTGGAAGGATGTGATTGAGGCTGTGGTTCCGTTCGGATTGGCGGGGGCGTCGAGCGCCGAGGTTGTGGTTCGCAACAATGGCGTGGATTCGCGAGTGTTTCTGGTGGATGTGGCGGCGGCGGTTCCGGGTGTGTTCACTGCGGATGCAAGCGGCCGTGGGCAGGCGCAGAGTGCGAATCAGAATGGATCTGTGAATGCAGCGGCGAACGCTGCGGCTCGCAATGAGACGGTGACATTCCTGATCACGGGCGCTGGACAGTTGAGGCCCGATGGCGTGGATGGGCGCATTTACCGGCAGGCGAATGCCTTGCCGGTACCGCTGCAGGCGGTGACGGCGCAAATCGGAGGACAGGCGGCCGCGGTGACTGCCGCTGCGGTGGTGCAGGGCGAGACTGGCGCTATTGTCCGAGTGACCGCGCGGATTGCGCAGAATGCCACAACTGGGGCGAGTGTGCCAGTGGCGATTCGTGTGGGTCCTGTGGCGGTGACGCAAGCTGGCGTGACGATCGCTGTGCGCTAAGTCGCTGTTGCCAGAAATTCCACAGCGGCTTCGGGGCTGTCCGTAAACAACACGTATTTTTGATAGTCCTCGCGTTTGAACAACGAGTGAAGGACCAGGTTCACCGGATAGTGGTTGGTCCAATAGTCGATGCCGAGAAACACCATTGGACTGAAGCGGCCCTTCACGGATCGATAGTAGTTTTGCGCGGCATCCTGAAAGATCTCCTGAATCGTGCCGGCTTTGCCTTCGGTGAAGAGGACGCCGGCGGCAGCAAAGGTCAGAAGTCCGTCTTCGCGGATGCTGTTCTGAAAATACTTGCCAACGTGCGAGGCGAACGGAGTAGAAGGCTCGTGTCCGTAATGCCAGGTGGGGATCGCCAGGCTTTCCGGGATTCGCGAGGGAAATGACCGCGCGATTTCGATGGCGGGTGCATACCAGCGATGAGCATCCTTCACCGCGCCTTCATCGACCGAGCCATCCGGCTTCACCATTTCGCGCAAGTTCAACGGCAGATCGGGCGCGGTGGCGAGCGTTTTCAAAGCCGCGTCGAGATCGCTTTCCGCCGCATCGCTCAAGGAAGCGCCTAGGTGAGTGGATTCCATTGCGCCGGGGCCGCCGCCGGAAGCGACAAGGAATCCGGCGCGAGTGAGGTCGCGAGAGAGCATCGCAACACGGCGATATTCGGGCTGATTGCGGGCCATCTTGTGTCCGCCCATGATGGCGACGCAACGCTTACCCGCGAGTAGCCAGCGGATGTTCTGCGTGATGGCGTGATCGTGCAAAGCCTGCATCATCGTGATGAAGAAGTCGTCCGCCTCGGATCCGCCGGTCATCAGAAAGTGGCGGTAGATCTCGAAATCCGGGGTTCGAGCGAAGGACTCGGGATGCACAGCGTCGAAGCCCGCGAGCAGTTCCCGATGATCGTAGAGCGCGCGGCGATGTGGATTGAAGGGAGGCAGAGTATTCATTTGGGAAGGCGAAAAACGAAGAGTCGGCTCGGCGCGTCCTCTGGTAGAAAGTAAATCAGACCGTTGCGCAAATCCATGCCTTCGTGCGTGTAGAGAACATCGCGATCTGTCTTGGCAAAATCGAGGGTGCGCTTGATCTTCAGATTTTTGGGATCGAGAAAGTCGACCGCGCCCGTGCCGTTGGTGCGGAGTCCGCTGGCGACGATGGTGCGGGCGCGGTACTTGATGTCCTGGTAGGAGACCTGCGATGTGCGGTCGCGCTTGGCGAGTTGGCGCCCGTCGAAGGTCCATTCGTAGATCTGACGGGAGTCCCAGTTGCCACCGTAAAGGCGTCCTTTCGCGACGGCGATGCAGCCGATGTGATCGTTGACGTTGAACGTCGCTTCGAGTGCGAGAGTCTTCTTGTTGCGCTTCTGGATCACGGCAGAGCTTGTTCGGCGGTATTCGGCGACAGGGATCCAGAGCGAGTCTTCGGTGGCGTCGAGACCGCCCGGGTGGTAGCGGTCGCCATCCTGAATTTCGATGGCGCGCAGTCGCTTGCCGGAATGCAGTTCGTATTCGAAGAGAAATCCCTTGCGACTGGGGCGGTCGACTGAGGTGACCCAGAGGCGATTGGGTCCGTCGACGACGATGCCTTGGACGTGATGCGTGTCGCCTTCGAGTGCGATGATTTGCTGCGGATCAAGTGCGAGGAACGCGAGAGCGAGAACGAGCATCTATTCACCGGCCATGGCGCGCCAGTCGATTTCGTTGAGGAATTGTGGATCCTCGCGCCAATCGGCTTTGACCTTGACGAAAAGTTCGAGGAAGACTTTGGTTCCCAGCAGCTTTTCGATATCGCGCCGCGCGGTGGTGCCCATGCGTTTCATGAGATCACCGCCCTTGCCGATGACGATGGCTTTTTGCCCTTCGCGTTCGACATAGATGGTGGCGGAAATCTTAGTGAGCTTCTCGCCCACTTCCCACTTTTCGATCAGCACCGCGCAAGAGTGCGGCACTTCCTGCTGAGTGGCCTTGAGAATTTTTTCGCGAACCAATTCACCGGCCATGAAGCGTTCCGGCTGATCGGTGATGTAGTCTTCATCGAATAACGCTGGACCTTCGGGTAGATACTTGACGATGGTGCGGCGGAGGTCGTCGAGTCCGTCTTTTTTGATTGCCGAGATAGGAATGTACTCTTTGAACTCGTAGATGGCCTTGTACTCTTCGATGCGCTCCATCAGGAAGTGTTTGGCTTGCAATTTGTCGATTTTGTTGAGGACAAGAAAGACGGGTGTGGTGGACTTGCGAATGAGATCGATCGCTTGGAGTTCGTCTTCTTGAATGCGATTGGAGGCATCGACCAAGTAGAGAAGTACATCGCGCTCTTCGATCGCTTCGCGCACCTGCTGCATCATGCGGCGATTGAAAAGATTGGTGGATTTGTGGATTCCAGGTGTGTCGATGAAAACGATTTGGGCGTTGGGCTGGGTGAGGACGCCTTGGATGGCAGTGCGCGTCGTTTGTGGTTTGGAAGCGACGATGGCGACCTTGGTTCCAAGCATCGCGTTGAGAAGCGTGCTCTTTCCGGCATTCGGACGGCCGAGAATCGAGACGAATCCAGCGTGGTGTTTGGAGTTTCTGCTCTTACGAGGCATGTATGTACCTCTATGATAGCTTCGTGCGCCGCGTAAACACTTGGTGAAATGAATCGACGTCGGAGGAGGCTGCGACCTGCTCACAGCCGCCGATGAATGCAAGATCATCGGTGCCCAAGGTCTGACGGAGGGTCCCTATTTCGTTGACGGAATCTTGAACCGCGTGGACATTCGCCTCGATCCCACCGACGGGCAAAGTAAAATTCACGACCGTTTCTCCTGGCTGGTATTGCGGCAGAGCGGTATATTCATTTTCAAGGTCCGCACGTTTGTGCGTTCACCAGTCACTTCTTTTTCGAAGAAGATGCGACCAACACCGTGTTGTCGCAAGGTGCGTATGCATCGAAGGGCGGCCGGATACGCGCAATGCAACGAACGGGATTTCCAACGGAGGCGCTTCGTTGGGAACGATTACCGCGCGGGCCCCGAAGGAGGTTTCTAGCGTTTATGCTAGAACGATGAGTACTGTAAGAGTCCTCGTGGGGACCAAGAAGGGCGCATTCATTCTCACCTCGGATGGCAAGCGCCAGAAATGGGATGTGAGCGGTCCGCATTTCGCCGGCTGGGAACTTTATCATCTCAAGGGTTCGCCCGTAGACCCCAATCGGATTTACGCATCGCAATCGACAGGCTGGCACGGGCAACTGATTCAACGTTCGAGCGATGGCGGCAAGACTTGGGAGGCGGTGGGTAACAAGTTCGCCTACGACGGCGTGCCGGGCACACACCAGTGGTACGACGGCACACCGCATCCGTGGGAGTTTAAGCGGGTCTGGCATTTGGAACCATCCTTGACCGATCCCGATGTGGTTTACGCGGGCGTTGAGGACGCGGGGCTCTTTCTGAGCAAAGACGGCGGCCAGAACTGGGATGAGCTTTCGGGTTTGCGCGGGCATGGATCGGGTCCGCAGTGGCATCCGGGTGCGGGTGGGTTGTGCCTGCACACGATCATCCTCGATCCCGTGGATCCGAAGCGCATCTTCATTGCGATTTCGGCGGCCGGGGCGTTTCGCAGCGATGACGCGGGCGCGACGTGGAAGCCGATCAATAAAGGTCTGCATTCAAAGTACATTCCCGATCCCAATGCGGAAGTGGGGCATTGCGTTCACCATGTCGCGATGCACCAGTCCCGTCCCCAGACGTTGTTCATGCAAAAGCATTGGGACATCATGCGAACGGACAATGCGGGCGATGAATGGACAAAAGTCAGCGGCAATCTGCCGACCGATTTCGGCTTCGTGATCGACGTGCATGCGCATGAGCCGGAGACGATCTATGTGGTTCCGATCAAGAGCGATTCCGAGCATTTTCCTCTCGATGGCAAGCTCGCGGTTTACCGCAGCCGTACCGGAGGCAACGAGTGGGAACCTTTGACCAAAGGACTGCCGCAGAGCGATTGTTACGTCAACGTATTGCGCGATGCGATGGCAGTGGATTCGATGGCTTCCTGCGGCGTGTATTTCGGAACGTCCGGTGGACAGGTGTACGCATCGGCCGATGCGGGCGATAGTTGGACGGCAATTGTGCGCGACTTGCCGCCGGTGCTGTCGGTGGAAGTCCAGACGATCGGATCGTGATCATTCGCATTGCGTTGCCGACGCATCTGCGGACGCTTGCGAAGGTCGACGGCAACGAGGTGGAAATTGAAGTTGCCGTGTCTCCAGTGACGCTTGAGGCGGCGATGGATGCGCTTGAGGACAAGTATCCGGTGCTGCGGGGAACGATTCGCGAGCATGTCACGAAAAAGCGCCGTCCGTTTCTTCGATTCTTTGCTTGCGAAGAGGATCTGTCGTTGCTGGATCCTGGGACCACTTTACTGCCGGATGCCGTATTATCGGGGGTAGAGCCGCTGTTCGTGATCGGCGCGATCGCGGGAGGCTAGTTGACGTAAGGATGTTCGATTTTCACATCATTGGCCACGCCCAAGGCGGAATTGAGACTGAGCAGGGAGTGATTGGCACGCTTACGTTCTGCCTTGACCGCATACATACGACGATCGGCAGCAGCCAGCAGTTCTTCGGGCGTACGGCCATCGTGCCCGAGATGGGCGATGCCCAAACTCAGACTGAGATCGATTCCGGATTCGTTTCCACCCTCAGAGCTCTGCCATGCGTGTTCAACAGCAAGGGCAAAGCGCTGGGCAACGGAACCGGAATCGTTTTCGTTGATGTCTGGCAAAATGACGACAAATTCGTCCCCGCCCATACGGGCGACAAAATCCTGGCTTCGGCATTCGGCGCGTAAAGCACTCGCGGTCATCTGCAGCAAGCGGTTGCCTTCGAGGTGGCCCAGACGGTCGTTGACCTGCTTGAATCCATTGAGATCGCCGACTAGGATCGCGAGGGGCGTATCGCTACCGATACAGCGATCGACCTCGTGCTGGAGTTGGACAAACAGCGAGCGGGCGTTGGCCAAACCGGTAAGAAAATCTAAAGTCGCACTATCTTCGGCGCGCCGGAACTTGAGACTGTTCTCGATGGTGAGACCGAGCTTGGAACTGACAGCCTGCAGAATTCGCAGGTGATCGCGGGAGAAAGCATCCTTGGCCGATTCATAGAGGGTCAGCACGCCAACGACTTCTCCGGTGGTTCCGAGCAGCGGCGCGGAAAGGGCGGAACGCAGGAGACTGAACACTCGAGGATCGTCGAGGTATCCCGGCTCAACGGAGGGGTTGCCGTTGACGATGGGAAGCATGTTCTTTACAACCCATCCGGAAAGACCTTCGCCAACAGGGATGTTGAGTGAACCGAACATGCGGGCTTCGTCACCGGCGACGAATTCGGAGGAAAGCTTGTCGTCGACGACGCGGTAGACAGCGATCGTATTGTGCGGAATCAGGCGCTTCAGCCGGACCGCCAACATCGAAAGCGTTTCGTCGAGGCGCAGGGAACTGCCCATTTCGTTGGCCATCTCAAACAGAAGTTGCGCTTCTTGCCGCGCGGCGGAGATGGATTGTAGAAAGTCCATCGAACGCTCCGGCGAATTCAGATCGCCGCTGGAAGGGGCGGTTTTCTCGAAACCGGCATCCGGAGCCGCGCCGCGTTCGATTTTCATGGTCTTCGACAACTTGATGCGACTTTGCGGGGCAGATCGAGCCATCTCTTCCAACTCGAGATAGCGATTTTGGAGAATCTTGACAACAGCCGGGTCGAAGGCCTTCGAAGTCTCGCTGACGACAACGTCCATCGCTTTGTCCAGCGGTAGTGCCCGGCGGTATTGACGATCGCTGGCAAGCGCGTCCAGGCAGTCAACCGCCGAAAGGATGCGAGCCCCAAGGGGAATATCCAAAGCTTTGAGGCCGTAGGGATAACCCGAGCCATCCCACTTTTCATGATGGGCTCGAACGATGGAAACGACATCGTAAGGGAACTGGACGCATTCCAGGATCTCGGCACCGACGACCGGGTGAATCTTCATCTTCTCGAACTCTTCGGGCGTCAGTTTGCCGGGTTTCGAGATGATGTGTTCCGGCACGGCGAGCTTCCCAATGTCGTGCAAAAGGGAGGCGGCTCGGAGGGCATCGAGTTCGTCAGGCGAGAGGCCCAGTTCTCGACCGACTTCCAAGGCGTAGATCTGGACACGTTGTAGATGTTCGTTGGTGGTTTCGTCTTTGGCCTCGATGGCGAGGGCCAGCGCTTCAATGGTGCGCAGGTGAAGCGCAGACATCTGCTCGGCATGCTGGCGTTGCTGATCCGCACGTTCTTTTTCCGTTTGCAGACGTGTCAGGTAGAGATTATAGGAATGGTAGACGAACGCCAGCATCGGTAACGAAAGGATGGTGACCGTGAATCCGAAGTAGCGGGTGGCGAAGTCGAAGCCGCCAGCCATCCAGGCGCCCATCAGATAGTAGGGAAACATCCAGACATAGCATTCCGTCCAAACAGAAATCGATCGGCGATTTTCAGTGAGAGCGATGATCGAGGCGACCTGAATCGTATTGCAAACAAAGTATGTACTGGCCGCGAGGGCCAACGCCACCGGCATGTCGCAGTAGGAACGCAGCCACGGCCAACTGTAAATGGTATAGGCGAGATAGGTTGCAATGGCACCGCTGGCGACATTGAACGCCGCCTGTACCGCCTTCTGTGACTTTCCCTTCCATAGATATTGAAAGAGAAACGAAGACGCGCTGATGAGCAGTGTTTCGCCGAGGCTCAACTGAACCACTCCGACCAAAACAAAGAAGAAATTGACCGAAAGGGTGCCGCGAATCGACGGCAAAGACACTTTCATGACCGAAGCAGCGATTGCGAGCGCGACGTAGACAACCAGACGCAGGGGGTTCGAGCATTGCCACTCCGCGAGGCCAATGGCAAGGGCCAGAGAGCCGATAGTGATGATCGAAATTAGAAATGTTCTGGGTGCGATCTTCATCCAGACTCCCGCAGCCACTCTCTAATCGACAGAAAATGCTGGAAGCTGTAATGAGAGCTTGAAACATAGGGCCAACGGAGGCGAGGGCCAGTCTCACCAAATGCTCGAAAGGTTCTGTGCGACATAGATTTCAGCGGGGAAGATCGTGCGGTGTCCTCCCCTGTACTAGAGCATGGTGCATATTTCTGTATGCCGAAACCGGGAAGGTCGTACTGTATTGTCAGTAAACAGCGATCGCGGGATGAGGCGTTTGCCCGTAGGCTCGACCGCATCCCGCGAAGAGTTTGGATACTGACAGAGAGGGACTTACTTTTCGCCGTGGATGGCGACGTTCAGCGACTCTGGCGAGAAGATACCGGTCAAGGAGTTCAGTTTCAGGCTGGTGGAATCGCCCCAAACCACTGAAGTTCCCCAGGGGGAGGTATCGCCCCAGACCACGCTGAAGCCAGAGGCAGTGCGATCACCCCAGACGACGGAATCGCCCCAGACAACCGAGGTTCCCTTGAGGAAACGCATGTCGCCCCAGACAACGGAGAGTCCGTACTTCGCGGTGTCGCCCCAGACGACGGACCTGGGAACGATCACTTCCACCTTGCCGGTCTTGGAATTGAGGGCAGCGGCCGGTGACACGGCAGATCCCTTGGGCGAATCGGTACTGCGAAGCGCGGCATCAATGTCCACATAGCCAGCGCCAACGGTGAAGAGGTCGTATTGGCTGGAGTAGGTGACACCGGTGGTAGGATCCACCGCGACGCTGGTGGCAGGAAACGCCTTGGACGCTGTCTTCATGAGCCGGATCTTCACTTGGTCGGGCGTGAGATTTCTGTCCTTCTGGAACATGAGCGCCGCAGCACCGCTGACGACTGGAGCCGCCATGCTGGTTCCGCTGAGCTTTAAGTAAGACCGGGAACTGTAGTCGGAAGTGGACGTCGAATAGTAGGACACGGGCACACCATTGTCGGCGAACTTGTCACTGAACCAGGTACTCAACGCACGTAGCGAAACCATCCGGTTTCCCGGCGCAACCAAGTCGGGCTTAACGATCCGATCAATGGCTGTCGGCCCCTTAGAACTGTAACTGGCGATCTGATCGTCGTTGCGGGTGGCCGTTCCCAGAGTTTTCATTGCCCCGACTGTGATGACGTAAGGGCTGTTCGCCGGCGAGTTGATCGTACCGTACCCCGAGTTACGGAACGCGTCGTTGCGGCCATCGTTTCCGGCGGCGACCACGACAACGATGCCAGCCTTCCACGCCTTCTCAACTGCCGTGGAGAGCGGATCCAGCAGGTAGCTCTCATAAACCGGGTGTCCCAAGGACAGGTTTAGAACACGGATGTTGTGCGTTTTTTGCAATGCAATGGCGCGCGAAATCGCAGAGAGCACGCCGACCACGGTTCCAGCGCCACTGCCGTCCAGCACCTTCAAGTTGATGAGGTTGGCTTTCGGCGCGATTCCCCGGAATGTCCTGGTATAGACACCACCCGTAGGGCTCTTGCCGGTTGACGATGCACCGTTGCCGGCGGCGATGCCCGCAACGTGCGATCCGTGTCCAAACGTATCGAGAGCCGGTAACCCGTCGCCAACGAAGCTTTCTGAATACACGACGCGGCCCTGTAGATCGCTGTGGAGAACTGTAACTCCACTATCGATCACCGCGATACCGACGCCTTCACCCGTCCAGGTCGACGCATACGATGTCGTGGCGTTGACCGAGGGGGTCGCGTAGTCGAGGTTGGGCCTGACGCCGCGATTGGGCGAGATGTATTTGACAGTTGGATCGTCGGAGAGGGTGTCGATCAACGATACGGGAAGTTCTGCGACGATCATGTCGAGATCGTCAAGTTCCTGGTTCAGCTTGATGCCCAGATCCTTCATCGCTTGCTTGGCGGTGTTCGAGGGCTTTCCGTCGAACTGAACGATGACGCTCACCAACTGGCTGGAGGTGGGTGGTAGGTCTTTCGCCTTCTTCTTGTCATTGACCGCCCAAGCCGGTGAACTAACAGCGAGAAGTACTAGTGTTGCAAGTTTATCGATTCTGCTCATATGATCTGTCTCCACCGGCGAGGCCTGATATGGTCTTCGCGTCCCGCCAGCCTCAACGTCTCCGTACTGAATCGTAAGGTTTTTCTATGTTCGTGCAATCCGGGAAGAACGTACTGATCTGAAGTTGTACGAAAGTCCTGTCTCCGTAGGTGAGGTTACTTAAAGAGGCCGTGTTTCTGACCTGAGTTCCGGGCTCCGGGCAGGTACGGTACGGGGATGGCTCGGAACTTCGGTCCTGCTTTTCAAGACTTTTGGTTGAGGCTTAGGCCTTAGCGGGTATTCATTGCAGGATTCAATTTCCGAATCGCAACTGGTACAATCGAGCCGATATGTCCAGCATCACTCGCAGAACCTTTCTCGAAGCCGTCGCGCTAGGCGCGATCTCGTCCACGGTGGACGCTAAGACCGGAATGCCGTTGCGGTCGCTTGGCAAGACCGGCGCCAAGGTGTCTGCGCTGGCGTTCGGCTGCGGATCCCGTTGGCTGATGTACAAAGAGGACGATCAGGCCATTGAGGCAATGCGTCGGGCGGTGGACCTCGGCGTCAATTATCTCGATTGCGCATTCGGCTACGGCGACGGTCGCAGCGAAGAGCGGCTGGGCAAGTATCTGAAATCGCGCGGTGGGGCCAAAGACCTGTTTATCGTCACCAAGCTGAACACCCGCGGCTACGACGATTCGATGTCGTTGTTCGAGGGATCGTTGAAGCGCATGGGCGTCGACAAGCTCGATCTCTGCCACATCCATTCGCTCGCCAATGAAGAAGATCTGGCAAAGGCCGAAAACGGCGTCTTAAAGGCGCTTTACAAATTGCGCGATGAGAAGGTGATTCGTTTCGTAGGCGTGTCGAGCCATACGAATCCGGCGGTGATGAAGATGGCGTTGGAACGTCATGACTTCGATGTCTGCCAGATGGCTCTCAATCTGGCGAAGATGGGGCAGAATCCGCCGTCGAATGTCCCGGGAACGGGCATGACCGGCTTGACCGGGTTCGAATCGATCGCGCTGCCTGTGGCATTGAAGAAGAAGATGGGCGTGATTGCGATGAAGGTATTCGCGCAAGAGAAGTTGCTGGGCAAGGCTCCGATCGAGACGCTGATGCGTTATTCGATGTCGCTGCCCGTAAGCGCGATCGTGGTGGGGATGCCGAAGTTCGAACACATCGACCACAATTGCGCCTTCGTCAAGAATTTCAAGCCGATGGATCGCGGCGAGATGGATCGGTTATCGGAATCGGTGGCGACGCAGTGGAAAGCGTCCATCGATCATTTCTTCAGCGATCACGTCGACGCCTGAGTTGATACTATAAAACATTGCTTGAGTTTTGTGTTTTAGCATCGTCGAGTTCGGGCAACTGCTCTTACCTGTCCACAGGTAAGACGACAGTGCTGGTGGACGCTGGCTTGAGTCGGCGGGAGACGTTTGCGAGACTCACGGCGATGGGCAAGGATCCGAAGTCTTTGTCAGCGATCCTGGTGACGCACGAGCATTCTGACCATGTCACCGGTCTGGTCTCGATCGCCAAGTTTCTGAACATTCCGGTTTACTTGTCGAATCTGACTGCGCCTGCGATTTCGTGGGGCGAGTATCAACCTAAAGTGGAGCTTTTTCAGGCGGGGACATCGTTTTGCGTGGGCGACATCGATGTCGACAGCTTCACGATTCCCCACGATGCCGAAGATCCTGTGGGGTTTTGTTTTCGCGCACAGGGATTGAAGATCGCCGTGGCGACGGATCTGGGATATATGACAGATTCGATCCGCTTTCACCTGCTCCGCACAGATCTGTTGTTGCTGGAATCGAATCACGATCTCGAGATGTTGAAGGTGGGTCCGTATCCGTGGTCGGTGAAGCAGCGCGTGATGGGACGCAAGGGGCATCTATCGAACGATGTGGCCTGCGATTTTATCAAACGCGATTTGGATTCAACGGTTTCGACCCTGGTTCTGGGGCATTTGAGCGAGAACAACAATCATCCTGAGATCGTCCGGCTGGTAGCATCGCAGGCGTTGAACGGACGGGAGTTGTTTACCAAGCTGGTGGTGCAGGAGCCCGGAAAAGTGTCCGAGATTTTCGCGTACTAGCCGCGCTCTTGGTTAACCGATAAGGCGCAGAGCACCGTTCATGCGGGACAAGTCCGTATCGTAGGGTTCGCCGAGATAGGTGAACTGCAAACGCCGGTCTTCTTCTTTCAGTTGCGACACAATCGCTCCGTAGGGAATGACCACGGTGGCCGACGAGATGGGCCGCATGGTTCGCTTGTTGAGCTTGCGGGCTTCCAATGTCTTGAGCACTTCCGCCTTGTCTTTTTTGACTTGGGGCTTGGGCTCTGGATTCTCTTCCAGTTCTTCCGCCGCGGCAGCTTCGAGCATGACGAGGAACAGTGCGTCTTCGCGTTGATCCTCAGTTTCAAAGAGATCGCTTACGCCGATGATCTCGTGGTTGGCGGCCTTGAGCGTGAAGTAGAACTTTTCGTTCTTCGCGATCAACCTGTCATAGCGCACTGCATCGGCAGCGTTCTTGCGGATCGAGGCGATACCATTGTAAGCGCTGGCCTTCGCCTTATAGAGTTCACTGGCCAACAACTTTTTGCCTCCGGAGGACAGCAGACTGAAGTAGAACTGTCCATCTTTGGCTACCTTAATGAGATATCTTGCCGACATGAGAGACCTCCAACACAGATAGCGCGAAAACTGCCGCCCCGGCATCATCGAAAGAGAAGATTTCGGTGGAAAACTCGCGGATCCTCGTCACCCTGTTGTCGCCCCGTTGGAATCACTCCGGGCCAACTCAAGCAAATTGCTGCGAAGGCTCTCGGGAATCGGGAGGCTTGGCCTCGCGCGCTTTGGCATTCGCACCGCGATGCTCGCGATCACTCGTGAAATCGGCCCAACAGCGCCCTTCGCATGACGGCGCAACATGAACCAACAAAGGCGCGGTGGCTTCCAATCAATAGCGAAAATTCCTGGACGATTGGAGCCGGCATTCGGGATCGAACCGAAGACCTTCTGATTACAAGTCAGATGCTCTACCAGCTGAGCTATGCCGGCCAGGGGCAAACGAAGACCGTGGAGCGGGGGACGAGATTCGAACTCGCAACCAACAGCTTGGAAGGCTGTGACTCTACCGTTGAGTTACCCCCGCGCTCTTCCTAGAATCAGTATAACTGATCCATACTGAAAAGATGGAATCGGCGATGGCAAAAACTACCGCGGGCGGCTGGACCGGAGCGCAGTATTCCGCGATCCGGATCGCCACCGCTTTCGCCTCACTCTACTGGGCTCTTTCGCACACCGATTTCGGACAACCGCTGATCCTCGCGGCTGCTTCTATCGGAATGGCACTCGGCTGGTTCACCCGCTGGAACGCCTTCGTCGTCCTCGCCTTCACCAGCCCCGTAATCGGCGCCGCTCTCCCGCTTTTCATCCTTGCCCCGGAGGGCCCTTACGGCTCACTACACGACTCGGGAGTCCCCTGGTGGATCTCTGCCAAGGCTCTCTGGATCTCACGCCTCACAACCCTCGCGCTGCTCGCCTACGCCTGGCCCGCGGACTACTGGCCACTCGCGATCTTCGCCGCACTTACCCTCATCCCGCCCTCCTCGATTCCCGCCCGCGATCCCGCAGCTACAGATCGCCTCTACTACGACGGACACTGCGGACTTTGCCACAGCTTCATCCGCTTCCTGCTCAGCGAGGACCCCTATGGTACGCGCTTCCGCTTCGCGCCTCTGGATTCCGATTCGTTCCGCATGAACGTACCCGAAGCGACGCGTGTCACACTCCCGGATAGCGTGGTGATCTGGACCGAGCAACGGCAGGCGCTCACCAAGTCGGAAGCGGTGTTGCATGTGATGCATCGGCTCGGTGGATACTGGCGAATCGCCGCGTGGATCGCCACGCCCTTGCCCGGTCCGCTGCGAAACATGGTTTATGATTTTGTTGCGAGGGTCCGCTACAAGCTCTTTGCACGACCCGAAGCCGTCTGCCCGTTGATGCCCAAGCAACTCCGCGCAAGGTTCGATGTTTAGAGGGTGAGAAGCGTCCCTGGTTCCAGATAGGATCCCTGCCACTGCACCCCAAAGTGCAGATGCGGACCCGTAACGCGACCGCTCGCGCCGCTCTTGGCGATGGGTTGGCCTTTTTCCACCATCGAACCTTCTTTCACCAGAAATGCCGATAGGTGCATGTAGAGAGTGTAGATCGCTTCACCGTGATCGAGGACAACGAATCCGCCTTCGAAGTACATATCGCGGGCGATCGCAACTCGTCCCGCATTGGCCGCCAGAATCTCGGTGCCAGGGGCCGCGGCAAAGTCCAGCCCCTGATGGATGCTGCGGGTCTTGCCGTTGTAGACGCGACGAGTGCCAAAAGGTGAAGTTTGCCCCACCCCGGCAGGCGCACGAAAACGGCCCTGCCAGAAGCGCTCGTTCATCGGCGACGAAGAGAAAGCCTTCTTCTTGACGGCCTGTTCCTCTGCGATGCGTTTGGAAACCTCCGGCGGCGGCTGCACGAATTTCGGAGCAACCGTGATCCTCGACGCACGATACGCGCGTGCAGTCACGGGAACCAGAATGCTCTCGTCTTCGCTCCACCTCAGCGGATGGCGTCCTGGCTTGGTCGCGAGATCGACTCCCGCGAGCGCGGTCCAAAGATCGCCGTCCTTGCGGAACTCGATCTTCTTGCCCAGCCACGTCGCATTGGGGCGGGCCTCGTGGGACTCGAACAATACCGGCGAACCATTGAACGGAGGTCGCGGTCGCCACCGCACAGGAGCCGCGGCCTTGCCCTGAAACGCGACTGCCGCGACCGGCCCTAAGGCCAGCAGCGGCAGCGATTGACGGCGCGAAAACATTTAGACGTCGAGGTTGCGGACGTCCAGCGCGTTCTCTTCGATAAACTTCCGGCGGCTCTCCACATCTTCGCCCATGAGTGTGGTGAAAATGAGATCCGACGACACGATGTCTTCGAGCGTGACCTTCAACAACGTGCGCTTTTCAGGATCCATCGTCGTTTCCCAAAGCTGCCCGGCGTTCATTTCGCCCAGCCCTTTGTATCGGGTGACGTTGATTTCTCGGGTGCCTTCGCCCTTCACGAACTCGAGCAGCGCGCGCCACGTGTGAACCACTTCCTTCGGCCCGTTCTCGCGAAGCACAGTAAACGGTGGCTTGTTGAACTTGCCAATCTGTCTGGCGAAGTTCCGCAGGCGGCGGTACTCAGGTTGCGTGGCAAGTTCGGAATCCACCGCTCGTTCGGCGTTGGTCGGGTCGCGGAACAGCAGGCTCCACGTCGAATGCGTCTCATCGAACGTCAAGGTCGAATCCAGCTTGGCGGCCTGCAACAGCACGGCAAGCTTTTCGAGATTCTCTTTGTTGCCGAAGTCTTCCTTGCTATCGAGCGCCTCGGCGATTACAAGCGCTTCCACCACCCGGGCTTCGCGCAGACGCTTTTCCAGACGCTTAAACACCTGCTGGAACTCATCCAACTGCATGAGGAACGTACGCAGCTCAGTGCCTTCGAGGATCGATTCATCCTGCAACTGGACTTTGGTATTCTCTGTCGCGCGACGCAAGACTTCTTTGGTGAATTCCTTGTCATCCTTGATGTACTTCTCGCTCTTGCCCTTTTTGATGCGATAGAGCGGCGGCTGTGCCACGTAGATGTGACCGCGCAGAATCAGTTCCTGCATCTGGCGGAAGAAGAACGTTAACAGCAGCGTACGGATGTGCGATCCGTCCACGTCCGCGTCCGTCATAATGATGATCTTGTGATAGCGCAGCTTCGAGACATCGAAGTCGGCCTGAATGCCCGCGCCGATCGCCGTGATCATCGCACGGATTTCCTCGTGGCCGAGCATGCGATCGACGCGCGCTTTTTCGACGTTGAGAATCTTGCCTCGCAGCGGCAGAATCGCCTGATACCGGCGGTCGCGTCCACCTTTGGCGGTGCCTCCCGCGGACTCACCCTCGACCAGGAACACTTCGCATCGAGAGGGATCTTTTTCCTGACAATCGGCGAGTTTACCGGGCAATCCGCCGGAATCGAGCGCGCCCTTACGGCGAGTCAGATCGCGGGCCTTGCGGGCTGCTTCGCGGGCGCGGAAAGCGTCGATCGCCTTCGACACGATGCGCTTCATCACCTGCGGATTCTTATCGAAGAACTCGCCCAGTTTTTCATTGACAAAACTCGCGACGCCGCCCTGCACGTCGGTCGTCAGCTTGCCCTTGGTCTGACTTTCGAACTGTGCGCCCGGCAGCTTCAAGCTGACCACGGCGGTCAAACCTTCGCGAACGTCGTCGCCTGAAAGCTGTTCCTTTTCCTTGAACAAGCCCGCCGCCGTACCGTAGGCGTTAATTGTCCGCGTCAGCGCGCTGCGGAACCCCGACAAGTGCGGGCCGCCATCCACCGTATTGATGTTGTTGACGAACGAGAACACCTGCTCGCCGTAGGTGTCGTTGTACTGAATCGCGATCTCGACGTTGTAGGTCCCCGTCGGGCCTTCGCGCGGACCTTCTATATGCAGCGGCTTGTCGTGCAACGTCGACTTTCCCTTGTTGAGCAGCCTGATGAACTCAGAGACGCCACCGGCATAGAAGAAGTCGGCGGTCTTGAACGGCGCGCCGGCTTCGCCTTCTTGCCGTTCGTCGGTCAGGACAATCGTCAGTCCCTTGTTGAGGAACGCGAGTTGGCGGAAGCGTGTGGCCAGCGTGTCGTAGTTGAACTCGGTGACGGTAAGAATCGTGCTGTCTGGTTTAAAGGTGACCTTGGTGCCGCGTTTGGTGCCGCACTTGCCAGTGGCCTTCAGCGGTGCCAACGGAACGCCGAGCGCATAGTCCTGTTCCCAAGTGTGTTTGTCCCGCCAGACTTCGAGGTGCAGCTTTTCAGAAAGCGCGTTGACGCAGCTCACACCCACGCCATGCAAGCCGGCGGATACTTTATACGTATTGGCATCGAACTTGCCGCCCGCATGCAGTTTGGTCATGACAATCTCGGCAGCGGAAACACCGAACTCAGCCTTGATGTCGACAGGGATCCCGCGGCCATTGTCCACCGTGGTGATGGAGTTGTCTTCGTGAATCGTCACTTCCACGCGGTCGCAATGTCCGGCAAGGTGTTCATCGACCGCGTTGTCGATCACTTCCCAGACCAGTTGATGAAGTCCCTGTTCGTTTGTCTGTCCGATATACATGCCGGGGCGCAGACGAACTGCTTCGAGGCCCTCGAGCACGCGAATATTACTTGAGTCGTAGGAGTCGGTAGCCAAGCGTTTTTTTCCTTGATTGCGGAGCGGCTCCATTCAACGGCGAAGCGCTCACAACTTATTGATATTGTACCAGCTTAGGTCCCTTCTTGTGGGGTGACTAGAACATTTCCAATGAAGAACGTCTTGACAGGTGAGTCATCGTGGTTCTACGGAATCGATCACACTCGGCGGTGGATGTTTCTGGTGTCTCGAAGCAGTCTATGACGAGCTTGTTGGCGTACACTCGGTGGAATCCGGATGCATGGGCGACCACGTCGAAGTGGTGCGAGTGAGCTACGGCCCTGCGGTAATCACCGCTCAAACAATTCTCGAAATCTTTTCACCATCCACGACCCAACCACGCTTGACCAGCCAGGCAACGATGTCGGACCTCAGTCTCGTTCCGCGATCTTTTAACGCGACGAAGCCCAGCGCTGGTCGACGACCCTATTGTTAGCGAACTGCATCCACAAGCGGAGTTTTTCATCGCCGAGAAGTACCATCGGGAATACTTCGCGCGGAACCCCTTTCAGCCTGACTGCATGTTTGTGGTGAGTCCCAAAGGTGAGTAGATTCCGCAAGCAGTTCGCCGACGAAAAGAAGTAAATTCCGGACGCGGGTGGCCGACCGTGTCCCATGCGCTGGTGCAAATCGTCAACCTCGTTTTTCGAGCGCGCTGGCGGACATGGCTTCGTCACTCTTTTTTTGGATAGCCTAGCCCAGTATCCTGCGCTTTCACGGGCACGGTGCAGCCTGGAGCGATTGGCGTGAACAGTTGCGAGCAAGACTACGACGCGTCGGGAAACGGCGTTGGCGCTATCTACCTCACCCGGCAGGCTGCAACTTCGATGCGATTGCGTCCCTACTTCGCATCGGGTGCCCAAGTCCTACCAATGGGATGCAACACGAGTCAGGGCCGAGCAGGACGGCATCTGCTGGCGCGGATGTGGCGAGTGCCGGTGAGCACGGCTTCCCATAAGCAATATGGAGGGGGTGCCCAGACGTTTGCTTTCGAAGGTCGTGTTTACAAGAATCGGCCCAACGGGGCGATCAGTCCTGTTCCGGGCGCGGTGTCGAGCCAGCGGTCGAGCTTGAATCCCACGGCCTTTAATTGTGCAGCGGGACAGATACGGCGTTTTCCTCTGGACCACCAACGACCGCGATCATCTGCCTGAATCCGGCGGTGTGCAATCCGCGATCACCCGCTGCAAGAGCAACCGCCCGAATGCTCAGGCGCGACGTAAATCGAATCCTCCACCGTGAACCGGGGCAAGCCGCTCCTGGACGGTCTAGTGCCGCGTAGGCGTTACCCACAGTTCGTCCGTTCTCAATATCCGCCGGGAGAAACGGCAAGCCTTTTTCGAGCACCGCATCGCGGCGGCCTGCCACCTCATCGAGATCCGGAGGATCGATCTCGAAGCTCGACACGCCCGTGCGAACCCGGTGCGCGCAAATCGCCTGGATCGGCGCGAGATCGCCGGTCTCCGAAGCACGCAAAATCATGACGCCGTCAAAACCGCCACACCATAGGGCAACAGCGCAACCTCTGTCCGCCTGCCTGTTAGATACCAAGCCGAGCCGGTTTGGAATTCCACAGGATTCTTCGAAAACTGTTCGACCGATTCCGCATCGAGCAATTGCACGCGAAATCCTTTCGCTGACTTCACTGCGCGCAAGTCCACCAGCCTGACTTCGTTGGTAAGGTTCGCGATAACCAACCGCATGCCGCCCACTGCATTACGCAACAGAAACGCCGAGATCCCGTCAGCGCCCGAAGCCGCCGATTCCGCGGTCGAGTATCCTGCGAGGCTCGCGAAGACGTGGAACAGCGGAAAGACACGTCCGGCATCCATCAGGCCCGCGGGACCATGGGTTTCGAAGTACGTCACGCTCGAGGCGGCCGACAGTTGCTCAAGGCTGGCCACGGTCCATGCCGCAGCCAAGAGCGATGACTGCCGCGGGTCCACCGCGCCGTTGGCACGCAATGTTACCGGCGACACCGCTACGGGCTTGCCCGCGCTGAAATGCAGCGCTGTACGCAGCGCGTCTCCTTGTCCAGCGGTGTTCTCGAGAATCGACATATCGTCGAATGCATGCACTTGTGGATTGATGGGAAAGCAGACAAAATCCGCCCAAGTCGTATCGGGCCGGTTGCGATTCAGCTCGGCGAAATTTTGGATCGTGCCCGCTCCGATCCTGGCACCCGGCGGCAGATGCCTGCGGCCCATCTCGACCCACCGTTGCGATGTCGCAGGCTCTTCGCGCGGGAAAATGGCGTATCGAGCGACAGGCGTTTTCGATGCCGCCAAAGCGTTGGCAATCGCCGCTACTTCGGATTCCGCATAGACCGGCATCGCCGCCTCGATGGGAACGCCGACAGGCAACTTCAGATCCGCTACCGATTGCGCCGATGACAGCACGGCTCGCAGATGCGCCGGTCGAAGCATCTTCAACAGCGTTGCCTCAGAGGCCGACAAGCCAGCCGCCGCACCGAATCCAATCCAGGGCAACTTCGCAGGCTTGCCCGACAATGCGAGAGCCGTTTTTACCGGCTTCGACCAAGCCCTTGGCACCGGGTTGGGAGTTCCGACCAGCCGTAACCCTACGCTCTGCACGAGCTTTTCGCCCTGTTTCACCTCCACCGGATACGGATTCCCCAGCGGCGTGCAGTAGGTCTTGAAGTTGGCATCGGTCCAGTTGCGATGATCCTCCATCTCGAAAGTATCGCCGGCGAACCGCACCTCAGCGCTCAGCCCGGGATAGATCTCATGCGTGATGAACTTGATGTCTTTGAAAGGCTGATGGGGCGAGACCAGATCGGGAAAGATACCGCGTTCCACCTTGTTGCCATCCACGTGCTCGATCTTCAGCGGCTTGCCTGAGCACTCGCGCAGTGGATGCAGTACCACAAAGCCCAGCCGGTTTTTCTTGAACGTGGATTTCGCCTCACCGTCGAGTTCGAAGGTCAATGCGCGCGGCGCTCCGGTGATCGATCCGCGCCACCAGTACTCGATGCCACCCTGCTTGCACACCGCCTCAAAGACAACTTTGAACACATCCACTTCCGATTCCACGATCACATTCGAGATCTGCGTCGGAACCGTGCCCCAGTTCTCGTCACGAACCGCGGCGTAGATTCCGTTGAGCACCTCAATGCCGTTCCACTTCACATGCCGCACGAAACCGAGCACGGGATCGAAGAGAAAGGTCAGGCTGCCGCAACGGATTTCAAGAGGCTTTTCAAGCCGGCGCTCTTCTTGCGCTCGCAGTGCCGGAACCGCAGCCGCCGCGCCGCCCAGAAGCAGAAGCGCATCGCGCCGTGAAGTATTTTCCATCATTGTGATTTTGGCACGAGTGCTTCGATGGCGGTCAGCTCTCGCTGGTAGATGGAAAGCAATTCCGAAGAATTGGGATTCTTCTCAATTCCTCGCCGGTAAACTGAAAACGCTTTCGCCACCATCCGTTGTGACTCCGACGACGAGGCGTTGGCAGTCGCAAGCAACTTTCCAAGTCGCGCGTAAGAGGTCGCCAGGTTGCCATACATACTGCTGGTGATCGCACCGAATCTGTCCATACCTTCGGCCACGGCAACGGCTCGACGCAACACCTTCTCTAAATCGCCCTCTAAATCGCCCTCTAAATCGCCGCTCCTCGCGGGAAAGGCTGCTACGACGCTACTCAGGCGATTCAAGGAAAACAACTGCTCGTTGCGCAGGACGAAATCCTCTGGCAACTCCGCAATCAACCGGTCTGTCATTGCGATCGATTCCTCAAGCATCGCGGCGGCCTGCGCGTAGTCTTTCGAAGCAAACAACAGATCGCCATAGCGATTGCCGGCGATCGCAAGATCGCGCTGCGCGAGCCGGTCGGCCGGGTCGGATTGCGCAATCCATAACGCCTGTTCGCGAACTTGGTTCATCGCAGCCAAAGCGCCGGGCAGATCTTTCAAACTGGCCCGGCTATTGCTAAAGAGTGCACCGGAGAGATGACTGTGAACCAGCATCAAACTCCGGCGGATGCCATTATTCGCGGGATACTCGCGAACCTGCGTTTCGCGGAGCTGGATCGCCGCTCGAAAAGCAGTCGTCGCCTGACCGAGGTTCGGCTTCAACCAATGCGCCCGGCCTTCCATCGTCGTGCATAGCGCAAGAAATTCCACCACAATCGGAGTCTGGCGATTGAGTTGGGCCAATCCCCGGCATTCGGAAGCCCAGGCCAAAGCCCGATCCAGTTCCCGCTGGTTGATCGCCTGCAGCGCGCCGGTGTTCAACGCCCGCATCAGCGGCACATCCGTTTCCGGCGAGGCTTGCCGCTTGGCAGCCGACAATCGCCTGCCGATCTCGATGCCTTCGAGCACAGCCGCCTTCGCCTTGTTGGGATCGCCAAAGTACTCATGCATTTCTGCCTGCCTCGTGAGCAAACGCACCAGAATGCCGAGATTCAAGACGTTGCTCCGCATCTCCTTCGCTTCGAGAATCAGTGCAGACTTCCGGTACAGGGCCATCGCCGCGCGAGGATCCGACTGATGACTCCGGGACGTGGGACCTCCGCGCAAGTCCCCTAATCGTACATACGCCAGCGCAAGATTTCGCAAAACCTCCGGGCTCGCATCGCGATCCTTCGCCATGTTTTCCAGGTAGGAGACAGCAAGAGTTAAAGACTGTTCGCGCGCCGGACCCGCACCGGGAAGCCCTTCCATCTTGTCCTGCACTTCGTCGATGAAGTTGCCCAGCAACTGCCGCTGTTCGTTGAACCGCGAATGCGCGAGATTGCGTTCCTGCAGAGCCACCGTTTTCTGAAGTCCGGCTTCGCGAGAATGGCGGATCGCATCCAAGCGAGAAGCTTCCGCACGTTCCAGCGCCGCTTCCGCGCGCTGGTGCTCCGTTTCCGCGCGGTTGCGCTCACGAACGGCTTCCTGCCTGGCCTCTTCGGCCTGCTGCGCAGCTCGCAAGGAAACGGCGGCAGCGGCGGCCAGCCCGCAGGTCACCAGCAAACTCGCGGCCAGAAATCCTCGATACCGGCGCACAAAATGCACCACCCGCTCAGGCATCGAATAGGACCGCGCACGGATCGGACGCCCGTTCAAAAACCGTAGGATGTCCTCGCGCAGTTCGCTGGCGCTGGGATAGCGAGCCTCGGGCATTCGATGCATCGCCTTGCGCACGATGCCTCCCAAATCGCCGCCCAGCGCATTCGGAGGCGCAATCTCATCGCGGCCTTCTGGCAAAGGACGCGGGCGTTGTTCCAGCAGCAGCTCAAAGAGAATCGCCCCGAGGCTGTACACATCGGATGCGGTCGTTACAGGAAGCCCCGCCGTATGTTCAGGACTCGCATAGTCCGGAGTCAGAATCCGCAACCCCGCCGCGATAGTCTGATCGGTACGCCCACCTTCGCCCATCAGTTTGGCGATGCCGAAGTCCAACAGCTTCGGGTTGCCGGACTGATCCACCAGAATATTGCCGGGCTTGAGATCGCGGTGAACGATGAGGTTTTGATGCGCATACTGCACCGCCTCGCAAACCTTGGCGAACATGCCAAGTCTGGCGGTTCGGCCAAGCCCATGGTTCCGGACGTAGTGCGTGATGGCCTCGCCGTCGACGAATTCCATAACGAAGTACGGCTGCCCGGAAGCGGTCGATCCGGCGTCGAGCAACCGCGCAATATTCGGATGATCGAGGCGGCCCAGAATCCGCCGCTCGTGTTGAAAGCGATCGCGGAACAGCGCAGTGTCGTACTCGGCGCGGACGAACTTAATTGCGACCTGGCGCTGGTAAGTCTCGTCGGCGCGCACGCCGAGGTAGACTGAGCCCATCCCGCCCGATCCCAACTCTTTGGCGATGTCGTAAGCCCCGACGCGAGAACCAACCGGCGACGACGCATTGCGGTCGGACACAAGGCTGGTGGCCGCTCCCCGCAC
>CAZCPL010000022.1:38500-43522 GCA_964500255.1 uncultured Solibacteraceae bacterium | reverse complement strand
ACGCAGTGGGGATCGCATTCGGGATCGCCGTCGGAATCGCATTCGGGATCGCAGTGGGGATCGCAGTCGGGATCGCAAACGGGATCGCATTCGGGATCGCATCCTTGCGCGCTTACTACATTCCTTTTTCTATTTTTTGGGTCTGGCCTCGCCTCCAGCCAGGTTGGTATCGCTATCACCCCGCTGCTTGGGACAACATGTGCTCCATTCCATACCCGAGGCTTGATCGGCTACTGGTGGCATGTACCGAGCAAGCGCCTGGCGCGGGATGGGCCGAGATTGAGCGGATTGTCGAGAACTATCCGGCTCAGGCCGATCAGGCACTGCGGGCGACGGTGACACTTTTGGCTCGCAAGGCCTGCGAAATTGGTTTGCTGACCGAGTTGCCAGTCATCACGGCGCAACTCCCGCAAGGTGCCAAGGGCTATCTCGCACAGTGCGATTTCGTTCGCGACGCAGCAGAGAAGATCGTTCAACTCCAAATCAGACTCGATACGATGGACCATCCGCTCTTTCGGCAACCGACAGCGGAACTGGTGGTGAAAGAGATTCAGAGCTTCGGGCATCGAGCCGCCGGCTTCGATGAGCCGCTTAAGACCGAGTTCCGCAAAGCTGCGGCCCAGTGGGAGGGACTCGCGCAAACCCAGTTGGACCATATCACTGGCGCTCTGCAGCAAGAACCGGTGCAGCAGTTCTTTCGGGCCGGAGACCCGGTGGATCGCAATCGCGAGGCGTTCATTCCGCGGAACAAAGTTACCGGCGAGCTTGAGCAGCAGATCATGCTGTCTACGGGTTGCCCGGGAGTCATCCTGTACGGGCGGCGGCGGGTGGGCAAGTCGACCGTGCTTCGGAATTTGGATGGTTTTCTGCCGACGAATGTGCGGGTCGCTTATCTATCGGCGCAGTCGCCGGAGTTGTCTATTTCGACGGAATCGTTTGTTGCGGCGATCGGGAAAGCAGCGTCCGCGGATGCAACGCCACCGGAAGACTTGCGAGGACTCTTGCGCGTCCTGGCCGTGGAAAACGACAAGCTCACGCAGGCCGGGCAGCGACTCGTGCTGGCGATCGACGAGTACGAGATGCTCGATCGAAAGATCGGCGCTGGGGTCTTTACTACGGATCTGCTCGACACCCTTCGCGAGTCCATTCAAACTCATCGCGCGATCACCTGGATTCTAGCGGGCAGTCACCAGATCACTGAGCTTCCCAACGCCCCTTGGACCAGCTATCTCGTCTCTGCGCGACTGATTGAAGTCCCGCTGTTCACGCTTGCCGAGACGCGGATGCTGCTGACCTCGCCCGCGCAATACTCGACGCTTTGGCCAAAGGACTCTCCATTGCGTCCCGGCTACCCGGCCGGATTCTGGGGAGATGGAGGCATCGAGAAGATTCAGGAAGAGACCGGCGGATGGCCGCATCTGGTCCAACTCGTTGCCGAGACTTGCGTGGACTTGCTCAACGATCAAGCTCAGTCCGCGGTGAATGCGACGATTCTGGAACAGGCGTTTGAGAAGTCCGTGGTGCGCGGCGAGGCGGTGTTCTATGAGCTGCTGCGGCGAGAGTCGAGGCTGGTGGGCGAGTGGGAGTATTTGGAGCGGTTCCAGCAATGGCAGATGCAGAGTCCGCCGGAGGATGCGGCGATTGCGAGGTCGCTCAAGCGGCGGGAGTTGGTTCTGATGGATGGGGAGAGGTGGCGATTGCGGGTCCCACTGATGCGGCGGTGGCTGGTGGAGCGGGGGTAGGTTTCGGGGAATTCGTAGGATTTTTGGCGTTGGTCAGCTCTTTCTCCCCTAGACTTGGAGGGTGAGAAATGAGGTTTTTCGATGGATTTGCACCAGCCCTCGCCTCTCCGAATGCTCGCCACGTAGTCAAGTCTTCGGGGCTTGGGCTCCCTTTCTAGCTAGAGCCTTTTCAGAAATTGTGTAGATGCCTGGCGAGGCTGGAGCCTCGCGCAAGCTAAAGCTTGCCCCACCAGTAATCTCCAAGCAAATCGGTTGTCGGCGGCCAGCAGTGTGATTGAGAGGGCCATCATTTGGGCAGGTCCGCAATCCAGAGGTTTCCGGTCACTTCGTCCATGGAAAAGAACGCGCGGTCTTTGTTGACCCGGAACCCCACTTGTTCAGAACGTGTGTTCACGATGCGTAGCAACGACCGCCTCGAGCGGTGGAAGTGTTCCACTTCGAATGGATCGCCAACGGGTTTCTTCGTTGCAGGATTCAGCTTTTGTGCCCAGATGCAGCGGAAGCCATCGCGTTGCGAGAGAAAATAAACGACGTTGCCGTCGGGGGACCAACTTGGCATGAAGTCCACCATATTGCGGCTCTTGGGACCTCCAATCGGGATCCACTTGTCTTCGTCGCTCTGCGACTCATTGGGAGCAATAAAGATGCGGCGTTCGGTGGTGGCGGTCTCGGCTTGAAAAGCGATCCACTTGCCGTCGGGCGAGTATCGGGCGCTGCGGAGGCTGTGCTGCGGATGGCGGATCCATTCGGTCCATTCACTTGTTGCGATGTCGAGGCGGCCTACGAAAGCGACTGTCGCACCGGGTTCGTAGAGAATGTAGCGCTGATCGGGACTCCAGTCGGTTGGTCCGCCGCAATCGGCGCAGATGAGCCTTCTTTCCGCGGTTTCAGGATTGCGCATGTAGATGCGGATTTTGGGACGATCGAGGACGCGGTAGGCGATCCATTGGCCGTCGGGCGACCAGATGGCTTGTTCGGCGAGTTCGCCGGCTTCGGAGACGAGCTTGCTATCGGCCTCTTTGCCCCATTCCAAGACGCGGACCTCGCGTTTTGATCCGCGGGAGGTGAAGGCAACGCGTGTGCCTGAGTGGTCCGCGGCGGGCGACACTTCCATATCCAAATGGTCTGTGACACGCTTTGGTTCGCCGGTAGGTTTGCCTGCGTTGGCGTCTAGCGGGAGTGTCCAGATATCGAGGTTGGTGATGGTGCTTGCGAAGACCAGCTTGTTTCCGGAGACGGCGGGATGGGTGTCGTGGGTCGTTCCATAGGTGAGCCGTTGGGGAATGCCGACGATGCCCTCATTGCCAGGCTTGAATTTTACGCGCCAGATGGAACTGGAATCGGGCATGGGAGAAACGTAGTAAACGTAGTCGCCTTCCCAAGCTGCCAAGTCGTCGTTGACTCGAGTTAGCGTGTTCGGAACCCCTAGCGCCTGGTTGATCGCCGCGGCTACGCCGGTTTTGCGTGCGCGGCTATCGGTGAGAGGGAAGTCGATCAACCACCAATCGTGTTCTTCGCTCGCAACGCCAGGGGTGCGTGTTCCACAAAAGAGCACGTACTTCCCATCCGGGGACCAGATGGGGTTGTGGGCATCGCGAAAGCCGTCGCTGATGTGCGCGGTTTTGCCACCTTCGGTCGATACGGCGAGGACTTCCGGGCGCTGCGAAGATGTCGCGGGTTTCACCATGTACAGCACCCACTGGCTATCGGGTGAGAATCGCGGTTGGTCTCCGCCGTTGGCGATCAGCCTTGCGTTTGCGGAACTGCCGTCGCGAGGCATGAGGTAGATGCCGCCTCCATCGCGTTCAGAACGGTAAGCAAGCCAGCGGCCGTCGGGTGAAAGAGTTGGGGCGGAAGCATCCACGGCGTTGTTGGTGACCTGGGCGGGGGATCCGCCCCGGCGGATGCGCCAGATGTTGCGGATGCCGTTGGGGCCACGGTCGGATGTGTAGTAGACGGTCTCGCCATCGTTGGCAATGGCTGGATCCATCGCGTAGCCAGCGTCGGCAGTCAGCTTACGGATCGAGGGTAGCGGGTTGAATCCCGAACGGCCAGGCCACCAGAGAAAGGCGGCGGCCGTGAGTGTGGCGACGGCAAGCGCACCCCAGATCCAATAACGATGGGGGTTTGGACGAATGGCTGCAAGAAAGGCAGTGGCGGAGGAGAAGCGCTTGGATGGGTCGGGATCCATCGTCCGGTCGAAGACGAAGTCCAGGCTGCCGGAAAGGGATGGCATGACATGGCGTGCGGGGATCCGTCGTCCTTTGGCCTTTTGTGCGCGCATCTCGGGTGCCGTCTTTGCGGCAAACGGCAGCTTGCCGCAGAGCATTTCGTAGAGGACAACTCCAGCCGCATAGATGTCGGTCGCGGGGGAGGCGGGCTTGCGATCGAACTGCTCGGGTGCCATATAGGCGGGGGTTCCGGCGGAGACGATTTCTGCGGTAGAGGCTTCGTAGGAAGTGGTGGCGAGACCGAAGTCAGTGACGACGACTCGTGGCGTTTTCGAGTTGGTGATTGTTGCGAGGTAAATGTTCGAAGGTTTGAGATCGAGGTGCAGTACGCCGCGTTCGTGCGAAGCTTTCATGGCTTCGAGCAGGGGATCGAGGATGGCGAGTGCTTCCTTCTCGCTCAGGCACTTCTTTCGATCGAGGTAGGCGCGCAGGGTTTCGCCATCGAGCAGTTCCATGGTGAGAAAGTACTCTTCTCCATTGCGGCCCTGGTGTTTCTGAAGGTCGAAGATGCGGCAGACATTGGGGTGGTTGATCGAGCGCGCAAGTTGTACTTCCTGTTTAAAACGTTCGATGGCGAAATTGTCTCGGGCGAGGATCCGGTGAATCGTCTTCAGAGCGACCGGAATCTGCAGTTCGGTGTCGAAGGCGCGGTAGACTTCGCCCATACCGCCTTCGGCGATGAGGGTTTCGATGCGGAAGCGTCCAGCGAGGATGTCGCCGGGTGCGTGGGCGGAAAGCAGGCGGGAACGGATGTTGACGTCGAGCAGGCCGGATCCGGAAGCGTCGAGCATGCGCAGCACTTCTCCGCGGACGCTGTCGTCTTCTTCGGATGACGCGAGGATGCGCGCGCGTTCGCCCGGCGAAGCGTCTTCGACGGCTTCGAACAAGCGCTCGATTTTGTGCCACTGTTCTGAAGTGAGCAATGATCCCCTCTGATCATTATGCAGCCTCGCGTTTGCTTTCGCGCTAGGTTGGGCGGACTGAAGTCCGCCGCGGGCTAAAGCCCGCCGTACCTGGCTGGTGTGGGTGAACAGCGAACGATTATGCGG
>CAZCPL010000022.1:23046-38400 GCA_964500255.1 uncultured Solibacteraceae bacterium | reverse complement strand
TCGTGACCGGGAGTTAATTTGATTTCGCACGGTTGGGCGGACTGAAGTCCGCCGTACCTGGCTGGTGTGGGTGAACAGCGAACGATTATGCGGTCGTGACCGGGAGTTAATTTGATTTCGCACGGTTGGGCGGACTGAAGTCCGCCGTGCCTGGCTGGTGCGCTTAGGTAGAGGGCGACTTCGGTGTGCGGCGTATTCTACAATTGCAGAGCATGCGATTCCTCTTTATTGCTTTGACGGTTTCAGCGATGTTTGCCGCGGAAACGAATTGGCCGCAGTTTCGCGGACCTGGATCGACTGGCGTTGCGGTCGAAGATCCGAAGCTTCCGGACACGTGGAGCAAGACTGAAAACGTTGCGTGGAAGACTGCGATCCCGGGGCTTGGCTGGTCGTCACCGGTAGTGTGGGGTGACAAAGTCTTCCTCACAAGTGTGATCAGCAGCGCCGAGATCGAACCGCCGAAGAAGGGCTTGTACTTTGGCGGCGAGCGCAAAGCTTCGCCAGCCGAGCATCGTTTTGTGGCGTATGCGCTCGACGCGAAGTCTGGCAAGATTGTCTGGCAGAACGAGGTGCAGAACGCGATTCCGACGTTCACGCGGCACCTGAAGAATTCGTATGCATCCGAGACGCCGGTCACCGATGGCGAGCGCGTTTACTTCTATTTTGGACAGGTCGGATTGTTCTGCTTCGATATGAAGGGCAAGCCGGTTTGGAGCAAAAAGTTCGAGCAGGTGAAGACGAGATACGGATGGGGGACGGCGGCGTCTCCGGTGTTGCATCAGGGCCGGTTGTATCTGGTGAACGACAACGATGACAAGTCCTATTTGATGGCGCTCGATAAGAAGACGGGCAATGTGATCTGGAAAGTGGATCGCGAAGAGAAGACCAATTGGGCGACGCCGTACATCTGGGAATCGGGCAAGCGGACCGAGATTGTGACGCCGGGCACCGACAAGACGAGATCGTACGATCTCGACGGCAAACTGCTGTGGGAATTCAAGGGTATGTCGTCGATTGCGATCCCAACGCCGTTCTCGAAGTTTGGATTGTTGTTCTTGTCGTCCGGGTATGTGGGCGATCCGAATCGACCGGTGTATGCGGTGAAGCCGGGCGCTTCGGGCGATATCACGATGCAGAAGGGGCAGACAGCTTCGGAACATGTGGCTTGGTATCTGCCGCAGGCGGGCCCTTACAATCCCACGCCGATCATTTATGGCGACAACTACTATACGCTGTTCGATCGCGGATTTCTGACCTGCCACGAAGCGAAGACGGGCAAGGAGATCTATGGAAAGCAGCGTATCGATCAGGCGACGACGGCGTTTACTTCGTCACCGTGGGCTTACAACGGCAAGATTTTTGCGATCAGCGAGGATGGCGATACGTTCGTGATGCAGGCGGGTGCGGACTTCAAGGTGCTGCGCAAGAACTCGCTCGATGAGATGGCGATGGCGACTCCGGCGATTGCGGGTAGCAGCCTGTTCATTCGCACGGCGGGGAGCCTTTACTGCATCCGGAACGCCGTTCGGTAACACCACCTGGCTGGCCAGATCGATTCCATCCCGTCAGCGGCGGTTCCTATCGCTCGTTAGCGTCTTCAAGAACGCCACGAGTTGGCGCGCTTCGGCGTCTGTGATTTGTAGCGGCTTCAGTTCTGTCGTGCCTTGCGGCGGATGCCGATAGTGCTCGACGACTTTTTCGAGCGTGGCGAAGGATCCATCGTGCATGTACGGTGCGGTCAAGGCGACATTGCGCAGAGTGGGCGTTTTGAAGGCTCCCGTCAGTGCGCCTTCGTGGTCCGCTGTGAGTGCATGATCCTGCGAGGGGCAGGTTCCGGCGGCATCGCTGAATACGCTCCTGCAGTTGAAGGTATCGAAGGCGAGAGCCTGCACGCCCATGGCGCGGCCAAAGTCAGGATGCCCGCCATCGAGCGTCGCGGTGCCGATGTTGTGGAACGCATGGTTTGTGAAGAGCGGACCGTTGTGGCAGTTCAAGCACTGGGATTCGGGTTTCAGAAAGATTGCCAGTCCGGCGAGTTCGTCGGGCTTCAACGAGGCGGACCCTTGCACATGCATGTCAAAGCGCGATGGGCGCGGTGAGAGCGTGCGTTGGTAAGCGGCGATGAATTTGCCAAGATTGGCGAAGGCGCGGTCCACATCGCCATCGAGTGGCCCTGCCAGCTTGCTGTAGGCTTCGCGGTAGTGATTGCGCAAGAGATCCACAGCGGCTTTGCGATTGCTGTTCATTTCCATCGGAGACTCGATCGGCGCGAGCGCTTGCGACCAGAGGCTGTCACGGCGGCCATCCCAGAAGAACCACGAAGCATCGGCGATGCCCAGCAGCCCTTGGGTATTACGGCGCAAGCCGGGAAGCGAGAACCGCTCGTTGTCCGCATAGGCGGCCTCTGCACGGTGGCAAGTGGCGCAGGATACCGAGCCGTCGCCGCTGAGGCGTTTGTCCTCGAACAGCGTCCTGCCTAGGGCTGCGGCAGCGGGTAGATCGGCGAATCTGTTCGAGGGATCCGCAGGCGGACCCGTGCGGGAGCCGATCCACAGGCTTTTCAGTATTGCGGAGGCATACTCGACGCGAAAAGGGATTGAGACAGAGTCCCAGCCTTTCCGGTCATGGATGCGTACCCGCAGTACCCAATTTCCGGCCATGTGAAACCGGACGCCCTCTACGAGAAAACTGCCGTTTGGGAGTGCGCGGATCGAAGGTTGAGTAGCCAAGCCATGACCGTGTTCTGGCATGGTGGCTTCGAACGCCACGGTGTCGATGGCGTTGCCGGGTTCGAAGGAAAGAGTCCACGAGTGGAAGTCGCGGAAACTCGCGCCTGCAACGTCAACCGATGCCTTTACCGTGTGGTGAGTGCTCTTTTTTTCCAGATCCGCGGCGCAGAGCGTAGCCACAAATACAATCCACCAATGCCACTGCATTCTACCTTTCAGATCGGCACTTCGGCACGATCCCGGTACTGGTAAGCACATACGGTTCAATTTTAGGCAAACTAGTACCGTCCGGGTACTATGAATGCCTTTTCCGCAGCAGAATTAAAGAGAAGAATTGTAGAGACGGACCCATGACTACTATTTGCAAGACTCTCATTGCCATCTTTCTCGCAGCGATCACGGCCTTTGCGCCGCTGATTTTGACCCGGGCCTATGCCGAGACTTCCGCCAAGCCGTTTGTTTCGAAGCCCGTTGCGGAGCTGACCTATGTCGCGCGAACCGGCTGGACGTTGAAGTCCGTGGATAGTGCCGAAGCCGGTGCGCCGGGATCTCTAGCGTTTGACGGCAATCCGATGACGGTCTGGCATACACAGTTTACGGGTGGGTTGCCGACGCCGCCTCACGAAATTCAGATCGATCTTGGCACTTCGCGCAGTGTGGCGGGCTTTACGTACACGGCTCGACAAGATGGGTGCAGCAACGGCACAATCAAAGACTTTGAATTTTACACAAGCGCCGATGGTGTCAACTGGGGTGCCGCGGCGGTGTCCGGAACGTTCACTTACGGAGGCGTGACTTTGGCATGCGGTGGCGGCCAGATACCGCCGGAGCGGATGGTTACGTTTGCAACCAGATCGGCTCGCTATATCCGTCTGCGTGCGCTGAGCGAGGTCAACGGCGGGGCCTGGACATCGATTGCGGAACTGAATGTCATCGATGGCAACAACACGAATACGCCGGCGTTTCGGGGGCAATGGGGCAACGTCGTGACGACTTCGGTGAATCCGGTCGGCGCGGCGGTGTTGCCCGATGGCAAGGTTCTGATCTGGTCTTCGTACGACCGCTATACGTTCAGCCCCGGCGTTGCCGATCAGACGCTGACGGCGATCTTCGATCCTGCGACGGGAACCACGACGGAGCGCATGGTGGTGGAAACCGCGCACGACATGTTCTGCCCGGGAACGTCGTTTCTCGGCGATGGGCGCTTAATGGTTACCGGTGGCGATACGGCCGCAAAGTCTTCGATCTACAATCCAGGGACCGCGACTTGGATCTCCGGCGGCAACATGAACATCGCGCGAGGCTATCAGGGGCAGACGGTTCTCGATGACGGCAGCGCTTTTGTGATGGGCGGTTCGTGGTCTGGCGGAAGTCTTGGCAAGAATGGCGAAGTCTGGTCGAACGGGGTGTGGCGCTATCTTCCGAATACGCTGGCGAGTGTGACATTGGGTCCGGATCCGGGTGGCGCGGCGACAGCGGACCGGCATCCCTGGGTGTTTGCGATGGGCAACGGCAAGGTTGCGCATGTCGGGCCGTCGGTGGCGATGAACATCTACGATACGACGGTGGCGAACGGATCGACGACTTCGGCTGGCAATCGCACGGGCGATGTCTTCAGCCAGAACGGTACGGCCGTTATGTACGACATTGGGAAGATTTTGAAGTCTGGCGGTGCTCCGGCATATGGCGGTGCCAATGCGACGGCCAATTCCTACACAATCGACATCGGCAATGGCGGCATTGCGCCGACGCCAACCGGTTCGCTGCGGTTGGCGCGCGGCATGCACAACACGGTTGTGCTTCCGAATGGAGAAGTGATGGTTGTGGGCGGTATGCCGGTTCCCAACGGCTTTTCCGATGTGAATTCGATCTTCGTCACGGAGATCTGGAACCCCACGACAGGGTCATGGCGCGATGCGGCATCCACTTCGGTGCCTCGCAATTACCACAGCATTGCGTTGCTGCTGCCCGATGGCCGTGTGATTTCCGGCGGCGGAGGCCTTTGCGGACAGGGCTGCTCGGCCAATCATTCGGACGTTCAGATTTATAGTCCGTCGTATCTGTTCAAAGCGGACGGCACAGCGGCGGTTCGTCCGGTGATTTCGCAAGCACCGGGCACAGCGCTGCACAGTGGGGCGATCGATATCACGGTGACCGGTGGCGCGACGCAGTTTTCGATGGTTCGCTTTGGCGCGGCGACGCATTCCGTGAATACGGATCAGCGCCGGGTGCCGCTGGTGGCGGCATCGCAAGGCAATGGGGTGTTCCGCCTGTCGATTCCAGGATCTGCGGCGGCGCCCCCGGGCAATTACATGTTGTTTGCGCTCGATTCGAATGGCGTGCCGAGCGTCGCGAGAGTCGTGCTGGTGCAGGCTCCGCCGCGTCCCACGGTGGCGATCGCTGCGCCAACGAGTGGAGCGAACTTCGTTGCGCCGGCCTCGGTTGTGATCAACGCCACGGTGACGGATCCGGCATCGAACGTGACGCGTGTGGAATTTTATAGTGGCACAACCTTGTTGGGACAAGACACCACCGCACCGTATTCGTTCACCTGGCCAAGCGCTGCGGCGGGTGCCTATACGTTGAAGGCTACGGTGGTGGATGCGACTGGATACACGGCTTCGGCGACGACGCCGATCACGGTGAGTGCCGCGCAGATCTTCACCAATACCGTGACCATGGGGACGGCTCAAGGCGCGTGGGTGGGAACCAACTTCACGCTGGCCTGCCAGGCGACCGAAGTGCTGGTGGGCGTCGCCGGGCGGTCATCCGGGAACGTGGATCAGGTGGCACCTCTGTGCGTTGCCGTCAATACCGACGGGCAATGGCAGGGATCGCCGGTGGCGCGTGGCGCGGCAGGCGGTTCCGGCGGAACGACATTCAACAAGACATGTCCCGCCAATCAGGCGATTGCTGGATTTCAAGGCCGCTCTGGCTTCGGTGTCGATCAACTCGATGTGGCTTGCCAGCCGCTTTCTTCCGGTGGCAATCTGAGCGGGACCAGAACATTTCTGGGTGGGGTGGGAGGCACTGGTGGGGGAGTGGTTGCTCCGGTGTATTGCCCGGCACCGGTTCCGGCAGCGGGCATTCGCGGCGTGGCTGGGACGCTGGTTGGCACGTTTGGTTTGTCGTGCGCGGTTCCGGCGATTGTTCCGAATCGAGTGCCTGTGATTTTGCTGAGTTCCCCCGCGAACAACGCGACCTATATGGCACCTGCGGATATCGTGATCTCGGCGAATGTTTCGGATCCCGACAACAATCTCGCCTTGGTGGAGTTCTTCAATGGAACCACCAAGCTTGCGCAACGGACGGCTGCGCCGTTTACGTTTAGCTGGACGAATGTTCTGGCGGGATCGTACGCGATTCGTGCAGTGGTCACCGATCTTGGGGGTTTGACAGCTACTGCGACGGCGAACGTCACGGTGAATGCTCCGGCTGGTTCTCCAGCTCGAGTGTTGCAATCGCTGAAAGGCGCTCCGGTGCCACAGCCGGCGTCGATCAACAGCTACATCGCGAACCGAACGGCGGCGATCGCATTGGGCAAGGCACTGTTCTGGGATACGCAGGTGGGCAGCGATGGACGCACGGCTTGTGCTTCGTGCCACTTTCAAGCTGGCGCGGATGTGCGTTTCAAGAATCAGAGCAATCCCGGGATGAATCGTACTGGCGTTTCGACGTATAGCTTTGCGCCCACGAAATCAGGTGTGGCGGCTTCGGGACCGAACTATAAAATGACTTCGGCGGATTTTCCGACGTATGTGTTGAGCGATCCGTTCAACGGCAACTCGACCGCAACGTTCGAAACTACCGACGTCGTGGGTTCGCAAGGCGTGATCCGGAAAAGCTTTGCGTCGGCGGCTTCGGGCCAAGTCGCGGATAGTTGTAGCGATACGGTGGATCCGGTGTTTGGAAGCTCGCGGCAAGTTACGGCGCGCAATGCTCCGACAGTGATCAATGCGGCTTACAACCATCGCAACTTCTACGATGGACGTGCCAACAATGTTTTCAACGGAGTGGATTCATTTGGCAATCGCAACACGGCGGCGGTGATTTATCGCGGTGCCAATGCGTTGGCGACTCGCATTGCGCTGGAAAATTCTTCGCTTGCCTCGCAGGCGATGATTCCTCCGGTGAATGACGGCGAAATGTCCTGCAGTGGACGCACATGGCCCGATATCGGGCGGCGTTTGTTGAAGGCAAAGCCCCTTTCTCGGCAGTCTGTCGCGGCGACGGATGGCGTGCTCGCTTCCTATGTCACCAATGGCGTCAAGGGCTTGAACGGCGACTACGAGGCACTGGTGAAGGCCGCTTTTGCGAATGATTTGTGGAGTTCCACGACGCTGGTTACGCTCAACGGCAAGACCTATTCGCAGGCGGAAGCGAACTTCTCGTTGTTCTTTGGCTTGGCGGTGCAGGTGTATCAGTCGACGCTGGTATCCGATGACGCGCCGATCGATCGATATTTTGGGACGTATCCCAGCACCACACCCGCGAACAATGCCGCGCTCACGGCCGAGCAAGTCCAAGGCATGAGTATCTTTCAGGGCAAGGGAAACTGCGTGAGTTGCCACAATGGTCCGCAGTTCACCAATGCGGGCACCCCCGCGCAAGAGGCCGCACAGAACGGTGTGATTGCCGATCGAATGTTCCAAGGTAATGGCGCGACGGGCGTTTACGACTTCGGTTACTACAACATCGGTCTGCGTACGACGTCGGCGGATCTCGGGTTGGGCGGCGCGGATCCGTTTGGGAATCCGCTTTCGTTCACCCGGCAAGCGGTGAGCGGCGTGCTTAAGGATACTTTCGCGGTGACGCCTTGTGCATTCAGCGCGGAGACTTGTACGCCGGTGACGAATACGACGCGTGCGGTTGTGGATGGCGCATTCAAGACGCCGGGCCTGCGCAACGTTGCTTTGACGGGACCGTACTTTCACGACGGCAGCCGAGCGACGCTCGAGGAAGTGGTCGACTTCTACGTGCGCGGCGGCGATGCCCGCATCAATGGGGCCAGCGATTCGACCGGCTTCGGCGCGAACGCTTCGAATCTGGCCGCGGGACTGCCTCGCATCGAGCTTTCCGGTGTGGAACGGCAAGCTTTGCTTGTGTTTTTGAAGGTCGCATTGACCGATGATCGCGTCGCTTTCGAGCGCGCGCCTTTCGATCATCCGGAACTGCCGCTGAACGATGGCGATCCTGGCGTTGTTTTGGTTGCGGCCGTTGGTCAGGCTGGCCGCGCGACGCCTCTGATGCCCTTCGATGCGCTAGTTGCTTCCGGTGGACTTGGCTATCCCGTGGTTCCGAATCTCGCACCCACGGTGACGACGCCTGCGGCGCAATCGACACCGGTGAACGCGGCGGCGAGCTTGCAGATTGTGGCTTCGGATGCGGAAGGGGAGGCGTTGACTTATCAGGCGACCGGACTTCCGGCGGGGCTTGGCATGAACGGATCCGGCTCGATATCCGGCACGGCGACCGTCGCCGGCAGCTACTCTGTGACGGTGACGGTTGGCGATACGGCTTCGAATACGACGAGTGTCAACTTCAACTGGACGATTACCACGGGGGCTGCGCCGCCGGTGAGCGTATCGCTGATCGCGCCGGCGAACAACGCGACGTACACGCTGCCGACTTCGATCACAATAACGGCAACGGCTTCGCAGGCCGGCGGCGCGATCTCGCGGGTCGAGTTTTATGACGGCGCGACATTGCTCAATAGCGATACCGCGCCTCCGTATGAGTTTGTGTGGGCCTCAGCCACTGTTGGCGCGCACAGTTTGACGGCGCGCGCGTTTGGGACTTCGAACGCGACGGCGACTTCTGCCGTTGTGAACATAGCGGTGAACGCGGGTGGTGGCGGCAACTGCGCCTTTCCGTCGGTGGCGATTACCGACAACTTCAATCGCGCGAATGGTGCGTTGGGCGGATCCTGGATCGGTAACGTTGGCGGCTACGCGATCAATACCAATCAGGTGGCGTCGGCGGGTTCCGATGCGTTTATCGTCTCGAGCACGCTGTTGGGGGCCGATCAGGAAGCGTATGTCAAGCTCACCAATATCAACGGTTCGTCGTCGGAGATCGATCTGGTGCTGAAGTCTGCGACCAGCAATTGGGATGGCGGCGCGCTGGTGATTTCCTACGTTCCCGCGTTGCAACAAATACAGGTTTGGACCTATGACGCCGCATCCGATTGGTTGCAGCGTTCGACGCACAGTGTTGCGCTGGCGAATGGAGATGTCCTGGGCGCTCGTGTTCGTGGGGCCACTGGCGCGGTGGAGGTTTACCGTAATGGTTCCGTTGTCGGCACGGCGAGCGTATCCGGATGGGTTCGCCAGAACTCTTCGGGTATGGCTGGTGTGTGGATAGTCGGTGGTGCGGGAACGGCGTTCGACGATTTCGGCGCGGGTAGTCTGACCTGCGCCGGTGGGGCGAATCAGGCTCCGACGGTGAGTGTGACTGCGCCTCTATCCGGCGCGACGTTTACGGCTCCGGCAGCGGTGACGATCACTGCGACGGCGGCGGATTCGGATGGATCCGTCGCCAAGGTTGAATTCTTCAACGGGGCTGTGAAGTTAGGCGAAGATCTGACTGCGCCTTACTCATTCGCTTGGACGAGCGTCGCGGCGGGGACCTACTCGCTGACGGCTCGTGCAACGGACAATGCAGGGGCGGCGACGACATCGGCAGCGGTGAGCATCACGGTGAATGCGCCGGGGAATGTGTCGCCGACGGTGAGTGTGACGGGTCCTTCATCCGGCGCGACGTTTACGGCTCCGGCAGCGGTGACGATCACGGCTGCGGCGGCGGATTCGGATGGATCTGTCGCCAAGGTTGAATTCTTCAACGGGGCTGTGAAGTTAGGCGAAGATCTGACTGCGCCTTACTCATTCGCTTGGACGAGCGTCGCGGCGGGGACCTACTCGCTGACGGCACGTGCAACGGACAATGCGGGAGCGGTGACGACATCGGCAGCGGTGAGCATCACGGTGAATGCGCCGGGCGGATGCGCTTTCCCATCCATTACGGCGATCACCGATACCTTCAATCGCGCCAACGGATCGATTGGCGGAAGTTGGACTGGCGCAATCTCCGGTTACACGATTGCGAGCAACCAAGTCGTGGCGGGTTCGGGAGATCAATACATTGTCTGGAACCAAGTGGCAGGGCCTGCGATTGAGGCGTCGGTCAAGTTGACCAACATCAACACCAGCGCTTCGGAAATCGACTTGGTGCTGAAATCGGTGGGTGCGGATTGGTATGCGGGGACGCTGCTGGTTTCCTACATCCCGGGCTCTGGCCAGTTGCAGGTTTGGAGTTCCGCCAATGGCAATTGGACGCAGCACAACAACATCAACGTCCAACTGGCGGCGGGCGATGTTTTGGGCGGCAGGGTGCGAGCGAACGGCACGGTGGAAATCTATCGCAATGGCGGGTTGCTTGGATCGACGACCGCGACCGGATGGCCGTATCTGAATGCGACGGGCTTCGGCGGGCTGTGGGTGGTGGGTGGCGCGGGGACCTCGTTCGACGACTTCCGCGCTGGCACGTTGACCTGCCAGTAAGGCTCGCGAAACGGGTGTGGCGCGGAAACATGCCACACCCGTTACAATAAGAAGTGACATCCGGTTCCACCCCACACAGTAGTTCCATGGAAGAGCTCAAGAAAAAACTTCAGGACGAAATCACCAAACTCGAACACGAGTTCCATCACGAGTTGCCCAAGGAAATTCTGAGGGCTCGTGAACTCGGAGATTTGAGCGAGAACGCTGAGTATCATGCGGCGAAAGAACGGCAGGGGTTTGTAAACGCCCGGCTTGGACAGCTTCGCGGAAGGTTGCGCGAAGTGTCGATGATTGACATGTCCAAGATTCCTCGCGATCGCGTGGGATTGGGATCAAAGCTGACAGTCTTCGATAGTTCGAAGGACGCGGAGATCGAGTTCAAGCTGGTCACCAGCGAGGACGCGGACGTTACCAAGGGCCTGATCTCAACCTCCTCGCCAATTGGCAAGGGCTTGCTAAACAAGCAAGTTGGCGATACTGTAAAGATTCAAATCCCGGGTGGCGAACGTGAGATGGAAATTCTGCAACTCACGACCATTCACGACGTGGTAGCCGATCGGTAGCGTTTGGGAGTCTTTTCGGGCATGACCTTTTCCAGCACAATTGGCCAAGGTGGCAACGCGATCATTCTGTTGATCGTGCGGGGTCTTGCGCTGTCGAGGATTCACCCGAACGTCCTAACCTTTCTGGGTTTGGTCATCAATATCGTCGGTGCGTGGTACATGGCCCGAGGCGAGTTTTTCACCGCCGGGCTGATTACGATCGGAGCTGGTTTGTTCGATATGGTGGACGGGCGGGTGGCGCGCGCAACCAATCAGGTGACCCGGTTCGGTGGCTTCTTCGATTCTGTGCTCGATCGCTATTCCGACCTCGCGCTGCTGGTGGGTCTGCTGGTCTGGTATGGCAACATCAACCGTCAACTCTATGTTGTGCTTACGGCGATTGTGATGATCGGTACGGTGATGGTGAGCTACACGCGGGCGAGGTCGGAGACGGAGATTCCGTCGTGCAAGGTTGGCTTTATGGAACGTCCCGAACGAGTGGTGCTGCTGATTCTGGGTGCGTTGACCGATCGTATGGCTCCTGCTCTATGGTTGTTGGCTGTGCTCTCGAATCTGACGGTCGTGCATCGTATGATCTTCACCTGGCACGAGACCAAACTACTTGAGGATGCTCAGTTGCGAGCAGTGCCTCGGGCCGACCGCGCGTCTACTTCGGGAAGGTAGCCCCCTTTAGGCCGCCAGCATCTTCTGCTGTCCAAAACAGCGTTCCACCATTGCCTTGGTTTCCATTACGATCAGCGGATCCGTCGCCGGATTGTCGTAGAATGTTTTGAAGTTCGAGGCGACGCTGAAGTTGATCAGTGCCATTGGGGAATGATTGACCCCCGGGCAACTTTGAATCGGGTAGATCTTGCCATCCAGTTTCATTTTGGATCCGCGTACATTGAGCGCGGTGTCGTATTGGTAGATCTTGATGACCTCAATGAGTTCCGATCCGCGGACACCGTTGATCACGTTGATTCCCCAGACGTTGTTTCCCAGCATCGCGCGCCTATCGCTGCGCATGAAGTGGCGCTTGAGCATCCACTGCACGAGCATGACATCTTCCGGGTTGTTGGGCATTCCTTCACCGACGGCCCAACTCACGTTGTAGAACTTCAATCCCGAAATCCCGTAAATTCTTGGCATGTTTTTGTGTTTTTGATCCTTCATCCCAACGGGCGCAAGATCGAGGATCTTTCGATCACGGAGTCAAAGAAGTTTTTAAACAGGCGACGTGGGTTTCTCTGCGCCAGTGAGGTTCCAGCCCGGCCAGGCGGGATCCGCGTTGGGATTGCTTTGTGGCGGAATTGCGTTCGATTGCTTCCGCCAGGCATCGAGTTTCGCGGCGGGCTTGCGCGCGATGACTGGTTCGCGCTGAATCCGGTTGCGAGTTTCCGAAGGATCGGCCGCGCGGTCGAACAACTCACGTCGGCCATCGGCATGGAACTCGATCAGTTTCCATTTGCCTTCACGAATCACGCTGCGGCCTCGGCGGTCACGAGAAGTTGACCACCTGTGCTCATTGAGAGTTGACCACACCGAAAACAGGCTCTGCCACGTGGCGCGGCGGGGGCTGGCGACATCATCCGCGCCGCAGGCGCGTAAGTCTTCTGTTTCCGTTGCGGCCTTGTGTGGCATCATCATCCCGCGGCGCATGCCGCGTGGCGTGGCAGCGTGAAACGCGCTGCCGAGCGGTGGTCTGGTGGATCACTTTTGGCGAGCATAGGTGGGTCGTTTCTCGCGAGTGCCGAAGTGCCGGGTTCGTCACCTTGATTCGAGAGTGCGGATAGTGCCAGAAGAGCGGTCGAGGTTTGAGCTTGCCGCCCTTGAGGAGTGGCAGCAGGCTGACGCCGTCGACGTCGCCTGGCTTCACGCCTGCGGCATCGCAGAAGGTCGGGTAGAAGTCCACGCTTGAGACTGGTGTATCGATCACCGTGCCGGGCTGGATGTTCCCGGGTATCTGACAACCAGTGGTTCGCCGATCCCGCCTTCGTAGAGATGTCCTTTGCCTGTGCGGAGTGGCGAGTTGTCGGTGATGAGTGCTCCGATTGGCCTTCGTAGCGCAAGCCGCCACTGTCGGAAAAGAACATGACCATGGTGTTGTCGGCGATACCCGCGCGGTCAATCGCCGCGAGTACTTCGCCAACGCTTTGGTCGAGACTTTCCACCATCGCGGCGTAGGTGGGATAGTATCTTCCGTTGGCGATGGCGCGATACTTGGCGATCGCTTTTTACCCTCACGATAAGCAAGCCCGACGCCCGCGCGCTCCGTTTTCCGGGCTGTTACTTAGGAGCAGCTACCGGTAAGTGAACCGTAGCGTGCGGTAGGTACAGCAGGAACGGTTTCGATTGTTCTCCTCAATCAACTGCATCGCGGCTTTTCAAAAAGCTTTGAGTAGGACTGATCTTAGTGGGGGACAATCGAAGATTGCGGGGACTTTCGTGAAGACGGTGCCTTGGGAACCAGCTTTCGCGGATCGAGCATATGTTGTGGCTTGAACTCTCGCTCGGTCCACTTCTGGCCGTCTTCGAACTCAACGCCGAGGAAGTAGCCGATCTCGCGGAATACACAATACTTGATGCGGCAGATCAACTCACCCTTCGGGTACGTGACCTTTACCAAGGTGCCCAGGGGGATGGGCCTCTCAACCTGAAGGCAGGCTCCCGATACGGAGATGTCTTCCAGGTTGGCGATCGCCCGCCGTGTCCGCCCGCTCTTGTCTTTCCACTGAAGATCGACAAGATCCGCGCAGAGCATCCTCATTTCAATGCGTCTTTCAAACATACATTCACATTATCGGCCCGTCGCTGCCAAAGGATTACCGAGTGCAGACATCCAAAATCACCCTATTACCTTGGTAACAGGAGACTTGCCCCATAGTACCGCACCAAATCTAGGTGAGTACTAGAAGCACTATAAATGAATGTTGTGAACGACTTAGCGATACCGGCGACCTAGCCACTCGGCCACGAGCGCGGGTTTCTCGCGCCCTTCGAGTTCCACCGTGATGCCCCAGCAGATCTCCACGCCCGCGCCGCCATCCACTTCTTTGATGGATTGGGTGACCACGCGCGCCCGGATTCGCGAGTCCGAAGGCACAGGCGAGACGAAGCGCAGCCGGTTGAAGCCATAGTTCACCGATAGGCGCGGCTGCTCTTCGACTTCCACAGCTTCGCTAACGAGTTTTACCAACAAAGACATTGTCAGGAATCCATGCGCGATGGTGGTTCCGAACGGTGACTCCGCATTGGCGCGTTCGCGGTCCAGATGGATCCACTGATGGTCACCGGTGGCGTCCGCGAACTGGTTGATCATCTCTTGCGAGACCGTCAGCCAGTCGCTCAGGCCGGCTTCTTTGCCTATGGTTTCTCGCAAGGCATCGAGGTTGGCGTACTTCATAAAGCCTTGAGCGCGTCCTGGCTCTTTTCGAGTTGCGAACGATATCCGGCGAGCTTCTCGCGGATGCCGACCACGACCTTTTCAGGAGCCTTGCCCATGAAGTCTTCATTCGAAAGCTGGCGCTCGGAATTGGCAATCACTTTTTCCATTTGCTCGATCTCTTTGGTCAACTTCGCGCGCTGGGCCGCGACCTGTTCCGCGGATTCCTCAGGAACCTCGACAACCAGATCGAAATCGGGAGTGGCGCGCTTCACACCGCCCTTGACGGCGTCGACAAGTTCGATGCCCGCGAGCTTCGCCAACACCATTCTGTCAGATTCGCACGAGAGTGTCGCCTTGAGAAGCAGTTTGCGATCGAGTTTGCGTTCGGCACGGATGTTTCGAGCGGCAACAATGATTTCCTGCAGTACGGCCATGTGCTTTTCGGCTTCTGCGTTGGCTGGGCCGCCCTTCGGATACGGCTTCAGTGAAATCGATCCCGAAGGATCCAACCGGTGGCTGAGTTCTTCGGTGATGAACGGCATCACGGGATGCAACAGGCGCAGGGCCTGTTCGAAGGTGGTCAGCAGTGAACGCCAATCGTCGTTCAGGCCACTGCCTTCGACAAATCGCAGCTTCTTGATTTCCAGATACCAGTCGCAGAACTCGTCCCAGAAGAAGTGCCAGATGGTCTGGGCGGCTTCGTGATAGCGATGCGCACCGAGGTGGCGATTCATCGTCTCTGCGGCCACGTTGAGACGGCTCTGGATCCAGCGATCTTCAAGCTGTGGCGCGGCATTTTCCGAAGGAATTTGCGGTTCCACGCCCGATCGTTCCATGTTCATAAAGATGAACCGCGCTGCATTCCATAGTTTGTTCGCGAACGCACGCGAGGTTTCAACGCGCTCTTCTGTGAAAGCGATATCGTTGCCCGCAGCCGCTCCCAACACCAGCGACAGGCGCATCGCATCGGTGCCGTACTTCTCGTTGACACTGAGCGGATCCACCACATTGCCCTTGGTTTTGGACATCTTCTGACGATCGCCATCGCGGACCAGGCCATGCAAGTGCACCTGTTTGAATGGAACCTCGCCCGTTAACTCGATGCCAAACATGATCATGCGTGCCACCCAGAAGAACAG
>CAZCPL010000022.1:0-23036 GCA_964500255.1 uncultured Solibacteraceae bacterium | reverse complement strand
AGCGTGGTGGGATAAAAGGTCTTGAGTTCGGCGGTGCTGTCGGGCCAGCCCAAAGTCGAGAACGGCCACAATCCGGAACTGAACCACGTATCCAAAACATCGGGATCCTGGGCGATGTTTGCGGATCCACAATGTGCACATTTCACGGCGTCTTCGCGCGAGACGGTGATTTGCGAACAATCGCCGCAATGCCACGCGGGGATCCGATGGCCCCACCACAACTGCCGCGAGATGCACCAGTCGCGGATGTTGCGCATCCACTGGAAGTAAGTGCTTTCCCACTGCACGGGGATCAGTTCGATCTGCTTGGTTTCCACCGCGCGGATGGCAGGCTCGGCCAGCGGCTTGATTTTGACCCACCACTGCTTCGAAACCAGGGGTTCCACCACAGTCTTGCAACGCTGGCAGGTGCTCACCGAGAGCGCGTAGGGCTCCACCTTTTCGAGCACGCCGAGTGCATTGAGATCGGCAACGACGCGCTTGCGCGCCTCGTAACGATCGAGTCCCACGTACACGCCGCCTTCGGCGGTGATCTGGGCGTGTTCGTCGATCACTTTGATGAACGGCAGGTTGTGGCGCTTGCCGGCTTCGAAATCGTTGGGATCGTGCGCGGGCGTGACCTTCACGCAACCGGTGCCGAATTCCGGATCCGCCATATCGTCGAGAATGACCGGAATCTCACGGCCCATGAGCGGCAACAGCACCGTTTTGCCATGCAGGTCGAGATAGCGTTCGTCCTTCGCATTGATGGCAACGGCGGTATCGCCAAGCATCGTTTCCGGACGCGTGGTGGCGACGGTGAGGAACCGGCCCGGCATGTCCTTGACGGCATAACGCACGTGCCACATGTGGCCCTGGGTCTCTTCGTGGACGCTTTCGAGGTCGGACAGCGCGGTGCTGCAGCGCGGGCACCAGTTGACCATGTATTCGGCGCGATAGATGAGATCTTTCTCGTACAAGCGCACGAAGGTCTCGCGAACCGCGCGCGAGAGACCGGGGTCGAGGGTGAAGCGTTCGCGATCCCAATCGCACGAAGAGCCGAGGCGCTTCATCTGATCGTCGATGCGCTTCTGGTAGATTTCTTTCCATTCCCAGACTTTTTCGACGAATTTCTCGCGTCCGAGGTCGTGGCGGGAGATGCCTTCTTTGGCGAGGTCGCGTTCCACAACCATCTGTGTGGCGATGCCGGCGTGATCTGTTCCGGGCAACCACAGGGTATTTTCGCCAAGCATGCGATGCCAGCGAACGGCCATGTCGATCAGGGTGTGATCGAGCATGTGCCCCATGTGCAGCGATCCGGTGACATTGGGGGGCGGTACGGCGAGCGAGAAGTATTTCCCGTCTTTTACGGGTGCGTGGTAGAGCTTGGAATCAATCCACCACTGTGCCCAATGCGGCTCAAATCGCTGGGGTTCGTAGACTTTCTCTAATTCCATGGGGAAGCTTAAGGGTAGCATTGACGGTCAGCGTGCCGCCGCTTCGAGCCGGGCGATCCAGGCGGCAAAGTGGGGACATTCCTGGCGGATTCGGGGGAATCCGATTTCGAGAACCGCGAGGACGCCAAGGAATGGTTTTCGGTAGCTGGGAATAAGGTTGAGGATGCGTTTGGATGGCGCGGTAATCTCCGAGTCGTCGATATCCTCGGGCGTTGGGAATGCTTGGCGGATCCTGCTGAATTCGGCCTCAAGGTCGGGGCGGTCGATTGCACGGCTGAAGGCGGGCAGTCACTGAATAGGAGCCCTTCAAATTCATGCATGATCACGAAGGGGATAAAGCGGCGAGGATTGAAGTTGTCTCCCAATTCCCCTGCGATTTCAAGTTGTACCGCCGATTCCACTGGCTCTGCACCTCGTTGGAATGCTCTACCCGGCCAGGAATCCGCAGGCAGCCCGTAGTAGTCCACAATAGTCGTCACAATGCTCCCGGGATCCTCCTTGAGATGACGAACGATGTCCCGCTTTGCGACATGCCATGGCTTGATGCAACCTTGTCTGGCGGGAATTCCCAAGAATTCGAGCGCTCACGGAATGGTAGCCCCTCGACCCAAGAGTCGAGCCATGATCAATCTTGCGAAGGCCGTCCGCCGATTTCGTTCTTCTCCCAAAGCTGACCGAGGCTGTAGTCTTCGAGCCACTTCTTGAGCCGTTCGGGATTCTCGCGGTGGAACACCGTGGCACCGTCTTTTCGATTCGCGATGATCGCGTCTTCGGGCTCGAACCGATCGAGCAACAGCGAGGACTGCGTCGACACGATCACTTGTGTCTCGTGGGATATTTGCCGGATCAAGGCACCAAGAAGTTCGATCGCGGCAGGATGGAGTCCAAGTTCCGGCTCGTCTACCAAGATAAGTGGGGTTCGCAGTTTTTGAGGCTGGAGAAACAGAGTTGCAAGCGCAATGAATCGAAGCGTTCCGTCAGAGAGCGAAGATGCGTCGAAGTATCGATCGGAGTTCCGGTGACGCCATTCGAGTTCGATGTCGTCTGGCCGCAGTTCGAGCGGCTTCAGTCGAAAATCCTCGAAGAACGGAGCAACCTGTTGGATTGTGCGTCGAATGAGCCCGTAGGACTCCGGCTAGCGTTCTTGCAGAAGATAGAGGAAGGCGGAAAGATTGGACCCATCGGAACGGAGGTATCGATTGTCGTCCACGCTCGCTGTCTTGCGCATCGGCGAGGATGAACCGCTGTCATGGACGTGGTACTCACGCCACTGAACGGGCCAAGTGACCCGGTGCCCCGAGTCGGCAGCGTCAATACCACCGGGCCCCGCGCTCTCGCCCAATCTCACCAGTTCCGACACTTTCGTTGCAAAAAGACCGTCACTGTTCGAAGGCTCAAGGTCCAGCGAGTAATCACTGGCGAAATTGGTGAATTTCAATTGGAACGAAAGCACTCTGGTGGTCTTCGATCCGAAATGAAGGATCCGTTCCGCTCCGCCCGACTTCGCAACTTAATGCGGAAGACGCCCTTCGTGGAGTTCGCGCAACAACGCAAACGCCCCGATGAAGTTAGACTTCCCGCACCCATTCGGACCAATCAAGACATTGATCTTCCCGAGCTTCAGATCTTCTACAGACGCGATGCTCTTAAAGCCCTTGATCGTGACAGATTCGAGAAAAGTGTCCAGCCTGCGTTTCCCAATAGGGTAGCGACGAAACGCCTTCGACATCTTCCGGTGCTATCTTGGATGCCGCATGGTCATTCTCGCGCTACTCCTTATCGTTTCCGATCACCGCACTTTATTGGATGCCCACAACTGCTACCCCTACGGCGGCAAGTACGCGGACCGCATCGAACGTGCCCTCGCCACGGGTATCCCTGTGGCCATTGAGCAGGACCTCGCGTGGCACATCGATCACTCCGTCCTTTCGCACGAAACCGAAACCACCGGCGCGGAACCGCTGATGAGGAGCTACTTCTTTGAGCGGATCCGCCCTCTGATCGAGAAGGAACTCAAAGAGAAGAAGCACCGCAAAGACTGGCCCCTCATCGTGCTCAACCTCGACTTCAAAACCAACGAGCCGGAACATCATCGCGAAGTCTGGAAACTGCTTGGCGAATACGAAGCGTGGCTCACCACGGCAAAAAAGCGAAACAAAGTCTCAAAGCTCAAAATCAAGCCCCTGCTCGTACTCACGGGGAGCGCGGATATTCAGGAAAAAATCTATTCAGACGATGTCCTCAAGGGAGATAAACTGCGCGTCTTCGGTGCAGTGAATAGCAAACCCGGTGAGATGCCCGGCAAAGCCACCAACTATCGTCGTTGGTGGAACAACCCCTGGCAAGTTGTCGAAGTGGGCGGCCCCCGCAAAGCCTTTGACTGGAACGCCCAAGATCGCGCACGCCTCGAGATGCTGGTCAATCACGCACATGCCAACGGACTCTGGATCCGCTTCTATACACTTAACGGCCATCCTGAAGGCGAGGGGGAAGGCCTGACCGCCAGCTACAATTTCGGATCGCTCGAAGCCGCCCAAGCCCGCTGGCTGGCCTGCCTCCAAACCGGCGTCGACTTCGTCGCGACCGATCAGTACGAGGAATTCGCGAAATTCATCAACGTTCGGAAATAATATTAAGGTCCTATTTCGAAGCACCCTGGAACAACCGGCCTTGTATTTGATCTGGATAGGTTCGTCCGGTTCGCCACATTATTCCGATGCAAGGATTTCCTTCGGGCGATACCTTCCCTCCTGCCGATGGAACACGCCGGGCGGGCCTCCTCAGTTCTCAGGACTGGCCACAGTTTCGCGCTTGGGCCCGGTAGATTACCATCCCTCGGGGCGGCTTGGAGGTTGCCCACCGATTTGTCTCACTCGACAGCAATCGTGTCCTTCTGCTGTTACAGTTTGCGCGTACTCTTCCCCTTCACGAAAGCATCCTCAGATTCCAGCGGGCCGCCGAGCTCAATCCGCGCGCAGAGATTCCATCGGATCAACATAGGCGGCTCGCCGCGTTGGCCGGTATACCGCAATCGCGGAAACCAGGAACAACACCAGGGGAACGCTCAAGAATACCAGCGGATCGAGCGGGGAAGTACCGAACAGGATCGATTCGATGAATTTAGACAATGCGATCGAACCGGGAAGACCGATCGCTAGACCGAGAGCAAACATTGCAGCAGCCCGTCTAGCGAACTGTTTCCCGATCTGCGCCGGTGTGGCGCCGATCGCCAACCGTACGCCGATCTCCCGCAGCCGACCGTTGACGGATTGGTTCATCACGGCGAACAGTCCTAGGGCTGCGAGTAACAACGCGATGAACGAAAAGCCCCCGAAAAGTATCGCGTTTCGCCGCTGGGTGCCGATCGAACTGCCCATGTGGGACAGCAGTGTTTGAAAAGCATAGACGGCCCGGGTGGGAGAAACCTGTCGGATTTCCTCCCGAATCGTGCTGTTGGTGATTTCCACACCCGGCTTTGCTCGTACCAGAAACACAGGGTCCGGATAGTAGCCCGGTAGCCCACAGCTATAAACCGTTGGCTTCACCGCGATCCCAGGGCCTTCCTCTCGCACATTTGCCACCACGCCGTCGATTCGCAGTGGATAAGAGACACCATTGCCTAGTTCGGCGCGGATCGATTGTCCGATTACCGTCCGGTTGTTGAGATAGCGATCCACAAAGGCCTGATTCACCAACGCTTCCACGGGGCGCGCCGGTGTATCCGGCGGTGCTGGTGGCACCACCTCATCGCGACATACAGCACCCATCAGAATGGGAATTCGGAGTGTGTCGAAGTAACCGCTCGACACCGCGCGAGAGTTCGCCGGAGATATCGAACCAGCGTTTGCGGCCTCGATCTTGAAGTTCGTTTCCTGCGCAAGCCCTGTTGGAGGCAGCGCTACTGTGATGCCAGCCGATACTACGCCTGGAATAGTGCGCAAGCGTGCGAGGGTTCGTTGGAATCGTGCCTGAACTGTAGCCGGTTGTGTTGACTCGCCCCATCCGGCCGTGATGCGAAAAGTCGAGACGTTCGCAGCATCGAAGCCAGTGGGCGAACTGCTCAACGCCCAAACTGTACGGCCCAAAAGTACGGCACCGGACAACAGGATCATTGCAACGCCGAGTTGCACCGCCACGAGGTAGCGTCGCATCGGCGAATCCGGTGCGGTGGATGCTCGCGATGACATCCCTCGAAATCCATCTGTGGCGTTTGCCTTCGATGCTCGCCAGGAGGGAATCAAAGCAAACAGCAATGTCGCGAAGGCAGCCGTTAGTAGCGTGAATAGCACCACCCGTCCGTCGATTGCAACATTTTGGCCACGTGGCAGGTCTATTGCCCAATCGCGAAACAAGACCACCATCCATTGCGCGAGTACGAGTCCCACGGCAGCTCCGCCGACAGCCAAGACCGCAGCCTCTGCGAGCAATCCCCGCAAGAGTTGCCCACGATTCGCACCCAAGGCCGCGCGCAAGCTCAGTTCGCGGGTCCGCATATCGAGCCGCGAAAGATTCAGCGCGGCAACGTTGGCGCAAGCCAGCACTAGCAGCAGCACGACTGCACCGAATAGCAGTTCCAGCGTCTTCGCATACTTTTCTGCGCCAAAGGTCTGCAAGCGCGACATCTCAATCGACCAGCCTTTTTCTTTTTTCGGATAATCCCGATCGAGACGGTCGAGCAACGCCGAAACTTCACCGCGGCTCTGTTCTACCGCGGTATCGCTCTCGATACGAGCCACCACCGTGAAGAAACGAATCGAAGGATCGGAGTAGACGCGGTCTTCGAAGTTCACCGTCCGCCACAGGTCAATCGACTGGTTCGGATAAGCAAATGACTTCGGTACAACCCCTGCAATGGGAATGGACGCCTTTCCCAAGCGCAACACCTTTCCCTCCATCCTCGGATCTGCCTGAAATCGTTCCACCCACAACCGATGGCTGATCATCACCGCGTCGACAGGATGTCTGTGCCTTCGTTCTTCTTCATTGAAAGGACGTCCCGCTGTCGGTATCATCCGAAAGACGTCAAAGAATCCGGCAGTCACATAGGCAACCGTGAGACGTTCCGGCAGAGGGCCCGATGTCTCACTGATCGTGTCTGTGTAGTGGCCAGCAAAGCCTTGCAGTGTTTGCGATTGCCTGGAAATCTCTTCGATCCGGATCGGCGAGAACCCGCTCTGTTCTTCGTGAAGTCGCTCATTGCGTTGGTAGACCGCAACGAGTTGTCCGCTTTCCGGATAGGGCAGCGGGCGCAAAATCGCCGAATCAACCAGAGAAAAAATCGCGCTGTTTGCACCGATTCCCAGCGCGAGTGTTCCGACGACAGCTAGAGCGTAGCCCGGACTCGAACGAATAGACCGCCAAGCTTGCTTCCACATGCTTGTCAAATAGATGCATGCAAAAGGCCAGTCGCATCGCGTTGTTTTTCAGCGTGTTAACGGCCGACTCTGTCGCGCTTTGCGAATTTCGCGTCCCGGATTCGGGATGGTCTAGCCAAGCTTCCAGGGCTTGCGGTACTGCCGCGTCACGTATTTCTGGGCGGCCTTATCGCCCACAATCTGTTCGCGAGCGTCATCCCATTGGATACGCTTTCCGGTGCGATACGCGATGTTCCCCAACAATCCGCCTTTGTTCAGCCGATGCGCGTACTCGACATCGCAGGTCGCGAGCTTGCGGCTCTTGATGCTGTCAAGAAACTCGCGGATGTGCCCCGGCGAGTTCAGAATCGTCGGATCGGGACGCTTGAACTCCGTCACCTCTTTGCCCTTATGAAAGACCTTGTGCTCGCCGTAGTTTGTGACGATGGTCCCCTCGGAGCCTTGAAAAGCCGCCCCAATTCCCCAATCTTCGAGCATCGGCGGACCATACGGATTCAAGTTCCAAACCATCGATACGCCGGGGAACTCGTACTGCACTTCGAGATAGTTCGGCGTCTCGGCATTGTCGTCGGCAATTTCGCGGCGACCCGTTGCAGCTACATGCAGCGGTGCCTTGAGGTCCAGCGCCCAGTAAACCACATCCGTGATGTGGCACCAGAAATCGATAAACATGCCGCCCGAATAATCCCAGAAATAGCGGAAGTTGAAGTGCGAGCGATTGAGATTGTAGGGCCGCCGGGGTGCGGGCCCGAGCCAGGTTTCGTAGTCGAGCGAGGCGGGTGGCGTTGTGTCCGCGGGGATGCCGAGGCCTTTCGTTTCCGATGTTCGCCACACCTCCACGCGGTTGACTTTGCCAATCAGGCCCGAACGCACGAGTTCCACCACGCGCCGGTAGTTGTGAAGATCGTTGTGGATGTGGTTGCCCATCTGGGTCACTCGATTGTGCGCGCGGGCGGCCTTGACCATGGCGCGGCCTTCGCCAATCGAGTAGCTCAGCGGTTTCTCGACAAAGAAATCTTTGCCGGCATTTGCGGCCTGAATCGCGGGCATCGCATGCCAGTGATCCGGTGTCGCGATGCACACCGCGTCCACTTCCTTCATCGCGATGAGTTTGCGGAAATCCGAAAACGTCTGGGGCACGGGCCCACCCGGGCGGACTTTCTTTACATACTCCACCGCCTTGTCGACGCGTGTGGAATCGAGGTCGCAGATCGCGACCGGATTCACGTCCGGATGCTTCAGAAAGCCTTGCAAGCGGCTCGTGCCCATGCCTCCAACGCCAATGAATCCAACGTTGAGGCGATCGTTCGGTGCCGCGAGTGCGGAATTCAAAAAGGCGGGTGCCGTGCCGGCAAGTGCAAGAAGTTCTCTGCGAGTCATGTTAATAAATCTTACCTGCCTTGGCGGAGATCGTGGATGCCTCGCCACCAGTGCCTTTCCAGGAAGGGAAGTCGAAGCGCCCGCCCTTGCTCACCTTGTAGACATTGAGATCGCGAACTGCCAAGGGTTGCCCCTCTTCGCAGTTGTCGGACTCGCGCGTGGTCTCTAGAAAGTACGCGTTGCCTTTGCCCTCAATCAGCGCTGTTCCGTCGGGCTGCAGCAGCACCGCGGTGCCTTCATCGATGCCGACGCCGCGGGCCTTTGGGATGCCTTGATCTTTCGCGATGCGCGCCAGAAACGCCATGAGGCGACCCATGCGCGTCCGCGCCATGAAGTGCGAATCGGTGATCACTTCGTCGAGAAACGGTACCGCCAGAAAGTCCGACGTGATCGTGACCTTCCGATGATAGGGGTCGCCCAGGGCCTCTTCAGAAGTCACGGTGTCGTATTCGGCGGAAAAGACGTACTGCCCCAGAATCGCCAAGCCCGCACTGGTGCCGCCAACGGGTACACCTGCTTGAATGCGATCTTGTACAGCGCGCTGCAGTCCAGTGCCTTTCCAGCGGCTGACGTAGTTCCATTGGTCGCCGCCGGCGAAGAAGATCGCCTCGGCCTTCCTGATTTTTTCCAGTACGGCCGGATCTTCACTCGCCTCGCGAGTGTGCAGAATCAGCGTCGCCACTGAGTTCAACCCCGGTCCGATCTTGCGGACGAACGGATTGTAGGCATTGGTTCCCGCCGCTCGCAGAATCAAGAAGTCACCGCCACCGGCGCGTTCAATCATCCACGCAAACGCCGGAACCACATCGCCTCCGCCGCCCATCAGCACATAGCCGGGCCTCGTGTCGCGAACCGCATCCTCAGCCTTGCCTTCTCGGATGTATTCAAACGGAGCGGTCTGTGCCACCAACAACATCAACAGGAGCATGTCCACTATTATCCAATTCATGCTTGCGCGAAAGGAAGTAGACGATAGGGACGGTCATGCGGGAAAGCAACAACGACGCCACTTCGCCCGCCATCAAAGAGATCGCCAAGCCTTGAAAGATCGGATCGAACAGGATCACCGAAGCACCGACCACAACCGCAGCCGCCGTCAGCACCATCGGCCTGAACCGCACCGCACCCGCGTCAATCACAGCCTGATCGAGCGGATAGCCTTCCTTCAGCCGCAACTCGACAAAGTCCACCAGGATAATGGAATTGCGCACCACAATGCCTGCGCCCGCGATGAATCCGATCATCGACGTGGCGGTGAAGAAGGCGTTCAACATGCCGTGCGCCGGCAGGATTCCCACTAACGAAAACGGAATTGCGCTCAAGATGATCAATGGGGTCACGAACGATTGGAACCAGCCCACCACCAGAACGTAAATCAAGATCACCACCGCCGCGAATGCAATGCCCAGATCGCGGAACACCTCGTAGGTGATGTGCCATTCGCCATCCCACTTCATCGCGTATCGATTGTCGTCGCGAGGCAGGCTCGCCGTGAACTGCTCAATCGCATAGCCTTGGCCCATATTGATCTTCTCGATCTGCGGACCGAGCGCCAGAATCGCATATACCGGGCTTTCCATCGCGCCTGCCACATCGCCGGTCACATACGTCACCGGCATCAGGTTCTTGTGATAGAGGCTCTTGTCCTCGATCCCAACCTCAACCCGCGCAACCTCGCGCAGCGGCACAAGTCGACCTGCTGCCGTCTGCATTCTCAGATTCAAAAGCCGGTCCATGTCGGATCTCGCTGCCGGTTCCAGTCGCACAATCAGCGGAACATCGTCTTTCTCGGAATCGATGTGGACCAAGCCTGTCGATGCCCCGGCGGCAGCCATACGAAGCGTACGCGCGACATCTTCGACCGAAACTCCATGCAGTGCCGCCTTCTCACGATCGACAACGATCCGCTGCTTCTGCTGATCGTCTTCGACATACCAGTCGACATCCACCACGCCATCCTGCTTCTCGAAGATCTGCTTGATCTGCCGTGCGACCTCCGTGCGTCCCTTCTCTGTCGGGCCGTAAACTTCGGCAACGAGCGTCTGCAACACCGGAGGCCCGGGAGGCACCTCCGCAACTTTGACGTTTGCGCCGAACCGCCGCGCGATCGGCAGCAGCGACGTCCGCACGCGTTTCGCAATGGCATGCGACTGATCTTTGCGCTCACCCTTGCCGACGAGATTCACCTGGATATCCGCCATATTCGCGCCGCCCCGCAGATAGTAGTGGCGGACGAGTCCGTTGAAGTTGTACGGCGATGCTGTGCCTGCGTACGTTTGGACATCCATCACCTCCGGCTGTTCCAACACCGCGCGAGCCAATTCGCGAGTGACGCGCTCGGTCTGTTCGAGCGTCGTACCCTCAGGCATATCGACAATCACCTGGAACTCACTCTTGTTGTCGAACGGCAGCATCTTCACTTTCACAAAGCTCGTGTAGACCAGCACCATCGATCCCAACAGCATCACGACAACGCTCAACAGAAACATCGTCCGCAAGAAAGGACGATGCAGCGCTCGATGCATAAACCAGCGATAGATGCGCGTGAAGAGATCCTCTTTGGCGTGCTCATCGTGGCCGGTGGCCTTGAGGACGCGCACTGCGGCCCACGGCGTCACGATGAACGCCACAGCCAATGAAAACAGCATTGCCGCGGAAGCGCCAATCGGGATCGGCCGCATATAAGGACCCATCAATCCGCCAACGAACGCCATCGGCAGAATCGCCGCGACAACAGTGAATGTCGCGAGAATCGTTGGATTGCCAACCTCGTCCACAGCCTCAATCGCGATCTCGAACTTGTCGCGGCCCTGGTTCTTTTTCATTCGCCAATGCCGCACCATATTCTCAACAACGACAATCGCGTCATCCACCAGAATGCCGATCGAAAAGATCAGCGCGAACAAGGTGATACGGTTCAGCGTGTATCCATACAGATAAAACACGGTCAGCGTCAAGGCCAGCGTTACGGGGATCGCCGCGAACACGATGATCGACTCGCGGATGCCAAGCGTCAAAGCGATCAACAGCGTGACGGAGAACACCGCGATCGCCATGTGATAGAGCAATTCGTTGGATTTCTCCGCTGCCGTCTCGCCATAGTGGCGCGTTGTGTGGATCTCAACGCCCGCAGGCAGCGCGCGCTCTTTCCACGCGTCCACGCGATGCAACACGGCCTCTGCCACCGCGATTGCGTTCGTTGCTTTGCGCTTCGAAATCGCTAGCGTCACAGCCGGAGTGAATCCACCGCCGCGCGCGGCGTAGCGGACATACTGCGCGGGTTCCTCGCCTCCGTCTTCGATGCGCGCGATGTCGCGCAAGTAAACCGGCTTGCCATTCGAAACGGCAGCGACCACATTGCCCGCGTCCTGCGCCGAACGCAGGAACCCGCCAGCTTCGAGGATCACTTCGCGTTCGTGCATCGTCGCACGCCCCGCCGGCAAATTCTGGTTTGTACGCTGCAAAGATGTCGCCACTTGCGCGGGTGAAACGCCATATGCCGCAAGCTTGGCCTCATCCAAGATCGCACGCACTTGCCGTTTTTGGCCGCCCAGAATCTGGACCACCGAAACTTGCTCCACCTGCTTAACGGCATCGTCCAGTTGCGCGGCGATGCGGCGCAGTTCATAGTCGTTGTATCGAGTGCTGGTGAGCGTCAATGCCAGTATCGGGACATCGTCGATCGAACGCGGCTTCACGATCGGCATGGTCGCGCCAGCCGGGACGATGTCGAAGTTCGCCTGTAGCTTCTGGTTCAGGCGGACAATGGCGCGTTCTTCGTCTTCGCCCACCTTGAACCGCACAATTACCATCGCGCCGCCCGGCTGTGACGTCGAGTAAAGATACTCAACCCCTGGGATCTCCCACAGCAGCTTTTCCATCGGTTTTGTGAGCCGCTCTTCCGCCTCATGTGCTGAGACGCCCGGCATGCCGACGAACACATCCACCATCGGCACGATGATCTGCGGTTCCTCTTCGCGAGGCAGTTTCATCACTGAGAATGCACCTGCCGCCAGCGATGTGATGATGAACAGCGGCGTCAGTTTCGATTGGATCCACGCGGACGCCATCCGCCCCGCGATGCCAGTTTCGGGTCTCATTGCGTTACCTTATCTCCGTCTCTCAGGTCCATTGGCGGATTCGCAACCACGCGATCGCCCTCTTTCAAACCCGAGAGCACTTCGACACGCCCGTCCCGTTTGTCGCCCAGGCGGATCATCCGCTCCCGCACCGAACCTTGCTCCACCGCCAAGGCCGACTGCAACTGCCCTTCGGACTTTACAGCCAACGCATCGATGGTCAACACCTTGCGCGAGCCTGAATGCAGCTTCGCGCGAACGAACATCCCGCTGCGCAATCCGGCAACGCCAGCAACATCGGCCTTCACCAGAAACCCACGTGAACCCGGATCTACGGAAGGCACCACTTCGCCCACGTGTGCCTCCACCGTTCGATCCAAGGCTTCGATCGTCAATGTCAGAGCAGTGCCTACTCGAACTTCTCGCAGCTTCGATTCATCGACAGAAATCTCTGCCCGATACCCGCCCGCCTGCTCCAGAGTCAACAGCGGCATCCCAGGCGACGCCAACGTCCCCGGCTCGGCTTTGCGAGCCGTAACCAGACCAGCAAACGGCGCACGGATCTCTGCATATGTCTTGTTGACCTCCGCGAGTTTCACCGCCTCCTGCGCTTGAGCGATCTTGGCGTCCAGCTGTTTGCGCTTGCTCACCACGGCATCGGCGGCCGCTTCCGCGACCCGCAAACGCATGTCGGCTTCGTCCATCTCCTGCCGGGAAAGCGAGTTCTTTGCAAACAGATCCTGCATTCGTCGATGCGTGGCTCGCGACAGATCCAACTGAGCCTTGGTCGATCTCGCCGCGGTATCCAGCTCAGCGATCGCCGATTGCGCTTCCAGAACCGCGCTCGATGCCTGACGAGCCGCGGATTCCAAATCGCGCGAATCGACCACCACCAAGACCTGTCCTGCGGACACCGTATCGCCAGCCCGCACGCGAATCTCTCGCACATAGCCCATGACGCGCGCCGCAATTTCCGTGGACGTCCGTGCGTGGATCTCGCCCGTCAGTTCCACGGACGAGGGCCATTCTTCGCTGGCCACCGCCGATGTCGTAACGCGCACGGCGGTCTTTTCCACCCTCACGCCAGCGGACTTGTGCTCACCGCCGCCGCATCCAATCAACATCAAAGCCGGCAGCAAGCCAGCCGCTTTATTCCAAAACATCGGAGTCTCCTCGCAAGGTTCCCTTGGCGTATTCCAACTGCAACCGCGCGAGGCGAGCGTCATAGAGGGCCCGCAGATACCGCGTTCGCGCATCGAGCAATGCGGATTCGTTCCGCAGCAACTCGGTGACTGTCGTGAGCCCGCCCTCGTAGCGGTTCTGCACGATCCGCAGACTCTCTTGCGCCATCTCCACTGCGGCGTTCGCCACCTGGATCCGTTCCATCGTGGACTTCACCGCAATCCGTGCCTGCCGCATCGCCAGTTCAGTGGCGCCCACCACCTGCTTGCGGCCCGCCTCCGCGCTCTCGACGTGAAACGAAGCTTCATTCACCTTCGATCGCGTCTGCATGCCGTCGAACAAATTCCACCGCAGCGTCGCCGCAACCAGCCAGTTCGCACCCCCGCGATTCACAAACCGCTGGCGGTCGGCCTCAAAGGCCCCGCGAACGCCAACCTGCGGCAACCACCCCGTCCGAGCCGTCCGCATCTGGGTGCGGGCCAATTCCACGCCCAACCGGCTCATCTCAATTTCTGGACGCAGAGACTTGCTCTCAACAACAGGCAACCCCGTGAATGGCAGCTTTGAAGAGGTTTGCAGAGCCTGATCTAAAGGACGCCCCATCGATTCATTCAAAGCCGCACGCGCAACCTCGCGATCCTGCCCTGCGCAGATCTGCTGCTCTCGGACGGCCGCCACATGCACCTTTACCGATAGCACCTCCGCGTCCGTCGACATGCCAGCCGCACGCACAGCCTCCGCGCGCCTGAGATCGGCGGTTGCCGATTCCATCGCCAAGTCCGCGGACTTTTGGCTTTCATCCGCCAACACCAACGTCCAATAGGCCCGCGCCGTGTTGGCCGCCACGGCAAGTTCGGCAATATGGCGCTCTTCTTTGGACATCGACTCGCCCAATTGAGCCGACTGCACTTGCAGTCGCGTTTGCCGCCCGTCGTAGATCGCCTGATCCACGGTTACCAGCGATTGGAAGTTGTTCACAAAGTCCGGGCGATTCAGCTTGTCGATCGCGAAGTTGCCCGGCCCGAACTGGCGCTGGGTCAACAGCGATCCAAACACAAACACCGGATTGTCGCTGCGTGCGAACCCCTCGGAATACTGAACTCGAGGCTTCATTCCGCTCTTCGCGCCCTCGATCCTCGCGCCAGCGGCCTTCAGTCGGGCACCAGCCGATTCGAGTGACGGATGGTGCGTTAGCGCCTCTCGCACCGCGTCCTTGACTGTAAGGATCTCTTGCCCAAATCCGATCGCGGCAAGGGGCAAGAGCAGTGGAAGTATCCGCATACAAAGGTGCAGATGCACTCTTTGCTTATCGGTGACACGGCCCGCGCTAGCTTAGAAAGAGATGGATCAGCCTACGCGGTTTGTTCCTTGCGCTTGGATCGCGCGTGACACGGCCCGCGCTAGCTTAGAAAGAGATGGATCCGTTGCTACCCTACGCTGAACGCTACCGCGCACACTTGCTCGAAAAAATCCTGCCCTTCTGGCAACAACACTCGCTCGATCGCGAGCACGGCGGCTACTTCACCTGCCTCGACCGCGAAGGGCGCCTCTACGACGACCGCAAGTACGTCTGGCTCAACGGCCGCGCCGTCTGGACCTTCAGTCGCCTCCACCGGACCCTTGAGCCCCGCCCCGAGTGGCGCGATTTCGCCGCATCCTGCATTGAGTTTCTGCGCCGCCACGCCTACGACGCACAAGGGCGCGTTTTCTTTAGCCTTAGTCGCGATGGAAAACCCGCCTATCAGCAGCGTAAGCCCTATTCGGCTGTCTTCGTCGCCCTCGGCCTGGTCGAATACTCGCGCGCCTTCGGTGTCGAACAGTATCTGCAAGAAGGTGCGGATCTGTTTTGGAAGATCCGCGCGTGGGTGGATGATCCGGAACCGCTCGGACGTCCTCTCTATGGCGGCAAGCCCATGAGCCAACTCGCCGACATCATGGTGATCGCCTTGCTCGCATTGGAACTGGCGGAAGCAACGAATGATCCACGATACGACGAACAACTCGACTGGTGCTTGCGTCAAGTCTGGTATCACTTCGACGACAAACTCGGTACGCTCCGCGAAAACGCGCTCGTCGACAAAGATACCCCCGAGGGTCGCTTCTTCTGTTCCGGCAGCGTCGCCGAGGTCGGCTGGTTCCTGCTGCATGTCCTTGAACGCCGCCCCGATAACAAGACCCGTGACATGCTACTCGGCGCAGTCGAGCGCGCCTTCGACCTAGGCTGGGATCGGGAATTCGGCGGACTCTACTACTTCCAAGACCTCGACAATCGCCCCTTGCTGACCCTCGAAGCGGACATGAAGCTCTGGTGGCCGCACACCGAGGCGATCTATGCCTGCATCCTCGCCCACAAGATGACCGGCGATGACAAATGGCTGCGTTGGCTCGAACGCATGGATGACTATGCTTTTGCCCACTATCCCGATCCCCAGGGACTCGAATGGTTCGGTTACTGCGACCGTCGCGGCAACCTCACTTCGACGCTTAAAGGCAACAACTACAAGGGTGCGTTTCACATCCCTCGCTTCCTGCTGTTCAGCGTCCAGCGGATAGTTGCGACATAGTCTCAAAGTCCGCTGGCGGGCAACTCTCTGTCCCGATCGGCAACCTGTCGTGCGGCGCAGACAGGGTATGAGTGAGAAAGCGTACACGCGGTACCTGGAACACTGGGGTGCCGAAGAGATTCCGGATTCAGGTCGCCCGAAGATGGTTCGATTGCTGGCGCGGCGCAGCCAGAGGCCGCCCATCGCCTTGCAAACGCAAATCCAAGGTAAGTCGCGGTAATTTAACATCCGGGAACTAGGCAGGGCAAGCCCGCATGTCACTCCGGCGAAGTGTGACCAAATGCCCGTCAACATTGACTGCGATGCATGTCTCGGAAAATATCCTTCCAGAAACACGCAGAATCCAAATGTAAAGCTATTAAAGCCAGTTTTGGACAATACGATCAAGAAAAGGGGCAGGCTATCGGAGCCTCAGCCGCACGGAGTTTTATGCCAGACGCGCCTGCCCGATTCGCGATCCAGGAACGGTGCTGAATCGCGAGACTGCAAAAACACAATATCGGTGGATTCCGCGATTTGGTGAGCAATCACTCGCAGGGAGACACCTACTTCCTAAAGGCGTCATTATTCCTTCAAGAGTATCAATCCTTCACGAATTTGTGAATCATTGGACTTTAGTCGCAATTGACTCGCGGGTATCTCTCCGAACCTCCGAACCTCCGAACCATGATCGCGGAGATGGTGTCTACGTTGAAGACCGGTCCAAGCAGTCGACAACTTGAGGCCGAATCCACACCACAAACCAATGGTTGCCTACAATCCGTTGCGTTAATCACTACAGCGACTTGTGCGGTTCTGAATACCCTGCCTGGCATCGAGGAGCAAAGAATTCCGTCACCGAACTCGCTAACCAGTACTTTTGGTCTCAAGGATTGCGGTCAACCGGACGATAGTACTACAAGCAACGGTAATGCAACGATGGAATTCTTCAAGCTCCTGCAATCTCATCCTCTGAACGGAATCGCACTTGTAGTCGCACTTTCCGTGATCGTATGGTGCATCCTGCTTCTGCGCAGGGTACGCGGCCTCTATAACCGAACCCTCACCGGATTGGTGGGGATGACCGCCGTTTTCCAGGGTCTTCGCCTCTTGCAGGGCACCGGTTTGCTGCCAGAAAATTCCCGTACCGGTCTGGATGATGCCGTCAATTTGCTGGTGACGGGCATTTATCTCGCTTCGCTGTTCGCTCTCCGTGGCCTCAGTCGTGAAAGCAATACCAACGCTCTTGCTCTGCGCCTTGCCGAAAGCAATCAGGCAAAACCGCTGCAACATCCCCACGTTGCCCCCATCGCGATGCGTGTGATGCAAACCCCCGCCGATGATCTCTCCCGCGTCGTTCTGGATGCCGCCCCCATCCCGATGTTCGCCGTTGGTCTCGACGGCAACGTCAACTACTGGAACCGCGCCGCCGAACAGGCCCTCGGCTGGTCACGCGATGAAGTTCTCGGCCAAAAACTGCCCAATCTCGTGCTTCACCCCGGAGATCCGTTCTCGATGGTAGACGGCCCGATACGCCTTATTCGCAAAGATGGAGCCCCCGTCGATCAATCTGTGCGTTCGGTGCCAATCCGAGACGCACGCGGAACGCTCAACGGCATCCTCACAATTGTTTCCGCCTAGGTCGCAACCGGATCTATCATAATCTTGATGGATCTAGTTCTTACCGCTACCGCCCTTTGTGTCGCGATGATGTTCTGTTTGTGGCTCATCCACTTCCCTCTTCGCAACGCTGCAATCGTCGATGCCGGTTGGTCTCTGGGTATGCCGCTCTGCGCTTTCGTATACGCTTTGAAAGGCGGAGGCTGGCCCGATCGCGCTTGGTTACTGGTCGCCATGACCACTCTCTGGGGACTCCGCCTGGGAGGCTACCTCCTCTTCACCCGCGTCTTCGGACATCCCGAAGAAGGCCGATACGTCGCCCTGCGAGAAAAGTGGAAGACTAATGTCCCGCTCAAGTTCCTGCTCTTCTACGAAGTCCAGGCCCTGCTTTGCGGCATCCTTTCACTGCCCTACCTGCTCGCCTCCACTAATCCCAATCCCGGATTCTCCGTCTTCGAATACACAGGAGCAGCACTCTGGTCAATCGGTTGGGTCGGCGAAAGCCTAGCCGACTGGCAGCTTTGGAACTTCAAATCCAACCCCGCCAACAAAAGCAAAACCTGTCGCGTCGGGCTCTGGAACTACTCCCGCCACCCCAACTACTTCTTTGAATTTATCGTCTGGATCGGCTGGGGCGTCTACGCCTTAAATTCCCCGAACGGCTACTGGGGACTCGCCTCCGCCTTTGTCATGTACTTCTTTCTGATGAAAGTCACCGGCATCCGTCCGACGGAAGCGCAGGCCCTCAAAACCAAGGGCGAGGACTACATTCGCTACCAGCAATCCACCAACGCCTTCATTCCGTGGTTCCCTCACGATGTTCAGAAATCCCGGCAGGCGACGGCTCGATCGGCCGAGTGACCTCTTTGTACCCTTTGTACCTGCAATTTGTTGGAACTGATAGGTGTGCCTACGGATTCCCACCGCCCGCTTCTACGTGATTCAATTCAATGGGTTAACGGGAGTAAGTTTTGGGTATGTCTCCGCAATCACAGAATTGCCAATGGGCTCATTCAGATTCATCGGGCAGATTACCCCATGACGTCGGGTCAAACCGGGTCAAACTGGCAGCCATTGGCGGATCACCGCCGTAAACCGGTGATTTGCAAAAGCTCCTTCTCGGCATAGTCAAACGATCTCCCTATTCAGATTTCGGCGACGCCCGGCCGCTCTGTGGCCACCGCCACACAGGACTTTTCGGAACTCTCAAAAGCACACGGACGGTCCTGAATCTTCTTTGACCAAAGGTGTACGAGGCGGCCTTGCAGTCGATCCTGACTGCCAAACGCGGCTGTTGCTCAGTCGCCCGATCGATGCCGGCCGGCTCGATACTGACGCTTATACTTCGGAACTGCCACAGCCCTTCGATTCAGCAAAGCAGCCGGCAGCGAGGTTTTGCCGGTGGCGCGAAAACTCTGGCAGCCATGGCTCTCGCCATGCGTCGAGCAGCTCTGACTAAATCCCCGAAAAAACACGAAGACTCATTGTCGTCGTGGAATTCTTGTCGATCATCGAGCAAAACGCGAAAGTCGATCGCGATGCGCTTGGCGCAGACTTCGTTGAAACATCGGTCCAATGCCAAAACATATTGGATCGCGCCGAAGGTGGACGCCAACGTCGCAGCCCCATCCGTACTCCCGGCACCGACCCCCGCGTGGCAATGGAGCGCCCCCAACCCGAACAGACGCTTTGGCGCAGCTTGAACAACACGAGGCCTTCGTCGCCTTTGGGAGCGACCGGCAGAGGTTAGCTAGCTAATGGCTCCCGGTCGGCCTTTCAGAAGTCGCGCGCGTTCAGCGATCGGATACGCGGCGAAACGCCTATGCACTTACTCTGCGTAGTTTCGTCACACGGCCAATCTCCACCCATTCCGCCACCAGTATGTTGCCATCGGCGTCGAAGCAGGCACCGTGCGGCGCGATAAACTTGCCCGGGGTGAACACCCCGCGATCCGGCTGCGCCCGGATTCCCTCATAAGTCTTGCCGTCGGGCCGCATCCCGTCGCCAAGATGCGTGATCAGCTTGTTGTTCGCATCGAAAAGCGTGACCACGGCCTTGAGATCGGGCATCAACATCAGGCCGTTACGAAAGTCGAACGTACTCGGCCAGCGGACTCCGTCTTTGACGAAGTGCAGTGGCTTGGCATCCAGCGTGAAGTATTGGATGCGGGAGTTCGCGCCACGCTCGCCCACCATCAACAGTGGCTCTCTGCCTCGCGTATCGATGCCGATGGCATGCGGCCAGATGGTTGTGCCGGGACCCGTCTCAACGGTCTTCATGATTTCGCGGGAGCCGCCGAAGCTGCGGATGTGGCGCGTCTGCGCGTCGTATTGATGGATGTAGAACTTGCCGTATCCGTCGGCGATGTAGATGTCGCCGTTCGGCGCGATCGCGAGGTTCGAAGGCTTGTATTCTTTCGCGTTCGCATAAAGGCCGCTCATCGCGGGCGCGTGCAGAACCCACACCGTTTCGCCGTCGAGAGTGGTTTTGCGGACGTAGCCTTTGACGTTGTCGCAATGATAGAGGAACTCTTGCGAGCCTTCTTTGCGGATGGTGAGTCCGTGGGCGCCGCCGCGCATATCGGTTCCGCCCCAGCTTTTGATGAAGCGGCCGACAGGGTCGAAGATGAGGATGGAATCGGCAGATGTGCTCGACGCATGCACGGTGTGGCAAACGATGATGCGCCCCTGGGAATCCGCCACGATGCCGTGAACATTGCCGAATTTGTGGGAATCGGGAAGCTGCAGAAAATCATGCAGCATCTCGTAAGTATGTTCGCCTTTGCCTGTCACCGGAGTGCGTGGCTGGCCCTTGGCGGTGGTCAGTAGAAGCGGGGCAAGTGCGAGAGTTCTACGAGTCATGATTTTCCGAAGATGGATTTTCGATCTGCTTCCGACAGCAAGGGTGCTTGTAGCCGAACCGGCTCCTGAATGTCCTGAAAGAGCAGATCGCCGTGTCCGAGCAGGTTTTCCGCGCCGGATTGCCCAAGCAGCAAGCGAGACTCGATCTGACTCTGCATCTTCATTGCGACGCGGCAAGTCATGTTCGCCTGCAACGCGCCGCTGACGATGTCGCGGCTGGAACGTTGCGTCGCCACCACAAGATGGATGCCGGCCGCGCGGGCCTTAGCGCCGAGACGCGAAATACGTATCTCGATTTCGCGACGCACCTTGCGGTCGGTGGCAACGAGGTCAGCGTACTCATCGCACACGCAAACGATGCGCGCCCGCTTTTCGCCCGATTTGTCGACGAACTGCCGCAAATCGTCGACGAATGCCTTCTGATGGGCTCGGTAGCGAGCCTCCATTTCATCGATCAGCGCGTCGAAGATATCGCAAACGGAAACGATTCCGTCAGGATAGACCAGCGCGTCAGGGTGGAACAAAAACGGAGAGTCTGTGAGCTCGCTAAACGCCGCGCGCTTGGGATCGATGAGCACTAGCCGCAATGTTTCCGGGGTGTTTGCGATCATCATGCCCGCAATTGCCGTTCGCAACCATTCGGTTTTGCCGCTGCCTGAGGTTCCGGCAACGAGCACATGAGCATGCAGCGGATTGGCGAGATCGACGAAACGGAGGACGCCATTGAGATCGACGCCAATCGGCATTCGGGATGACACCTCAGACTTCGCGATCTGTTCGCGAATATCGGAAAAACGCACCTGTTGGCGGTCGTGTCTTTGCACATCCACCACCAACTGCCCACCGTGCACCCCGATAAGAGGCGGCGCGTCAAGGGCCAGGCGAACCTGCAGATCCAACGCCAGCCCCTGAAACTTCTTTGCCGGAACCCCGCGTGCCGGTTCGATCGCGAAACGGCTGAATGTCGGACCCACAATTGGCGGGCTCGCAAGACGCGCGTTGGCACCAAATTCACGGCAGACATCCAGTACTTTGGCAGCCATGATGTCGATTGGATCCGGCTCTTGCGGATAGATCGGTTTGTGTAACTTTTCGATTCGCGGTTTTCCCGCCTTTTGTGGAACCGAGGTAACCCCAGCCAGTCTGCCGATGAGCGGCTTCAGCATCTTCATGGCAGGTTCGAGTGCGCGCGCTTCGAACACCTGCTGCCGGAGGTCGGGGTGGAAGTACAACATTGCGACCGAGCCTTCGCCTTCGCTCGATTGTGTCAACATACCGTGATACAGGCACGCTTGCGCCAGATCGGCTTCCGGCGAAGCGCCGCCCAACTTGTATTCGATGACGCACCATTCGTTGGTGCCGGGCTTGCGGATCACGGCATCGGCGCGGCCCTCGACACGAACCGGTGCAGACCATGAGGGATCGCGCAACTCCCAATACAAGTCGTGTTCCGGCCGTACCAGCGTATCGGTGTTGACCCAGAATCCGGTGAGATCGTCATAGCGGATCTGCTTCGTTTCGAGCGCGGCCTTTAAGAGATCGCAGAACCAACGGCACATGCTCTGCACAGCGTCCCAGAAGTTCAGAAGCTCTTGCGTGAATTCCTGCAAGGCAGCCTGTTGACGCGCCAGTCGCGGGCCCGCCAACTTCCGATAGACATGCCGCGCGAGTATCGAAGGATCGTCGAGATCGGCTGGAGTCAAGACCCGCTGCCATCGGCATTCGTGAGCCGCCGTGAAGAGATCGGCGAAGCTCTGATGAAAGATCTGTCCAAGGACGGAACTCGAAACACCGGCGCGCCACGAGCCTTCCGCCATGCCGAGAATCTCTGCCCGGACACGCGAAACTGGCAGGGAAATCGGATCTGTGCGTTGTAGCCGCAGGCCAAGATTTTGAAACAGCCGCAGAAGAGAAGTTCTGCGGCGATCGGGCATGGTGTCGAGCCCAAGAGGGATCACGACTTTCATACGCCAGCCTCTGTGCCGGAAGCGCTTGTGGATACCGGATCGAAGAGCACCGGTGGAGGCCCTGCAAGATAGCCGATGCGCGAAGGATTCGCCCGCGCATAGGCGGCAATTTCCGTTGCTGTGGCGCCTACCGCATCGGCGGCATCTTCGAGCTTCACAATCGATTGCCGCTGCAGGTATTCGAGTAAACCACTGGCGAACTGCGCTTCTTCGTTGGCCGATTCCATCAGGTCGCTGACGAGTTCCTGCAGTGCGACCGGGGTGCGTCCTTTGAGCCAAGCCAACACGGAACGCGCGTGTGCCGTGTCTCCGCCATGCGCAAGATGACCGGACTGAGCGTCCGCGTAGACGGATCGCAGGGCGTCGAGAGCGGCAACCGCTTCGGCCGAAGGTCGAACGAGTTTCGCGCCTTTTGCGCGCAGAGCTTGGAGGGCTTCTTTGGTGACCTTGGCATTGCTACTGAAGGGCAGGCGCGCGTCGCGAACCAGCCGGAGCCGCGCGAATTCCTTGGCGTTCCAGCTATCGGCAATCTTCTTCAGCCGCCGCGCCAACGCCGAACCGTGGGCTTGGTTGATGAGACAAATGGCGATGGG